>DATLUZ010000279.1:0-2346 GCA_035577785.1 Burkholderiales bacterium | reverse complement strand
GCGCGAGCCAAAGCAGCGTCGGCAGGTTGTTGCACAGCAGGTACTCGTGGCTCTCGTCCCGGTGGCCGGAGAACACCGTGATGCGCTCGACGAACTCCGGCCGCTCCTGCTCCCAGTGCTTCTGGAAAAAGCGCTGGCCGTGGATTCCCTCCGGCATGCGGATCATGGTGAGCGGCCGGTCGGCAAGGTGCGGCAGGATGTACGGCGAGATCTCGGCGAAGTAGCGGATGAGGTCGCGTTTGGTGAGCGCCGGCTGCTTCAGCGCTGGGTCGGCGGGCCAGTACACGCGGTCGAGGTTCGTGAGCCGGATCTGGTGCGGGCCGAGCGCGAGCGTATAGGCGTTCTTCGTGCTCTCGAGCTGCTCGAGCACTTGTCCTACCTCAGTGGACGCCTCGGCGGCCGCGGCTGGTTTGGCGGTTTCTCTTCGCGTGACTTCCTTCGGCTCGATGTCGTCCCGCAGGCGCAGGAAGACCGGCGCGCGCAGACTACCGTCGTCGGTCCAGCTCTGGAACTTGACCTCCGCCACCAGCTCGGGCTTCACCCACTGCGTCGGCGCATTCACCGGCGGTTTCTCGCTGAATGGACTCGCGCTCGCACGCAGCGCCACCAGCTTTTTTTCGACCGATGAAATTGTTTCGTCGTCGAAGCCGGAACCGACATGGGAAGCGTAGCGCAGGTGGCCGTCGTCCCAATAGCCGACGAGAATCGCACCGAGCGCGGCGCGCGCCCCCTTCCCCGTGGTGTAGCCGCCGATCACGAACTCCGCGCTCTGCGTCGCCTTGACCTTGCGCCAGGCGCCCGAGCGCTTGCCCGACTCGTAGCGGCTGTCCTTGCGCTTGCCGATGACCCCTTCGAGTCCGCTCGCCATCGCCGCTCGATGCAGCGCCACGCCGTCGTCCGCGGCGTGCACGAGCTGCACCAGCGGCGAGGGAAGCAGGCACTGTGCGAGGTAGCGGCGCCGCTCGGCGTAGGCGAGCTTGCGCAGGTCGATGCCTTCGAAGTTGACCAGGTCGAAGCAGTAGAAAACGCTCGCCTGAGAGCGGTTCTGCATCGCATTGAAGGAAGGCTTGCCGGCCGCGTCGAAAGCGACGATCTCGCCGTCGAGCACCATGGCGTTCACGGCCTGCATTCCGAGCTCGGCGACGAGGCGCGGAAAATCCTCGGCGAGGTCGAGGCCGCGCCGCGAGCGAAGCTGCACGCCCTTCGGGTCGATGAACGCGAGCGCGCGATAGCCGTCGAGCTTCGGCTCCCACATCCAGTCGCGGTGGTTGAAAGGCGCCTCGCCGAGCTCCGCCTGCATCGGCGCGAGGCTCGCCGGAACCGGGCGCGGCTCGCCGGTCGGCACCAGGCGCTCGAGCGGCAGGCGGTGCGCCGGCATAGCGGTCATCTCCTCCACTGTCACCCCGGATAAAGGAGAGCGGTCCTGCGAGGTGAGATCGGCCTTCGCCGCGAAGCGGTCCTTGTGCTTGATGAGGAGCCAGTTCTTCTGCTCCTTGGTGCGCACCAGCGCGTAGGAGCCCTTCGCCTTCTCCCCGCGCAGCAGGATGCTGAGCTTGCCCTTCTCGAGCCCTTCGCGGACCCGGCGCTCGGCCTCGGCACGGTCATGGAACCAGTGGCCCCCCTCGTCCGGCGAATACACGCCGCAGTCCCAGACGATCACCTCGCCCGCCCCGTACTGCCCGGGCGGGATGACGCCCTCGAAGGTCGCGTAGGCGAGCGGATGGTCCTCGGTCTGCACCGCGAGGCGCTTCTCGGCCGGGTCGGGCGACGGACCTTTCGGCACCGCCCAGGACTTGAGCACCCCGTCGCACTCGAGCCGAAAGTCGTAGTGCATCCGCCGGGCCGAGTGCTGCTGGATGACGAAGAGGAGCGGCCCCCGGCGGCCCTCTCCGGGCGCGGGAGCCGGCTCGGGCGTCGCCTGGAAGCTGCGCTTCGCCGAATATTCGGTTAACTTTTCCTTCGCCATGCCATTCTCATGCTGAATTCTAAGAGGCTCTTGGCAGGGGCCAGCGGCTACGCCTTCAAGGAGTGGAAGGGCGTGTTCTATCCCGCCAGCATCAAGGCCGACGCGATGCTCGCCTGGTACGCCGAGCGCCTGCCGACGGTCGAGATCAACAACACGTTCTACCGCATGCCGGGGGCCGCCATGCTCGAGAACTGGGCACGCGCCACGCCCGAAGGCTTTCGCTTCGCCATCAAGGCCTCCCGGCGCATCACGCACTTCGCCCGCCTCAAGGCGGAAACCGCGGCCGATTCCGTGGATTACCTCTACCGCGCGCTCGCCGCCCTGGGTGAGAAGCGCGGCCCGGTCCTGTTCCAGCTTCCGCCGCAGATGAAGAAGGACCT
>DATLUZ010000278.1:0-20230 GCA_035577785.1 Burkholderiales bacterium | reverse complement strand
CCCGTCCTTGCGACGATACACACCCTCCACGCTGGCGGCGGCCTGGTCGCCGGAGAGCAGCCGTTCATAGGCCTGTGCGAGGTCCGACCCGGGCACCGAGAACACGTCCACCGGGCCCATCGTCAGCAGCTCCTCCCGGCGGTAGCCGAGCGCCCGGCAGGCGGCGTCGTTCATGTCGACGTAACGCATCCTCGCCGGATCGATCAGCGTCACCAGGACGGCCGAGGCATCGACCGCGGCGCGGAACTGGCGCAGCTCCACGTCCTTGCGCATCTCCTCGGTGACATCCTGCGCGATTCCGCCGATGCGATAGATCTCGCCGGCGCGGTTGCGCACGGCGAACGTGCGGGTGTGCAGCCACCGCAGGGTCCCGTCGCAGCGCACGATCCGGTACCGGTGGTCGACGCCGCCGCGGGGCGAGCCGTCTGCGTCGCGCCTTACGCGCGCCGCGTCGTCGGGGTGGACGATGGCGAGAAAATCGTCCCGGTGCGCGGGAGGCGGACAGCCCGTGACCACCTCCCACGCCGGGCTGACGTAGAGGATGCGCTCGCTGCCGACTTCCCGCATCCAGACGATCTCGGGAACGTTCGCGGCAAATTCGCCGAACAGACCATCGTTGCCGGAATTGCGCTCGCGGGCACACGTTTTTGCCATGCTGCCATGCTACGGAGAGGCCCGACGCCCCGCTGTCGGAAAAGCCGGGATAGGCCTGTGGGGAAATCTAGATTCGGGGCACCGCCGCGAGCAGGCTCGCCACGACCGGCACCAGCTCGGTGACGACTTTGCCTTTCCTGACAAAGGCGCTCGCGCCGGCAGCGGCCGCGCCGTCGCGGTAGACCCGCATGTCGTAGCTCGAATGCATCACCACTCGCGTGTCGGGCCACGTCGCCTTGATGCGCCGCGTGGCCTCGAAGCCACTCATCCCGGGAAGGGCGATGTCCATGATTACGACGTGTGGCTCGGCACCGGCGAAGAGACTCAAGGCCTGCTCCGCGCCTTCCACGGCGAGCAGCTTGCACGCGGGAAACTCCGCCTCGAGCAGCGCGACCAGCGCGGCGAGCGTCGCGGGATGGTCGTCAACGACCATGATGGTGGCGTTTGTCATTATTTTCGGGCAGCGTAGCCGCGCGCCGCGACCCGCGCTGTAGGGACTTCTTGTCAGTACCGTCAGTCGAGCCCGTCGCTCCGTCAATCGAGCGACGTCAGGCCGTGCTGGATGGCAAATTTCACCAGGCTCGCGATATCCGAGAGGTTGAGCTTCTCCATCAGGCGGCTGCGGTAGGTGTCGACCGTCTTCGGCGAGAGGTGCAGCATCTCGGCGATGCGCACGCTGGAGAGGCCGTCGGCCACGAGCTTCAGGATCTGGCGCTCGCGCGCGCTCAGGCTCTCGAGCGGGCTCACCGCCGTGCGCCGGCCCACCCGGTCGGCCAGGACCTCGGCGACCTTGGCGCTCAGGTAGCGCCGCCCGAGCTGCACCGTGCGCACCGCGTCGACGATCTCCTTGGCTGCCGATTCCTTCAGCAGATAACCGCGCGCGCCTGCCTCGAGGGCCTGGAACACGTGCTCGGCGCCCGCGTGCATCGACAGGATCACGATCCGCGCCTGCGGAAGCGCCGCGTGGATCTGGCGCGCGGCCTCGATGCCGTTCATCTCGGGCATCGCGATGTCCAAGATCACCACCGCGGGCTTCGCCTGCAGCACGCCGGCGAGCGCCTCGCGGCCGTTGCCGGCGGTGCCGGCGATGCGGATGTCGGGCTGCGCGACGAGCAGCGCCGCGAGGCCCTCGCGAATGATGGCATGGTCGTCGGCGATGAACACGCTGATGGTGCCCGGCTGGCTCACGCGTGGGCCGCCTGCGGCTGCGGCGCGGCCACGTGGGGCACCTCGACGATCACCCGCGTGCCTCGGCCGGGCGCCGACTCGATGCGCGGGCGCGCCCCGACCGCCTCTGCGCGCTCGCGCATGCTCGCCATGCCCATGCCGGCGGCCATCGCGCGCGCTTCGCCGTCGAAGCCCGCGCCGTCGTCCTCGATCGTCAGGGTGACCAGGCCGGCATTGGCGCGGAGCGACACCGTCACCGCGCGGGCGCGCGCGTGCTTGACGATGTTGGTCAACGCCTCCTGCGCGACGCGAAAAAGCGCGATCTCGGTCGCCGCCGGCAAGCGTGGCTGCGGCTCTTCGCCCTGCACCTCCACGCCGAGTTGGCTGCGCTTCGCGACCTGCTCCGCATGCTCCCTCAGCGCGGCGAGCAGGCCGAGCTCGTCGAGGCCCGGCGGGCGCATGTCGGTCAGCACGTCGCGCACCAGCTGCGCCGTCGAGTCGAGCAGCTTCTCGCTGTCGTCGAGGCGCGTGCTGGACTTCTCCCACTCGCCGCGCACCAGCCTCAGGTTCAGGCTGAGCGCGGTCAGGTTTGCGCCGATGCGGTCGTGGAGCTCGCGCGACAGGCGCCGGCGTTCGTTCTCCTCGACCTCGAACAGGCGGTGCGAAAGGTCGCGCAGCTGCCCGGCATGCGCGCGCAGCGCCTGCTCGGCGTGCTTCAGCCCGGAGATGTCGAAAAACGTGGTGAACACGGCGTAAGGCTTCGCCGCATCGTCGGCGAACAGCGCCGCCGAGTTGACCGACAGCCAGCGGATCGCTCCGTTGTCTCGCACCAGGCCCATGACGACGCCGGTGCGCGACTGCCCCGTGCGCAGGGTGAGCGGGACCGGCCGCTCTTCGGCCGGGAAAGGCGAGCCGTCGGCCCGCACCGCATCGTGCCCCCCGATCGGCACCCCGAGGCGCATGATGTCGGCAACCGGCATGCCGAGGATGCGCTCGGCCGCCTGGTTGCACAGTCGCACTTTGCCGTCCATGTCGAGGAGCACGATGCCCTCCGCCATGGTCTCGATCGCCTTGGCGAAGCGCGCCTCCGATTCCCTGAGGGCAGCCGCCTGCCCTTCCAGGCGCGCATAGCTCGCCGCGAGCGCGGCGCGCTTCTGTTGCGCGTCGCGCAGGCTCGCGACGATGCTGTCCATGAGCGTGCGCACGGTGACCGCAATGAACAGAAGGAACAGGCACAGCCCGGCGACGTGCCTCCAGTCGGTGTAGCTGCTCAACCGGCGGTGCAGGATCCCGTTGATCTCCGCATAGCCGACGGCGAACACCGCCGCCAGTGCCGCAGCCGCGAACAGCGCCAGGCCACGCCGCTGCAGCAGGACGCCGGCCATGACCAGCACCGCGCCGAGCGCCATGACGGCCGCGTCGTGCAGACCGTCGCGAATCACGCCCACGGTGATGCATGCCGCCAGGAGGAGCGGCGGCAGCAGCGCGCACGCGAGCTCGAGGCGGCCGAGCCGCGCCAGCGCGCTCATCAGAGCGGTGGCTGCGAGGGCCGCAGCCGTAATCAGCATCGGGACGCCGGCTTGGCCGAGGGCGAACTGGATGGCAACCGCCGCGACCAACGCCGCGAGCGCGGTGAGCGTGGCCACGTTGAAGAGCCGCGCCTGGGCGCTGCGCTCGGCGTCCTCGGAATGCTCCGGAGCGGCCAGAAGCCGCCTCAGCGACGCTGCCACTTCCCCTCCAGTGGCCGGCATTGGGATTTTCAGTCTAGCAGAAGGCGCGTTGCGGTATGCCCGGGGTAGGGCGTAGCATGTCCCGGCCCTTAGAGGAGGAGCCATGAAAGTCCTGTTCGCCGCGGCGGCCCTGTCCGGCGTCACCGCAGTCTGCGCGCAATCCCTCGAAGACCTGAAGAACGACGGCCGCAACACCGACAACATCCTGACCTACGGGATGGGCTACCACCAGCAGCGCTACAGCCGGCTCAGCCAGATCGACCGCAAGACGGTGCGCCGCCTGGTGCCGGTGTGGAACCTGAGCCTCGACAACAACTGGGGCGAGCAGGCGCAGCCCATCGTCTACAACGGCGTGATGTACGTGACGAACGCGCGCCACACGGTGGCGATCGACGTCGCGACCGGGAAGCAGATCTGGAAGCACACCCTCGAGTGGCCGCCCGAGACGCCGCGCGTGGTGTGCTGCGGCGTGTCGAACAAAGGCGCGGCGATCTACAACGGGCGCGTCTACCGCACGACGCTCGATGCGCACGTGATCGCGCTCGACGCGAAAAGCGGCAAGGAGCTCTGGAAGACCAAGGTCGCCGAGTGGAAGGACGGCGTGTCGCTCACCCTCGCGCCGCTTATCGCCAACGGCGTGCTGGTGATCGGCAACTCGGGCGCCGAGTACGGCGTGCGCGGCTTCATCGACGGCATCGACCCCGAGACCGGCAAGCGCCTGTGGCGCCGCTACACCATCCCGGCCCCCGGCGAAAAAGGCAACGAGACCTGGCCGCAGGGCACCAACGCCTGGGAAGTCGGCGGCGGCTCGGCGTGGATCACCGGCTCCTACGATCCGCAGCTCGACCTCATGTACTGGGGAACCGGCAACCCGGCGCCGTGGGCGTCGCAATCGCGGCCCGGGGACAACCTGTACACCTCCTCGGTGCTCGCCATGCGGCCGAAGACCGGCGAGATCGTCTGGCATTATCAGTTCACGCCGAACGACGCGTACGACTACGACGCCTGCTGGGAGCTCATCAACGCCGACATCAAGATCGACGGGCGCGACCGCAAGGTCCTGATGCAGCTCAACCGCAACGGCTTCGTCTACGTCCTCGACCGCGCGAGCGGCAGCCTGATTTCGGCAAGGCCGTATGCGAAGGTGAACTGGGCTAGCCACGTCGACCCGGACACCGGGCGGCCGGTCGAGAGCGACATTGCGAAAAGCATCCGAGCCGGCAACCCGACCGAGATGTGGCCGTCCACCCGCGGCGGCAAGAACTGGATGCACGCCTCGTTCAATCCGCAGACCGGCCTGCTGTACGCGGCGACCCTGCACGAAGGCCGGATGTACAAGCACCTCGAGACCAAGCCGCACGTCGTCGGCCAGCGCTACATGTACATCGAGAATCTGCCGCTCCCGCGCGCCGCCGGCGAGCCGATCGGCCACATCGACGCGATCGACCCCCTCACCGGCGAGAAGAAGTGGCGCGTGCCGCTCACGGACTTCCAGGTCTGGTCGGCGACCCTATCGACCGCCGGCGGGCTGGTGTTCACCGGCAGGGAGACGGGCGAGTTCATCGCCCTCGACGCCGATAGCGGCAAGCAGCTCTGGCAGTTCCAGACCGGCTCGGGCATCAACGCGATGCCGGTGACGTACACGTACAAGGGCCGCCAATACGTCACCATCCTCTCGGGCATCGGCGGCCTGTACTGGAACATCGCGCGCGAGCAGCTGCAGAACGTGCCGCAGGGCGGCTCGGTCTGGACGTTTGCTCTGATGCCGGATTGATGCGCCTGATCGCCGGGGCGCTCGCCCTCGCCTGCGCGCCGGGCTTTGCACAGCAGCCCGATCGGGTCAAGGTCGGGGCGGAGATCTACGAGCGCAATTGTTCCCCCTGCCACGGCGCGCGCATGCTCGACCCGCAGGGCGCCTTCGACCTGCGCAAGTTTCCGCGCGACCAGCGCGAGCGTTTCTTCACGTCGGTGACCAAGGGCAAGAACGCGATGCCGCCGTGGGGCGACGTCCTCAAGCCCGAGGAGATCGAGGCGCTGTGGCTCTACGTCACCGCAGTAGAGCGCGACTAGGGATTAGGCCAGCGCCTTCCCGAAGCGAACCTGGTATTTCGCGTGGACATCTCTCAGCCAGGCGGAGAATTCACGGTGGTATGTGGCGCGCTGCTGAGCGAGCCTGAACCAGAGGTCCAGCGCGCAGCCGCCGCTGCGTGCCTCGGCGAGAGCGCGGTCGCGGTCCCCTTCCCAGAGAAACGTGTCGTTCTTCGATCCCATGTACCATCCCCCGCGAGGTAAGCAAGTCCCCTGATTGCACACCCTCGGCGACCGGAAGACCGTGACAAACGGCGGCACGATGAAGCTTCTGACCCTTTTTTTCAGCCTCGCGCTCAGGCGAAGTGGGCGAAGCTCGTCCGCGACGCCGGCATCAAGCTCGATTAAATGCTTTGTAAAAAATCGGTCAGGATCAACGATCGGCTCGCCGGAACGCTAGACTGCGATCACGTATGGGGAGGATGCGGAGGAAATGCTCGCTTTAGGGTGCCCTGATTAGGGCCCTCGTGCGTTCGTGCGTCGTCGCGCTGCTCGTCTGGGCCACGGCGGCCCATGCGCAATGGCGCGATTTCACCTGGGTCGATCCTTCGCTTCGCTGGCGCACGCTCGAGACGGCGCACTTCGAGGTCCATTTCGCCGAGGCGCGGCGCGCCCAGGCCCGCATCGTGGCGGGCGTGGCCGAGACGGTGTACCCGCGCATCACCGGAATGCTCGCCTGGCAGCCGGAAAAGCGCATCCACCTGGTGCTGCTCGACTCGGCCGATTTCGCGAACGGCTACGCCTCGCCCCTGCCGTTCAACAATTTCGCCGTCTTCCTGGCGCCCCCGGACGCGGGCGAGCTGCTCCAGAACCGCGAGTGGCTCGAGCTCGTCCTGACGCACGAGTTCACCCACATCGTGCACCTCGACAAGGCGCACGGCTCCCCCTATTCGCTGCGCGGGATCTTTGGCCGGCTGGCGTTCCTCTTTCCGAACGCGCTCGAGCCGTACTGGATCACCGAGGGCCTCGCGGTGTACGCCGAGTCGGATGCGAGCCGGGGCTACGGCCGCCTCGGCCAGAGCGAGTTCGAAGGCCTGATGCGCGCCGAAGCCGGCCGCGGCTTCCGGTCGCTGCGCGAAGTGAACGCGGAAGGACGCGGCTTCCCGCTCAACCGCGACTATCTCTACGGCAGTTACTTCTTCGCATTCGTGCGCGAGCGCTACGGGCCCGAAGCGGTGACCCGCCTGGTCGAGACCTACAGCGGCAACATCATCCCGTTCAAGGTCGACAGCAACCCGGTGCAGACCACCGGCAAGCCGATGGACGCCCTGTGGCTCGAATATCAGGAATGGCTGCGGGCACGCTTCCCGCAGAAGTCTCCCTCCTCGGCTCCCGAGGATGAAGTCGGGACACCGATCGCTCGTGCCTGGGCGATTTCCAGCCCGGTGCTCGCGCCCGGAGGCCTGCGCTGGTACATCCAGGCCAATGGCTACACCTCGCCGCAGCTGATGCGGCAGGCGCGCGACGGCGCGCCCGCGGCGATGCGCAACGTCGAGCAGGACGCGCGGCTCGCTCCGGCTCCCGGCGGATCGCTCGTCATGGCCGACCCCGACATCTGCCGCAACTACGACTTGCTCTACGATCTCTATCAGCTCGGGCCCGACGGAGAGTCGAAGCGCCTCACTCAGTGCGGACGCTTCCGCTACGCGGCCCCGCTCGACGACGGCCGCATCGCGGCGCTTCGGCTCGACGCCGGCACGACCGAAGTCGTCCTCCTCGATCGGCAGGGCGCCGTCGAGCGTTCGCTCTACCGGGCAGCCGATGGCGAAGCGCTGAACGGCCTCGCGGCGCGCGGGCGCTCGGTGGTGACAACGAGCTTGCGCGGCGGCCGCTGGTCACTGATCGAGATTGGTATTGACGCTGGCGAGGCCAGAGTGCTGGTGTCCGACGAAGCGGTCAAGCATTCGCCCCGCTTCGGCGACTCCGAGGACGAGATCTACTTCGTCGCCGACTACGGCAAGGTGTACAACGTGTGGTCGCTGCGGCGCGGCGAGCGCAGCCTGTCGCGCTGGACCGCCGCGCCGACCGGGGTGAAGGAGATCAGCGCCCCGAGCGGCGGCGAGATGCTGCTGACGACGATCGAAGCCGAAGGCGACACCTTGCGCCTGCATCGGCTGCCCGCCGCGCCCTTGGAGCGGCGCGAGCTGCCGAAACTCGCGGAAGCGCCAACTCCCGAGCCGAGGGCGGGGATGGATGTCCCCGACCGGCCCTACTCGCCGTGGTCGTCGCTTCGCCCGACCTCGTGGCTTCCCGTCATCGGTCTCGCCGATGGCGCGATCGAGCTCGGATTCACCGTGGCCGGGCAGGACGCGCTGGGCCTGCACAACTATGTCTTCACGCCGCGTTACGAGTTCACGCAGGACGAGCCGCTGCTCGACGCGGAATACGTCTACAACGCACGCCATGGCCTGCTTTTCAGCCGCTACCTGACGGTGAAAGGGCAGGACGATCAGAACGAGATCACCGCCTACAGCATCCACGAACGGGCGCAATGGGTATCCACGTGGCCTACGCTGTCCCTCAACCGGCGCTTCTACTGGGGCCTCGGCGCGGCGACGGAGCGCGAACGCCTCCACCAGCTCGGCTTCGATACCTCATCGGTGCACGATAAGCGCGTGGTGGGGCTGGTGGGCGGGCTCGACACTCGGCGCGAGCGCTTTCTCTCCGAAGGGCCGAGCCAGGGCATGTGGCTGCAGCTCTTCGCCGAAACGTCTAACGGCCTCGGCGGTGACTTTTCCGGCAACGTCTACCGGGCCGACTGGCGCGGCCACCTCGCGCTCGGCAAGACGGTCCTCGCCCTGCGCTGGAACGAAGCCTACGGCCAGGACAAGGCCGAGCCGTTCCAGCTCGGCGGGAGCTTCTCGGACGACCAGTTCACCCTGCCGGTGCTCAACCAGCGCGAGTTCGCGTTGCGCGGGTACGGCAGCGGCGAGCCCAGCCTCATCGGGCATCGTGCACGCCTGGCGACGGTCGAATGGCGCACGCCGCTTTCCGACGTGGACCGCCACTTCATGGTGCCTCCGGTCGGGCTGAACCGGGTATCGCTGAATCTCTTCGTCGACGTCGGCGCCGCGTGGGAGCACGACGCCTCGCCCGACTATCACCGCGGCGTCGGCGCGGAGCTGATGACGGAGGTACGCATCGGCTACCTGATCGGGCTGCAGGCCCGCGCCGGAGTCGCGAGGGGCATCGATGCGCCCGGCAGGACTACCGGCTATCTGCGGGTCGGTCGCTCGTTCTGAGCAACGCTCACTTGATGTTCCGGTAGGCCGGCTCGATGCCGGCGAGATCGACGATGCTCTGCGCCTGTCCGGCCGCGGTCGGTCCCACGGTGTTGTTCTCGAACACGAGCCGAACCCCGTCGTCGCGAAAGCTCGCGGTGTCGCTGAAGTTGTCGTGGATCCTGAGGTCGTGGGCGATGTTCGTCCCGGCCCACAACGGTGCGGAGACGACCAGGTTGTGGTGCACATCCACGTAGGCGCTGCCTTCGTCGAAGTAGAGCGCGCCGAAATTGTTGCGTTGCCCGTGCACGTAGTTGTCATGAACCGAAGACCAGTTCCTCTCCGGGCTGCCCTGCGCGCTCAAGGCGTAGACGCCGCCGCCGTCGACCAACAGCAGCATGTGGTCGTGGATATGGTTGTAGGCGACCTCGTTGCTTTCCGCGTAGGAGTCGGTCCCCCAGCCCCAGCCGAGCGAGATGCCGGTGTAGGGCACATTGGCGACTTCGTTGTGCGCGAGCATCGTTTCCGCCACATACCCGGCCAGGATGCCGACCCCGCCGTGGTACTCGACCGCTATGTCGTGCACGTAATTGCTGATGACCCAGTTGCGGCGGTCTTGCGATGCATCCGCGGCGGTAGGAGTCGTGACGTCGCCGATTCGCAGGGCGGTGCCGGAGATGTCGGTGAACACGTTTCCTATGATGACGTTGCCCTGGCTGCCGCCATCGATCGCGAGGCCCGCCGCACCGAGGTGAACAAACGTGTTCCTCTCGAAGCGGAGGTTGCGGGCGTGCTTGAAGGACAGCGCGGCCGGCAAGCTTTGGCCGGACGGCGGGTTTCCCACCAGCGCGTAGTTCGCCTGAACCTCCACGAACCCATCCGGGCCGGAGGGACGCAGCCAAGTGGCGTACGCGAAGGTAATGCCCGTAAAAAAGAGGTTCCCGACCGGATTGCCGACGCTGCCGGTACCGCTGACCAGGGTCTCGAGAACCGGCGCGATGACTTCCATCTGGTCCAAGCTCTCGCCATCGAGTGGAATGTAGTAGAACGCGCGCGCCGCCTTGTCGTAGTACCACTCTCCGGGCTGGTTCATGAACTCGCGGGCATTTTCCAGCGACGTCGGCATGGTGATCGTCTGGTCTGGTTCCTTGTTGACCGTCGCGTTGGTCCAGCAGGGTTCCTTCATGCGGATCACGCTTCCGTTCCCCGTGATCGATATGCTGGAGATGCCGCAGCGCGACTCGGTCCATGCGGAGCCCGCTGCCGGGGAACCGGTATATACCAGCTCCACTGCGTCCGGATTTCGCCACGTCAGCGGGTCGCGGCTCGTTGTCGCGTAACCGTCGGCCGTTTTCGTCAGCGTGCCGAGGAGGCTCGCTTCCTCGCGCGCACGCGTCGCCCGTTTCCCTCCTACGTAGAACTGCCGGGTTTCGACGTTGTCGATGGTGGCGGCCTGCCAGGTCGCGGTGCCGGCGACCCGGGTCCATCCGCTGATTTGGCGCCCGCCGCTGATCACCGGCGTCTCTCCCGGGTAGGCCCGGTACATGACGTAGAAGCCGCCCGATCCCGAGTCCTCGGGGCCGAACTGCAGCGGCGCGTCCAGCACATAGGTTCCGCCGCGCAGGACCACCCAGATATCGCCCTGCATCTGGATGTTCACGGACCGGACCTGCTGCTGCGCGGCGAGGATCGAGCATGGCGATTGCAGCGAACAGGCCGTACCGGCGCCGCCGGGCGCCGCGAAGAACGTCTGCGCCGGCGGCCGATCCGGTGCAGAGGGCGGCGGGGGCGGGAAGCCCACCGGCGCGGGCCCGCTGGCGGGTTCCGGCGAGGAGGAGGAGGAGCAGCCCGCGAGCAGGACAATCGCGAGTAGAGTTGCGAAGGTCAAGCGGAGGCTCGTCGCCACGTGAACAGATCTATACCACGAACTCGCGGAGGCAGCGTGGACACTCGAAAGCTTCATCGTCGTGCGGTGCTGAGGATGGCCGGAGCGATCGCTGCCGCAGGTCTCGCTCCGGCCCGGCTGTTCGCACAATCGAACTCCCGCGCCGACCTTTCGCCAAAGCCGCTGCCCGCCCGCGGCGAGCTCGTGATCCGAGGCGCCACGGTGCTCACCATGGACGCGAAGCTGGGCGACTTCGAGCGCGGCGACGTCCACGTGCGCAACGGCGCGATCGTGGCGGTGGCGCAGAGCCTCTCCGCGGGCAGCGTGGAGACGCTCGACGGCCGCGGCATGATCTGCATGCCGGGTTTCATCGACACGCACTGGCACCTGTGGACCACCGCGTGCCGGCCGCTCATCCGCATCGACGATCCGAAGCGCGGCTACTTCCCCGTGACCAGCGCGCTCGGGCGCCATTTCACCCCCGAGGACAGCTATCGCAGCGTTCGCCTCGGCCTCGCCGAGGCGCTGAGCGCGGGCGCGACGACGGTCCACAACTGGGCGCACAACGTGCGCACCCCTGCCCACGCCGACGCGGAGCTGCGGGCCATGCGCGACACCGGCGTGCGCGGGCGGTTCAGCTACGGCCAGGCCCAGGGCATGCCCGACGACCAGCCGATGAATTACGACGACGTGGCCAAGGTGAAGCGCGACTGGCTGCCGAACGACGGCATGCTGACGCTCGGGATGTGCTCGCGCAACTTCGGGCCGTCGCAGACCGCGCTCCGCGGCACCATCTCGCTCGACATGGCGCGCCGGGATTGGGGCGGCGCGCGCGAGCTCGGCCTGCCGATCACGCTGCACACCTCGGGGCCGAGCCCGATCAAGGCGCTCGACGAGGCGAAGCTCCTCGGCCCCGACGTGCAGCTCGTCCACCCGCTCCTCACCAGTGCCGAAGAGCGCCAGATCCTGCGCAGCCGTGGCGTGAGCTACAGCATCGCGCCGATCGGCGAGTCGCGCCGGCCGGCGAGCGCCGGCGTCATCCAGCTCGGCGAGTTGCTGGAAGCGGGTGTCAAGGTGAGCCTCTCGATCGATACCACCGGAACCTACGGCTGCGATTACTTCGAGGCCATGCGCATCCTCTACAACCTGCACCAGCATCGCATCGGCGAGCGCGTGCGCCTCACCGCGAGGCGGCTGGTGCAGCTCGCCACGCTCGACGGCGCGATCGACCTCGGCATCGCAGAGCGCGCCGGCTCGCTCACGCCCGGCAAGCGCGCCGACCTCATCCTGGTCCGCACCGGCGACGTCAATATCGCGCCGATCGGCGACCCGTACGAGGCGCTGATCTCGTTCGGGCAGCCGCGCAACGTCGACACGGTGATCGTCGACGGGCGCATCCTGCGCCGCGGCGGCGAATTCGCCGCGCTCGACTACGCCGAAGTGCTGAAGGAGGCGAGCGAGACTGCGTCGGCGCTGCGCGCGCGCGCCAATTGGATCTGATGAACCTGAAACTCGTCGCCTCTCGGACAGTTGGATAAAACACCCCGCCGCGACGACATCGGCGACGAGCGCCGGTTGATTCCCCGCCGCCGCGCTGGCATGGTAGCGTCGTAGCCCAACGGGGGAGGTCAGCATGGTCGTCATCGTCTTTCGTTCCCGCGTGCGCGCCGGGACCGAGGAAGGGCTCATGGCCGACGGCGAGCGCATGTACCAGCTCGCCTCCGCGATGCCCGGGTTCTTGTCCTACAAGGACTTCGTCGCCGAGGACGGCGAGAACGCCACCCTCGTCGAGTTCGACACGCTCGAGCACCTCGCCGCCTGGCGCAACCATCCCGAGCACAAGAAGGTGCAGCAGAAAGGGCGCGAGCTGTACTTCTCCGAGTACCGCATCCAGGTGTGCAGCACCGTGCGCGATTACGACTTCAGGCGCGATGCCTGATCGCTAAGGCGCAACCCCTTGAGCGGAAAAACGATCGAGATCTGGCAGAAGAAGCTCGACTTCCTGCTGCTCGAACAGGCGAAGGCCGCCGACCCGGCCGTGAAGTTTCAGCTCTCGGAAGAGATCAGCAGCACGCAGAAGAAGCTCCGCCAGCTCAAGGCCGCCGCAGGTGGCAGCAAGCCTTCCAGCAAGGCTGCTTCGGTGTTCCTGTCCTACAACCATGGCGACGCAAAGACCGCCGCGGCCATCCGGACTGCGCTCGAAGCGAAAGGCATCACGGTTCGCATCGACGCGAAAGACATGGGTCCAGGAGAGCAGATCCGCGATTTCATCCTGAAGTCCGTCGGCTCGACCGCCGCGACCGTATGCATCGTTTCGCGCCGCAGCCTCCTGTCGGGATGGGTCGCGCTGGAATCCCTCCTCGCCCTGACCGTGGCGGATCTCTGGGGCAAGCGCCGGTTCATCGCCTGTTACGTGGACGACGATTTCCTCGATCTGGCCTTCAGCGTTAAGGCAACCGACATCATCGACCGCAAGATCGGCGAAATCGACAAGCTGATCGCGAAGCATCGCGCCAAGCGCATCGACACCACGGAGCTCAACGATGAGAAGTCGCGCCTGTTCCGGTTGCGCAGCGGCCTAGGCGACGTTCTCGCCAGGCTGCGCGGCGGCCTTTGCCTGGACGTCCGTCCTGGCAAGCGTGCGGCGAGCGTGGCGAAGCTGATCGAAACCTTGCGGCCGGGAAAGACTGAGCCCGGAAATGCCTAAGGCGTTGAGCGCGGCATCGCGCAAGAAAGCGATAAGGGCCTGGCAGAAAAAGCTCGACTACCTGGTCGTTCAGCAGGCGAACGTAGCCGACCCGCAAATGCAGTTCAAGGTGTCCGAGGACATCAGGAGCGCTGAAGCCCAGATTCGCAAGCTCGGAGCGACGCCAGGCGCGTCCAGCGGTTCGGCGCATGGCCATACGTGGCTGGAAAGCCTGTTTTCCGCCACGCTATGCTCGAGGATCAGCCAGGCGGTGCGGCCGCACGCGACTCACAGCCTGGTGTCCATGCTGCGCAAGCGCGTGTCCGGCGATGCGGCCCTGCTCATAAAGGCCGGGCGCTTCCTCGTCGAGCGCCAGCTCCTCGCGACGGCGCAAACGCCGTATTGCGAGCTGACCGGCGAGCGCGAGGCGTTTTTTCCAGACGGCAACCTGCAGCTATGGGATGCGGTGGAAAAGCGGGAGTATCTTCGCCCCAGCCATGCGCTGAACCCCGGGCAATTCCTGGAGCGGACGGTCGAACGCGCGCCGGACTGGTATCAATATTTCGACGCGCTGAGGGAATCCACCGAGCCCCGGCTCGCGCCCGAGGAAATCCAGACCCTCCACGCGATCGAGGTGCGCGGCAAAGGCGGCGCCATCGCCCCGCAATATCTGGTCGCCGGGCTGATGGCGTATTTCCACGATGACTGGTGGCCGGTGATACGCGGCTATACGAGCGTGGGCGACAAGGCCGGGCTGCTGGAGCGGCTCAAGGCGTCACAGTGGATCTGCTGGCTGGTGTGGGGTCCGAGCATTCCGCTGTGCAGGTGCGACCAATGGCGGCCGGTATTCGCCTACCAGTTCGGCTACGGGGACGAGAACAACTCCCTCCCGGTCTACTTCAAGCGCGAGCTCGCGCCGCTACGCAAGCTGCTCGCCGACAGGAAGTACGGCGATCGGCGCGCGGTGCAGATGAGGACGGTGAGCGGCCGCCTGAGCTGGGGGCCGTTTGCCTTCAGCTCGCCCGCGAGCTTCGCTCCGGCCCAGGGCCGCCTGGTCACCCCGCCGCCGCCGACTCCCGACCGCGCCAACGAGCATCCGGCCAACGGCCTGCTGCTCAACCTGGAAGAGGCCGAGCCGCGCGACGGCGATCCGACGCAGCCGGCCTACTTCACCGCGTACGTCTGGCTCATGTTCTGGGTCGGAAAGACTCGGCCGCAAGGCGACGCTCCGGTCCGGCGCCTCAATGAAGAGCCGCTTCCTGCGCCGACCGACGCAAGTGCGAATCGACACCGGATCAGCGCTGAGCGCTTGTGGGAAGACCTGCTGCCGATCTTCGTACACGCAAACATCTTCGATCCGGTGGTGCTGAAATTCCAGAAGGGCATGCTGATCGAAAATGCCCTGCATCTTCTCAGGCAGACCTGGGTCAGCGAGAAACGCGGAATCGAATTCCACCTGGTGTGCGCCTCGGATTACTCCGGTTGCGGCAACGAGATCGAGTTCGCGGCGCCTCCGGGGCAGTCGCTGGTCGAATTGCTGCGCGAGCGCTTGAGAGAGCTCCAGGGCAGCGACCCGGAATTCGCCGGGTCCATCAACCTTCCGGATCCGAAAGAGACGCTCAAGACTCGCAGCGAGGAATTCCGCTGGTTTTTCTCGGCCTGCCGTCTGCCGGACATGGTCGGCGGCTATTACCGGTTCCTGAGGGACAAGGTAAGCGAGTAAGCTCGCCCGCTTGAGCGCTTCCGAGCAGGTGCGCTTCAGGGAAATCGACGCCTCCCCGGGCGGCCTGGCGGAGCTGTCGCGCTTCTATCGCCGCGCGTACGTGCGCGAGTTTCCCGACCCCGACGAGCGCGAATCGCTCGCCAACATGAAGCGTTACCTGCGGCTCAAGGCGCAGGGCTGGTACGGAAGGAACAACTATCACATCGTGCTGGCCGAGCTCGACGGCGAGCCGATCGGCGGCTCGGTGCTCGACTACCTGGCCGAGCCCAATGCCGGGGTCATCGAGTTCCTCTTCATCGGCGCCGCGCACCGGCTCAAGGGCCTCGGCAGGTCGCTGCTCGACGAGACGGCGCGCATCCTGGAGCGAGACGCGCGCGCGGCGGCGGCAAAGCCGCTCGCTGCGATCGTCGCCGAAATGAACGACCCGTTCAGGCCGGGCGAAACGCCGGACAACCTGGATCCGTTCGAGCGCTGCGCGATGTGGGGAAGATGGGGTTTCGGCAAGCTCGGCTTTCCCTATGTCCAGCCGGCGCTGTCGCGCGGCCAGAAGCCGGTCGAAGGCCTGGCCTTGATCGCGCGGCCGGGCGATGGTTCGGACGCGGTCGATGCTCCCTGGGTCCTGAGCGTCGTCGGGGAGTACATGCGCTGGGCCATGCGCATCGACGAGCCCTCGCGCAACCGGCAATACCAGGAGATGGAGCGGTTTCTGGGCGAGTACGTCCGCGTGCCGCTGATCGCGCTGCAGTCCTACGTGGGTCGCGACCCCGGCAAATTCCTCGAGGTGCGGGAAGTGGGCGCCGCGGATGGCTCACTTCAACGCGTGTTGCAGCTGCTGGAGGATTCGATTCGGCAACCCGCGCGCATCGCCTCGGCGAGCGACTTCAGGCGCGCCCTGTCCGCGCCGCGCACCAGGCGCTGCAGCTATCGCTTGTGGAGTCTCCACCGAGGCGATGCGGGCACGGCGGAGGGCCTCGCCAGCTTTTTCGCGCTGCGCCCGGCGGGATTCGGCGGCTATGTCGTGCTCGGCGGCAGCCTCAAAGGCAAAGGATTGCTGCGCGGCCTGCTGGCGCGCATCGAGGAGGCGATGATCCGCGACGTGCCCGGTGTGAACGGCTGGTTCATCGAATGCGGCGATGAAGCGATCGTCCCTTTCCTCCATGTCGGGTTTCATGAAGTCGCGCTCGACTACCGGCCGCCTGCGCTGACAGACCGCAAGAAAGCCGCGGAGCGGCTCCATCTTCTGTACAAGCCTTTTGGAACGGTGTACGCGCCGCCAGCCCTCGAGCGCAAGTTCGTCCTTGGCGCTATAGAGGCAATCCTGAAGCGCGTATACGGCGTAAGCTCACCGAGGAAGCACGCGTGCTATTTGCGCGCACGCGCTAGCCTCGAGCAGAGCTGAGGGGCTATTCCGGCCTTGCCGCCATCGCGCGGATCAGGGTCTCGAGCTGAGGGCTCATCGGCAGGTCGAGGCTCTGGCCGGGATTGCCGGAGTCGGGCAGGCGCTGCAGGAACCAGCGCTTGTACTGGCGCTCGATCTCGCCGTCCTCCGCAAGATCGTGGAAGGCGCGCTTCACCAGCTCGGCGAGCTGGGCGTCGCCTTTCCGGAACACGATGCCGTAGGGGTCGTAGGAGAGGAATTCGCCGACGACCTGGAACTCCTTCTGCGTCCTGTTCTGCGCAAGCAGGCCGTAGAGCAGCACATCGTCGGTGGCGAAGGCATCGGCTTTGCCGGCCGCGAGCTCGGCGTAGGACTGCGCGTGATCTTTGGAAGTTATCAAGCGAAGGTCGATCTTGAAGCGCCGAGCGATCTCCTGCATGGCCCCTTCGTTGGTCGTGCCCGCGGTGACGACCACGGTCTTGCCCCCGAGGTTGCGGTACGAGCGGATCGGCGAGCCGCGCTTCACCAGGAGCTTGGTGCCGGCGACGAAGATGATCGGCGAAAAGGCGACCTGCCGCTGCCGCTCGAGGTTGTTGGTCGTGGAGCCGCATTCGAGGTCCGCGCTTCCCGAGACGATCGCCTCGATGCGCGTCTCCGAGGTCACCGGGAGCCACCTGAGCGCGAGCTCGCGCCCGATCGCCTCGCCGAGCGCCTCCGCCAGCTTCTTGCACAGCTCGATCGAGTAGCCGATCGGCTCGCCGCGCTTCGAGACATACGAAAACGGCACCGACGACTCGCGGTAGGCGAGCGTCACGGCGCCGGCGGCGCGCACCTTCGCCAGCGTCCCGGCGAGCTCGACCGGCGTGTCTTCCGTCTGGGCCAGCGCGCTGGCCGTGGCGAACAGAAAGACCAAAAACAGCTTCATGCGCGCTATGCCGGTACGACCGCGCCCGCCTCGATGAGGCGCTCTTTTTCGTCGGCCTCCGTGGGCGGCAACAGCTCGCCTTCCCACTTGGCGACCACCGCCGTGGCGATGGAATTGCCCACCGCGTTGGTAGCCGAGCGGCCCATGTCGAGGAAGGTGTCGACGCCCAGGATCAGCAGCAGCCCGGCCTCCGGAATGTTGAACTGGTTGAGCGTCGCCGCGATCACCACCAGCGACGCGCGCGGCACCCCCGCCATGCCCTTCGAGGTCAGCATCAGGATGAGCAGCATCGTGAGCTGCGTTCCGAGCGAGAGCTCGACGCCGTAGGCCTGCGCGATGAACAGCGTCGCGAAGGTGCAGTACATCATCGAGCCGTCGAGGTTGAACGAGTAGCCCATCGGCATGACGAAGCTCGAGATCTTGCGCTTCACGCCGAAGCGGTCGAGCGCGTCGATGATCTTGGGATACGCCGCTTCCGAGCTGGCGGTGGCGAAGGACAGCATGAACGCTTCCTTGATCAGCTTCAGCAGCTTGAACACGCGCGGGCCGAGGAACGCGAACCCGGCGAGGACCAGCAGGCCCCAGAGGAGGATCAGCCCGAAGTAGAAGTCGCCCATGAACACGGCGAAGCGCAGCAGGATCTCCAGTCCGTTGACCGCGACCGTGGCCGCCATGGCCGCGAACACCGCGACCGGCGCGAGCTTCATCACGTAGCCCGTGATGGTGAGCATGACGTGCGACAGCTCGTCGATGGCCGCGACCAGCGTTTTGCCTTTCTCGCCGAGCGCGGCGAGCGCCACGCCGAAGAACATCGAGAACACCACGATCTGGAGGATCTCGTTGTTCGCCATCGCCTCGGCGAAGGACTTCGGCACCAGGTGGGTGACGAAATCCTTGAGCGTGAACTTGGCGGTGGCGAGGTTGGCCGAGGTGCCGATGTCGGGCAGCGGCAGGCCGAGGTTGTGCCCGGGCTGCAGCAGGTTGGCGAGCAGCATCCCCAGCAGCAGGGATACGAGCGAAGCGGTGATGAACCAGCCGAGCGACTTGGCGAAGACCCGCCCGACCGAGGCGGCATCGCCCATGTGCGCGATGCCGACCACCAGGGTGGAGAAGACGAGCGGCCCGATCAGCATCTTGATGAGCCGCAGGAACACGTCGGCCAGGATCGAAACGTATCCGGCGATCTGCGCGGCGCTCTTCTTGTCCGGATACGAAACGAAGATCATGTATCCGACGATGATGCCGAGCACGAGAGCGGCGAGGATCAGGCCGGCCGCGGGCATTTTTTTCTTCATCGCTACCTCCCCTGGGTTGCGCTTCCTGCCCGGCTATCCTACTTCATTGTCATGCCTCAGGGCTTGCCGCGGAAACTCCGGTCCAGGAACGCGACGACGATACGCACCAGCTCCTCTTCGCGATCCTCGAAGAAATGCTTCGCCCCCTGGACCATGATCTGATCCGATCCCGGCACGGCCTGGAGCTGGCGCTTGCGCTCGTCGGCGCCCCACATGGTGACCGTCCAGTCGTTGCTGCCGTAAACGTCGAGCGTGGGGATCTTGATGCGGTACATCTCCTCCAGTCCCTGCAGGATGCCGATATACACCCAGGCGCCGACGCTCTTATCCTCGGTCCGGATCAGGTACTGGTTCGCCATCGTCGCGCCCAGGCTGTGCGAAACGATGGCGATGTTCCTGTAGCCCTTGGCCCTCAGGAAATCGACTGCCAACTGGAACCGCTCGCGCGCATCGGGATAGAGCGGCACATAAAGCCCGAGAATCGCGGTGCTCGGCAGCACCGGAAGCTGAATGGAGAGCGTGGTGTAGCCCTCCTCCGAGATTCGGGTGCGAAGCGTCCCGTACAGCTCGAAGTCCGGGCTCCAGCCGCGCCCGTGCGCGATGATGACTGCGCCGCGCGGCTTCTCGGCCTCGGTGTACAGGCTGAGGAAGCGGTGGCCATTTTTCTGCTCCAGCCACTGCGCCTCGCCGATCATCAGCGTGGCGAGAATGTCATCGGCCCAGCGTTTCTCGCGCTCGTAGTCCTGAGCGCGCGCCGGGCCGATCAATACAACCCCGGCAAGTAGAGCGAGAACCGCGCTACGCAAGGCCCAGGCGGAACGGCATGGTGCGCAGGCGCTGCCCGTTCAGGGCATAGACGGCGTTCGCCACGGCCGGCGGCAGCAGCGCCATGCCGGGCTCGCCGATCCCGCCCGGCTTCTCGGTGCTCTTGACGATGTGCATCTCGATCTTCGGCGTCTCCGGCATGCGTAGCAGCTGGAAGGTGTTGAAGTTCGTCTGCTGCACGCGCCCTTCCTTGAGCGTAATGTCGCCGTAGAGCAGCGCCGTCAGCCCGAACACGATGTTGCTCTCGATCTGCTGCTCGACGATGTTCGGGTTCACCATGCGGCCCAGGTCGACCGCCACGACCACGCGGTGCACCTTCACCTGGCGGTTTTCGACCGAGACTTCGGCCACCTGCGCCATGTAAGTCTCATAACCCTCCATGAGCGCGATGCCGCGCGCGCGCCCCTTCGGCAGCGGCTTGCCCCAGCCCGCCTTCTCGGCGGCGAGCTTGAGCACGTTGGCGAACCGCGGCTGCTTCTCCAGCAGGGACAGGCGGAACTGGTAGGGGTCCTTGCCGGCGGCGGCCGCCATCTCGTCGATGAAGGACTCGTTGGCGAACACGTTGAGCGCGTGCGACACCGAGCGCAGGTAGCCGACCCTGAGGCCCGTGTCGTGGATCACCGTGCCGACCGACTGGTTCGGAATGTCGTACG
>DATLUZ010000277.1:0-2935 GCA_035577785.1 Burkholderiales bacterium | reverse complement strand
ATCGCGAATGCCAGTGCCGGCAGCCTCGGCGACCTTACCGTCGGCGGCACGAGCGGTAATCTCACGGCGGTCACCAACGGCGGTACGGCCATCTGGAACAACCTGACCGGCGCGAACGTGATCCTGATCGCAGCGACGCCGTCGGTTGGTGCTTCCGGCATCACCGGGCTGAACCCGGCGAACGGCGACCTCCTGCCGTTGAACACCACGTTCACCAATCGCGGCGACGCGAGAGGCACGAACCTGGTTGCGTCGGGCGAGCTGTACATCGTCGCCCGCGACATCCCGGCCCTGCCGGTGGATTCTTCGGCGAAGGCCAAACTGGCGGTGCTCGATATCGGCAAGCTGAATCCGGAGAACAGGTTCCAGCTCATTCTCGCCAATCCGGACGGGAAGCTGCGCCTGCTGGTCGATCAGGGCGCGTTCCGATTCCGGGCCGGCAGCCAGTTCCCGGGCGGCGTCTCGGCGCGGAATCCGGACAAAACGCAGGTGTTCATCGGCAACCAAAACATCAACGCGACACCGGATGCGGCGTCTTCGGCGGTTTCGGCCGCGCAGCAAAGCGCGCTGAATTCGGCTTCTTCCGACGCGCGGAAGAGCTTCGGAACCGACAGCGTGACGCAGCAGATCGACATGGGCTTCGCCGGCGACGTGGGCATCGCGCCGACCATGGCGCACAACGTGCCGCTCCAGGGCGAGATCATCAGCACGCCCGAGGGCGTCTCGGAATCGAAGGGAGGCCAGTAGGCCACGGTTTGAGGGGAGGAGGCAGTAGAGGCGCAGCAGTTTGCGCCGGTTGCACCGAAAGGGACGTGCTTTGGCACGTCCCTTTCTTTTTTTGTGACGGAGCGCGCGTCGAGCACGTTTCACATGGGCGTGATAGCGTACCGTCACGTGGACAACCATCGCTCGGGAGGCGGCATGTATAAGAACATCCTCGCGGCAATGACCGGCTTGCTCCTCATCCTGCCTTTGCAGGGCGGGGCGCAGCCGGTCAAGCAGGCGGCGCCCGCGCCGGTGGATCCCGCGGCGTTCGCGGCGGCGCGCTACGGCGAGGCGCAGAAGCTCGAGCGCAGCGGCGACTGGACGGGCGCGATGCAGGCCTACACGGAGGCCGCCGAGAACGGCCACGGCCCGGCCCAGAAGCGGCTCGGCGACATCTACAACAACGGGCAGGGCGACGTGAAACGCGACTACGACACTTCGCTGCGCTGGTACAAGCGCGCGCAGGAGTCGGGCGAGCAGGTCCCGCAGCCGTTCACCTACCCGGGCGTGCGCCAGCGCTGAAGTAGCTCGTCCGGGCCGCATTGTGCCGGCCCCCCCGCCGCCGCATAATTCCACCCGATGGGAGCAGGGGGGCTGCGCCACGAACTTCGTTCGCGCGCGACCGGCTTGATGCCGGCCGCGCTGAGTCGCGCCCGTGGCGGTTCCCCAGACTGCCGTGGCTGATCCCCAGACGCTAGGCCGCTACAAGCTCAGCCGCAAGATCGGCAGCGGCGCCATGGGCGTCGTCTACGAGGCGCTCGACCCGAAGCTGAACCGCCCGGTCGCCATCAAGACCATCCTCAAGAGCCACCTCGACGAGGAGGTCGCCCGCGAGTACTCGGTGCGCTTCCGCGAAGAGGCGCAGGCGGTGGCGCGCCTGAACCACCCGAACATCGTCCAGGTGTACGACTTCGGCGAGGAGGCCGACGTCGCGTTCATCGTGATGGAGTTCATCCGCGGCAAGGACCTCAAGCACTGCTTCGACAACAACGTTCGCTTCGAGCCGCGGGAGTTCGTGCGCCTGATGTGCGAATTGCTTTCCGCGCTCGACTACGCGCACCAGGCCGGCATCGTCCACCGCGACATCAAGCCGGCCAACGTGATGCTCGACGGGCAGACGCGCGCGAAGCTGATGGACTTCGGCGTGGCGAAGATCCAGGACACCGACCGCACCCACCGCACCCAGGTGGGCACGATGGTCGGCACGCCCTCGTACATGTCGCCCGAGCAGGTGCAGGGCCTCGCGGTGGACCAGCGCTCGGACCTCTTCTCCTCGGGCATCGTGCTCTACCAGTTCCTCACCAATCAGCGCCCGTTCACCGGCGGCGATTGGACCCTGCGCAAGATGATCGTGCACGAGGACCCGGTGCGGCCCTCGCAGATCAACGCGTCGCTGTCGCCCGAGTTCGACCGCGTCATCGGCCGCGCGCTCGCCAAGGCGCCCGAGGCGCGCTACCAGAGCGCCGGCGACTTCAGCCGCGCGCTGCAGCGCGTGTACGAGGGCAAGGCCGCCGAGGAGGAAGAGGACCGCACCATCATGCGGGCCTACCCGGGCCCCGGGCCGCAGGCGCCCGCGAAGCCGGCCGAGCGCACCGCGACGCAGCCCCCGCTCGCCACCTCGACCGGCACCGGCGGCGCGGGATCGCAGGAAGTCGAGGTCGAGTTCTGGCGCTCGATCAAGGACAGCAACGACCCGGAGGATTTCGAGCTCTACGTGCAGCAGTTCCCGCGCGGCGCCTATGCGCGCCTTGCCGAGCGCAAGATCGCCAAGCTGCGCAAGGACGCCGGCACGGGAACCGGATCGCAGGCGGGAACCGCGAGCGGCGTGCACGGCAGTACCGCGAGCGGCTCGTACGGGACGGGCGATGCGAGCTCGGACGCCGACGAGATGCGCAAGCTCGAAGAGGAGCACCGCAAGCAGGCCGAGGAGCTCGCGCGCCGCCAGGCCGAAGCGCGCAAGAAGGCCGAGGCGGAAGCCCGGGCGAGGCGCGAAGCTGAAGAGAAGGCCCGGCGCGAGGCGGAGGAAAAAGCGCGGCGCGAGGCGGAAGAGAAGGCGCGACGCGAAGCCGAAGAGAAAGCACGGCGCGAAGCCGAGGAAAAGGCGAGGCGCGAAGCCGCTGAAAAGGCCCGGCGGGAGGCAGAGGAAAAAGCGCGGCTCGAGGCCGAGCGG
>DATLUZ010000276.1:0-38121 GCA_035577785.1 Burkholderiales bacterium | reverse complement strand
CTGCTCGCGGCCTGCGCCGGCGCCCCGACCGACAGGTCCCCGGCCGACAAGTCGAGCGACCGCGCAGGCTACGCCGGCACCGTTCAGAAAGTCCTGCGCGTAGTCCGTCAAGGAGCCGACCTGCCCGGAATGAGTCTCCTGGGCAAGTGGGAAAGCGTGCTCAAGCCGGCATTGCGTAAGAACTCGGAGACGCTCCAGTACGTGGTGCGCACGCCCACCGGCCAGATCATGGCGCAGTCGGACCGCGAGTTTTCCGTCGGCGACTGCGTGCAGGTGATTCCCGGACCGAAGGCCTCCGGCCCCGCGTTCCGCTATGGCGAGGCCGAAGTCGTGCGCTCAGAAAGCTGCAGCGGATAGCGCGGCGAGCAGGGCGCGCGCCTCGGCGCGAGGCGAGACCATTCCTCGCAGAGCGTTTACCTGCGTTTTCAGCTTCAGGTAAAACCGGCGATCCGTCGCGGCGCGGCGGATGAGCTGCGCAAGAGCACGCTCGTCCTCCAACGGAAAATAGCCTGCATACCCCGCGCCAAGCAGGCCGACGTTGCCCGGGATGCGCGACGCGAGCACCGGAACTCCGATGCGCAGCGCCTCGCACACCACGTTCGCGCCGCCCTCCATGCGCGAGCTGATCACCATCGCGTGGCTCGAGGCAAGCCAGCGCAGCGCGCGAGCATGCGCCACGCTGCCGAGCCACCTGTAGCGCGGCTCGCGCGCCATGGCGGCTTTGGCTTCTCCGCCAAGTGCCTCGTCGAGCGGCGCCCCCAGGTGGACGACTTCGATGTTTTCGTTCGGGAGGCAAGCGAGGGCGGCGAGCGTGCGCAGCGGATCCTTCTCCGCGCGCAGGTGGCCGATCACGCAGACGCGGAAGCGCCGCCCAACCGGAGCATGTCGCAGCGCCGTCGACGAGCTCTGCACCACCACGCGAACCTTCTGCCGCAGCCGCGGCGCCAGCTCGCGCGCCGCCATGGGCTGCAGCACGATCAGCCGGTGCGCGAGCTCGAGGGACTCCCGCGCCTCGGCCGACTCGCGGATGTCGCGATAGACGTCGGTGCCGGTCAGCGCCACCACGAGCGGCCGATCCGAGGGAAACGCCTTGATCGAGGGATAGCTGCGGCGCGCGTGCAGCGCGAGCATCGCGTCCGCGGCCCCATGGCGCGACGACTGCAGGGGCGACCACTGCACCGAGACCTCCACGGCGTGCCCGGCGGCGCGCAAGAACGCCGCCCAGCGCAGCGCCGTGTGTCGGTTGCCGTTGCGCATGCCCGGCCCCGCCGGTGTCACAAGAGCGATTCTCAACCTATTGCCATCTTAGGTTGCCGCAGGCCATCCTTGGCGAAGGAGGGGACAACCAGTGCGCACTGCGCCCGGACTGCGGCGTCGGGTTCGGGGATTCCACGCTCGTGGTCATGATGATCGCGGCCATCAGCGACGACGGGCGAATCACCTACGACTCGGAATCAGATACTTAGGCAGTTTCGTTTAGACTGGGGCGGGTGACGGCGGAACTCATCGAGGAGCTGCGCTCCGCGCGCGCCCACCTCAGGCGCGTCGCCGACGGGCTGGACGGCGAGCGCGAATTCGGTCCGCGGCTCGCGATCGTCAACCCGCCGCGCTGGGAGGTCGGCCATGTCGGCTGGTTCCAGGAGTGGTGGTGCCTGAGGGACGCGCGCGAGGACCGGGCCTCGATCCTGGAGAATGCCGACCGGTTCTACGACTCGGCCAAGGTGGCTCATGCCACGCGCTGGGGTCTCCCGCTGCCATCGTTTCAAGACACCCTCGCGTATCGCGACGAGGTCACCGAGCGGCTCGTCGCCCGTATTAAGGAAGGGGATGCGGATCCATATTTCGTCCAGCTCGCCGTGCGCCACGAGGATATGCACGCGGAGGCCTTCCACTACACCCGGCAGACGCTCTCGTATCCGGAACCGGAAGGCGCGCAGCCAGCCATTGCAGAGAGCCCTGCAGGCGATATCGAGTACGCAGGTGGAATCTTCCGCCTCGGGTCGAGACCTGGCGAAGGTTTCGTGTTCGACAACGAGAAGTGGAGCCATCCGGTCGTGCTGCAGCCTTTTCGCATGTCACGCGGGTGCGTGACCAACGCGCAGTACGAGGCGTTCGTGGGGGCCGGCGGCACTGCGCCGCGCTACTGGAAGGGAAAACACCAGCGGCGCTTCGACCGCTGGATCGAGCGCGCCCCGGACGAGCCGGTGATGCACGTGAGCTGGCACGAAGCGCAGGCGTATTGCCGGTTCGCCAAGCGGCGCCTGCCGACCGAAGCCGAATGGGAGTTCGCGGCGCTGCACGGCCTGGAAAACACGGGCCAGGTGTGGGAGTGGACCGCGAGCGACTTCCTGCCCTATCCGGGGTTCGTGCGCGACCCGTACAAGGAATACTCCGAGCCCTGGTTCGGCACCCACAAAGTGCTGCGCGGGGGCAGCTTCGCGACGCCGGCACGCATCGCGCGCGCGCGCTTTCGCAACTTCTACACTCCCGATCGCGCCGACATCTTCGCGGGCTTTCGCACCTGCGCGGTATGACCGCAGTCATCCGCTCGCGCGACAACCCTCGGGTGAGGCGTTGGGCAAAGCTCGCGACGGATGCCCGGTTCCGGAGAAGCGAAGGGCGGGTCCTGATCGAAGGACCCCACCTGGTCGCCGAGGCGCTCCAGGCGCAACTCGAGCCGGTCGCGCTGATCGTGAGCGAATCCGGATTGAAGAAGGCCGAGGTCCGGAAGCTCGTCGGGCAGCGCGAGCCGGTCGTCCTGGGCGACCACGTCTTCGGCATCGTCGCCGACGCCGAGACGCCTCCGGGCATCGCGGCCGAAATCGCAGTTCCAAAGGTATTGGAGAAACCAGACGCTCCGGCGGTATTTCTGGAGGGCGTCCAGGACCCGGCGAACGTAAGCGCGATCCTGCGCAGCGCCGCCGCATTCGGCGTGGGCGAAGTCGTCGTGGACCGCGCGTGCGCCGACCCGTGGTCGTCCAAAGTCCTGCGCGCCGCGATGGGCGCGCATTTCAAGCTCGCGCTACGACAGGTGGCCGACCTCGCGAAGAGCGTCGCGGATTTTCAGGGAACCACGGTCTGCACGGTATCCAGCGGCGGAACGCCGCTGAAGGAAATCCAATTCGGCGAGCGCGTCGGCTGGATTTTCGGTTCCGAGGGGAGGGGCGTCGGTGAAACCGTGCTCAGGGACGCCAGGCTGAAGGCGACGATTCCCATGGCCGGCGGAACCGAGTCGCTCAACGTTGCCGCCGCTGCGGCGATCTGCCTGTACGAGGGGTACCTAAGGCGGAGGCCTCAGTAGACCTGCCGCTGGATGCGCAGCTCGCGCAGGATCGTCGTGGCGATCTCCTCGATCGACTTCGTGGTCGAGTTGATGCTGCGGATCCCTTCGCGCCGCATCATGCTCTCTGCTTCCTCGACCTCGAAGCGGCAGTTGTCGAGCTCGGCGTAGCGGCTGCCCGGCCGGCGTTCCTTGCGGATCTCGTGAAGCCGCTCCGGCGCGATGGTCAGCCCGTAGAGGCGCGTTTTCTGCGCGCGGAGGGCCTCGGGCAGCTTGCCGCGCTGGAAATCCTCCGGAATGAGGGGGTAATTGGCGGCCTTGACGCCGAACTGGAGCGCCAGGTACAGGCTGGTCGGCGTCTTTCCGCTGCGCGATACCCCGACCAGGATCACGTCCGCTTGGGCTAGTTCCCGGTGCGACGCCCCGTCGTCGTGCGCCATGGAGAAGTTGATAGCCTCCATGCGTTGCGCATATTCCTTCTTGTCCATGGCGCTGTGCGAGCGCCCGATCGTGTGGCTCGACTTGACTCCCAGGCCCGCCTCGAGCGGGTCGATGAAGCTCTCGAAGAAGTCGATGACGAGCGCATTCGCGCGCCGCACCACCGCGCGCACGTCGTGGTTCACCAGCGTGGAGAACACGATCGCGCGGCCGTTGCCGGCCTCCGCGGCGATGCGCGCGACGCACTCATCGGCCTTCTCGGTGCTGTCGACGAACGGCAACGTGACCTGGTTGAATTCGACCCCTTCGAACTGCGTCATCAGGCTGTGCCCGAGCATCTGCGCCGTGATGCCGGTGCCGTCGGAGACGAAAAACACGGTGCGCCGATCCATGGCGATAAAATACTGCAATGCGGTTAGCCTGGCTCTATGCGCGTAGCGTGGCTTAAGGACCTCCGCCTCAAGGATCTTGCCGAGGTCGGAGGCAAGAATGCGTCGCTCGGCGAGATGATCGGCGCGCTGGCCAAGGCCGGCATCCGCGTCCCGGGCGGCTTCGCCACCACCGCCGAGGCGTTCCGCGAGTTCATCGCGCAGGGCGGGCTCGAAAAGCGCATCGATGAGCGCCTCGACCGGCTCGACCCCGCGGACGTCGACGCGCTCGCCGCTGCCGGCAAGGAAATCCGCTCGTGGATCCTGAAGACCGCGTTTCCGGCCGCGTTAGAGCAGGAGATTCGGCAGCATTATCAGCAGCTTGAGCAGCAGGTGGGCGGTCAGGTGTCGTTCGCGGTGCGTTCCTCGGCCACCGCTGAAGACCTGCCGGAGGCCTCGTTCGCCGGCCAGCAGGAAACCTTCCTCAACATCAGCGGCGTCGACAACGTGCTCGAGGCGATCCAGCACGTGTTCGCCTCGCTCTACAACGACCGGGCGATCTCCTACCGCGTTCACCAGGGGTTCGCGCACGGCGCGGTCGCCCTGTCGGCGGCCGTGCAGCAGATGGTGCGCAGCGACCTCGGCGCGAGCGGGGTGCTCTTCACGCTCGACACCGAGTCCGGCTTCCGCGACGTGGTCTTCATCACCGCGTCCTACGGGCTCGGCGAGATGGTGGTGCAGGGCGCCGTCAACCCCGACGAGTTCTACGTGCACAAGCCGATGCTCGAGAAGGGCCGCCCGGCGATCGTGCGGCGCGCGCTCGGCTCGAAGCTGCAGAAGATGGTGTTCTCGCGGTCCGCGACCACCGGCAAGTCGACCCGCGTCGTGGACGTGCCGGAGGCCGAGCGGCATCGTTTTTCCCTTTCCGACGACGAGACCCTGGAACTGGCGCGCTACGCCGTGGCCATCGAGCGCCACTACGGCCGGCCGATGGATATCGAGTGGGGCAAGGACGGCGACGGGCGCCTCTACGTGCTGCAGGCGCGGCCGGAAACGGTGAAATCGCGCAAACGCGATGTCGAGGAGCGCTTCGCGCTGAAGGGCAGCTCGCGCGTGCTCGTGAGCGGCCGCGCGATCGGCAACAAGATCGGCAGCGGCACCGTGCGGGTGATTGCCGACGCCTCGAAGATGTCGCGCGTGAAGGAAGGCGACATTCTGGTCACCGACATGACCGATCCCAACTGGGAGCCGGTGATGAAGGTGGCGGCTGCGATCGTCACCAACCGCGGCGGGCGCACCTGCCATGCCGCGATCATCGCGCGCGAGCTCGGCATTCCCGCCGTGGTGGGCTGCGGCGAGGCGACCAGGCGCCTGAAGGACGGGCAGCAGGTCACGGTGTCGTGCGCCGAGGGCGACACGGGCAACGTCTACGAGGGCCTGATCCCCTTCGAAGTCACGAGCCGCGCCCGCGGCGAGATGCCGCGCATTCCGGTGAAGATCACCATGAACGTGGGCAACCCCGAGCTCGCGTTCGAGTTCGCGCAGCTGCCGAACGCGGGGGTCGGCCTCGCGCGGCTGGAGTTCATCATCAACAACGAGATCGGCGTGCACCCGCGCGCCTGCCTCGAGTACCCGGCGCTGCCCGCGCCCCTGAAGGCGAAGCTCGAGGAAAAGGCGCGCGGCTACGCCAGCCCGAAGGACTTCTTCCGCGAGAAGATGGTCGAGGGCGTGGCCACGATCGCGGCGGCGTTCTGGCCCAAGCAGGTCATCGTGCGCCTGTCGGACTTCAAGTCGAACGAGTACCGCAAGCTCCTCGGCGGCGAGCGCTACGAGCCCGAGGAGGAGAACCCGATGCTCGGCTGGCGCGGCGCCTCGCGCTACGTCGCCGAGGACTTCCGCGAGTGCTTCCAGCTCGAGTGCGCCGCGATGAAGAAGGTGCGCGACGAGCTCGGCCTCGCCAACGTCGAGCTGATGGTGCCGTTCGTCAGGACCATCGGCGAAGCAAAGGAAGTCATCAAGTTGCTTTCCCAGAATGGGCTCGAAAGGGGAAAGAACGGCCTGAAGATGGTCATGATGTGCGAGCTGCCGTCGAACGCCATCCTCGCGGAGCAGTTCCTCGAGCTCTTCGACGGGTTCTCCATCGGCTCGAACGACCTCACCCAGCTCACCCTCGGCCTCGATCGCGATTCGGGACTGGTCGCCGAAGGCTTCGACGAGCGCGACGCCGCGGTCAAGGCGATGCTGGCCATGGCGATCGGCGCCTGCCGCAAGCACGGCAAGTACGTCGGCATCTGCGGCCAGGGGCCGTCGGACCACCCGGACCTGGCGCGCTGGCTGATGGAGCAGGGCATCGAGAGCCTTTCGCTCAACCCCGATACCGTGGTTTCGACCTGGACCGCGCTCGCCGAGGATGCCGCTGCGGCGAAAAAGTCCGCCGCGGCCTGAGTTATTTGCTGCGCAGCAGGCGCTGTTTTTCTCTGTTCCATTCCTTCTCGCGCTGGTCGGCGCGCTTGTCGTGCTTGAGCTTGCCGCGCCCGAGCCCGACCTCGAGCTTGATGCGGCCCTTGCTGTAATGCAGGTTGAGCGGCACCAGCGTGTAGCCGCGCTGCTCGACCTTGCCGACGAGGCGCCGGATCTCCTCGGCGCGCAGCAGGAGCTTGCGCGTGCGCGTGGGGTCCGGGTTCACGTGGGTGGACGCGGTGGGCAGCGGGCTCACGTGGGCGCCGAAGAGAAACAGCTCCTCGCCGCGCACCATGACGTAGGCCTCGCCGATGTTGCCCCGGCCGCCGCGGATCGCCTTCACCTCCCAGCCCTCGAGCGCGATGCCGGCCTCGTAGCGCTCCTCGATGAAATAGTCGTGGAACGCCTTGCGGTTCTCGACGATCGACATTTGACCCCGATTTTCCCATGAAGCGAATTGCCCGGTCCGCGATCGTCGAGCACTCCGCAGGCGAGATGTTCGCGCTGGTGGACGACATCGAGTCGTATCCCCGCTTCCTTCCCTGGTGCCGCGCGGCGAAGGTGGAGGAGCGCACCGCCGAGCGGGTGGAGGCCACGCTGAGCGTGGGAATGCGCGGCCTGAACCAGACCTTCAGCACGCGCAACGAGCTGCGCCCCCCCGAGGCCATGGACATGCGCCTGGTGAAGGGACCGTTCCGGCATTTCGCCGCTGCCTGGCGCTTCAAGCCCCTCTCGGCGCAGGCCTGCGCGGTGGAGTTCTCGCTCGAGTATGAAATGGCCGGGCCGCTCGCGAGGATCCTGGGACCGCTCTTCGACCACATCGCCGACACCATGGTCGACGCCTTCACCCGGCGCGCGCACGAGGTTCATGGCAAGCCTTAGGGTCGAGGTGGTGTACGCGCTGCCTTTGGACGAGGACGCGGTAACGCTCTCGCTCGCGGCCGGCGCGACGGCCGGGGAAGCGGTGCGCGCCTCGGGCGTGCTCCAACGCCATCCGGAAATCGACCTTCGACACCAGCGGATCGGGATCCACGGCCGGGTGGTGACCGCGGGGACGCTGCTTCGCGACGGTGATCGGGTCGAGATCTACCGCCCGCTCACCGTAGACCCCAAGGAGGCGCGCCGCCGGCGCGCGTTCAAGAAGACCTGAAACTTAGTTGCACCACTCCTGCATGAGCTGCTGCGCCCTGGACTTCTCCTGCGCGATCTGGGCCTCGTCCAGGTAGTAGTTTTCGCCCTGGGCGTCGGTGCGCATGGCCCGGCCGGTCTCGAGCGAGCGCACGGCCTCCTGGGAGCGCCTGCAGTTGTCTTTCTTCGCCTGATTGTCCTGCTCCGCCTTGGCCTGCTTCTCGCGCTCCTTGGCGGCCTCCTGCTGGCGCTTGCGAAACGCCGCGTCCTGCTCGGCCGGCGTGAGCGGGCCTTTCTTCGCGTCCTTGGCGTCGTCCTTGGCGTCCTTGGCGTCGTCCTTGCTGTCCGAAGACTCGGCCCGCGGCGGCGGCGCCGACCTCTGGCGCATCGGCGCGGCGTTGACGCCGGCGGGCGGCGTGTCGCTGTACTGCACCCGTCCGTTCTGGTCGGTCCACTTGTACTGAGCGCAAGCGCTGCCTGCAACCAGGAGCCCCGCGGCGAATACGAGAGATCGCATCATGGTGCGCCGACACTATCGGCTTTCACCGGGGGGGTCAAACAAGGGCTCCACAGACCCTCGCGTATAATGCCGCTTTGCGTGAAAGAATTCTCATGCGGGTGATTCAGAAGGCGCTGACCTTCGACGACGTTCTCCTCCTCCCCGCCCACTCCCGCGTCCTGCCCCGAGAAGTCTCGCTGAAGACCCGGTTCACCCGGAGGCTCGAGCTCAATCTGCCGCTCGTGTCCGCGGCCATGGACACGGTGACCGAGGCGCGGCTCGCCATCGCCATCGCGCAGGAAGGCGGCATCGGCATCGTGCACAAGAACCTGCCGCCGGCCGCGCAGGCGGCGGAGGTGGCGAAGGTCAAGCGCTTCGAGTCCGGCGTGCTGCGCGATCCCATGACGGTCACGCCCGAAATGACGGTGCGCGAGGTCATGGCGCTGCAGCGCGAGCACCGCATCTCGGGATTCCCGGTGGTGAAGTCGGGCAAGGTGGTCGGCATCGTGACCAACCGCGACCTGCGCTTCGAGACCAACCTCGACCAGCCGGTGAAGGCGATCATGACGCCGCAGCGGCGCCTCATCACGGTGCGCGAGGGCGCGAGCCGCGAGGAAGCGAAGGAGCTCATGCACCGCCACCGCCTCGAGCGGGTGCTGGTGATCGACGAGGAGTTCCACCTGAAGGGCCTGGTGACGGTGAAGGACATCACCAAGGAAAGCGAGCATCCCGCCGCGGCCAAGGACCCGCACGGGAAGCTGCGGGTGGGAGCGGCGGTCGGCGTGGGCGAGGGCACCGAAGAACGCGTCGCCGCACTGGTCGAAGCCGGAGTCGACGTGATCGTCGTCGACACCGCCCACGGCCACGCGCAAGGCGTGCTCGACCGGGTGCAATGGATCAAGAAGAATTTCAAGATCGACGTCGTCGGCGGCAACGTCGGCACCGGCGACGGCGCCCGCGCGCTCGTGGATCACGGCGCCGACGGCGTCAAGGTGGGGATCGGGCCCGGCTCGATCTGCACCACGCGCGTGGTGGCCGGGGTCGGCGTGCCGCAGATCAGCGCCATCCAGAACGTCGCCGAGGCGCTGGCAAAGACCGACGTGCCGATCATCGCCGACGGCGGCGTGCGCTATTCGGGCGACGTGGCGAAGGCGCTCGGCGCCGGCGCCCACGCCGTGATGCTCGGCTCGATGTTCGCGGGCACCGAGGAGTCGCCGGGCGAAATCGAGCTCTACCAGGGCCGCTCCTACAAGTCGTACCGCGGCATGGGCTCGCTCGCGGCGATGCAGAAGGGCGCGGCCGATCGCTACTTCCAGGACTCCGAGATGAACGTCGACAAGCTGGTGCCCGAGGGCGTCGAGGGCCGCGTGCCCTACAAGGGCAGCGTCATTTCGGTGATCCAGCAGCTCGCCGGCGGGGTGCGCGCGAGCATGGGCTACACCGGCTGCGCCACCGTCGAGGAGCTGCGCACCCGCACGCAGTTCGTCGAGATCACGAGCGCGGGCATGCGCGAATCGCACGTCCACGACGTGCAGATCGTCAAGGAGGCCCCGAACTACCGGGTGGAATGAGCTCGCACGAGAAGATTCTTATCCTGGATTTCGGAGCGCAGTACACGCAGCTGATCGCGCGGCGCGTCCGGGAAGCCAAGGTCTACTGCGAGATCCATCCCCACGACGTCGCCGATGATTTCGTGCGCGGCTTCGGCGCCAGCGGCATCATCCTCTCCGGCAGCCACATGTCGGCGTACGAGGAGTCGACCGGGAAAGCCCCGCGCGCCGCTTTCGAAGCGGGTGTGCCGGTGCTCGGCATCTGCTACGGCATGCAGACCATGGCGCAGCAGCTCGGCGGCCGGGTCGAGGCGGGCAGCGTGCGCGAGTTCGGCTACGCCGAGGTGCGCGCCCGCGGCCACACCCGCCTGCTCGAAGGCATCGAGGATTTCCGCACCGCCGAGGGTCACGGCATGCTGAAGGTGTGGATGAGCCACGGCGACAAGGTTACCGAGCTTCCCGCCGGCTTCAGGCTGATGGCCTCGACCGAAGCCTGCCCGATCGCCGGCATGGCCGACGAGACGCGGCGCTTTTACGGCGTGCAGTTCCATCCCGAGGTCACCCACACCCGCCAGGGGACGAAGCTCCTGCACCGCTTCGTGCGCGACATCTGCGGCTGCCGCGGCGACTGGAACATGCCCGACTATGTTTCCGAATCCACAAAACGCATTCGCGAGCAGGTTGGCAGCGAGGAAGTGATCCTCGGCCTCTCGGGCGGTGTCGACTCGTCGGTCGCGGCGGCGCTCATCCACCGTGCGATCGGGGACCAGCTCACCTGCGTGTTCGTCGACCACGGGCTGCTGCGCCTGGACGAGGCGAAGCACGTGATGGACACCTTCGCGAAGCACATGCACGTGAAGATGTTTCACGTCGACGCCTCGGAAGATTTCCTGTCTGCCTTGAAAGGCGTGGCCGACCCGGAGGAGAAGCGAAAGATCATCGGCCGCCTGTTCGTGGAAGTGTTCCAGCGAGAAGCGCAGAAAATCCGGAATGCGCGATGGCTGGCGCAGGGCACGATCTACCCCGACGTGATCGAGTCCGCCGACGCCCGCAGTGGTCCGAGCGGGAAAAAAGCCACCACCATCAAGTCGCACCACAACGTGGGCGGCCTTCCGGAGACGCTGCACCTCAAGCTCCTCGAGCCGCTGCGCGAGCTCTTCAAGGACGAGGTGCGCGAGCTCGGCCTCGTCCTCGGCCTGCCGCGCGAGATGGTGTTCCGCCATCCGTTTCCGGGACCGGGTCTCGGGGTGCGCATCCTTGGAGAAGTGAACAAGGACTACGCCGAGCTGCTGAGGCGAGCCGACGCGATCTTCATCGACGAGCTGCGCAAGGAAGGGTGGTATGAAAAGACAGCGCAGGCCTTCGCCGTTTTCCTGCCGGTGCGCTCGGTCGGGGTGATGGGCGACGGGCGCACCTACGAATACGTGGTCGCGCTGCGGGCGGTGCAGACCACCGATTTCATGACCGCCGACTGGGCGCCGCTGCCGCACGAATTGCTTGCGCGCGTCTCGAACCGGATCATCAACGAAGTGCGCGGCGTAAACCGCGTCACCTACGACATTTCCTCCAAGCCCCCCGCCACGATAGAGTGGGAATGACCGCAGACCGTGCGCAGCCTGATCGTCTCCACGTTCGCGTTTTTCGCCTTTAGCTACTACCTCATGCGCTGGGCCGACGATCACGAGCTCCCCAAGGGCATGACACGCAGCACCAGCATCCTCGTGGTAGCCGGCGTGCTTTCGTACGGCGTCGCCTGGGTCGTGGACAAGCTGCTCACCTGAGTGCTGTTACCGCGCTGAAACAAGGCAGCAATCCCCACGTCAGGTCGGGAGAGTAAAGTGCCTGCGCGATGCTAGCCAATACCGCCGAATCGTGGGGCACGCCCGCGAAGTTTTTCCACTGGACGGTCGCGGTCCTGATCCTCGTGCAGATCGCGCTCGGCTTCACCGCGGCGGCGTGGCGGCTCTCGCCAATGAAGCTCGAGCTCTTCGTCTGGCACAAATCCACCGGCGTGCTGATCCTGGTGCTCATGCTCGCACGCCTGGCCTGGCGGCTCGGGAACCCGAGTCCGGCGCTGCCGGCGAACACGCCGCCCTGGGAACGCACTGCCGCGCACGCAAGCCATGCGTTGCTCTATGGGCTCGCGCTCGCCCTGCCGCTTTCCGGCTGGGTGATCAATTCGGCGGCGGGGGTGCCGTTCAGCGTGTTCTGGCTCGTGCCGTTGCCCTCGATCGTCGCGCCGGACGAGCGCCTGGAAGAGCTCGCGAAGCTGGCGCACTTGTCGCTGCTCATCGCGCTGTGCCTGGTTCTCGCCGTCCACATCGGCGCGGCGTTGCGGCATCACTTCATCAAGCGCGACAGCGTGCTGCTGCGCATGCTGCCCGAAACATGGAGACACGCTTGACGCCTGCCTGGATCGTCCCGCTCGGTTTCCTGATGTGTGCGCACGCGCTTGCCGCCGATTGGAAGATGGATCCTGGGGCGAGCCGCCTGGATTTCGTCGCCAGCTTCGAGAAGAACGCGGCGCCGGGCGTGTTCAAGGAATTCGATACGCGCCTCGCGCGATTCGAGCCGGACAGGCCCGAGGGCGCGAAGCTCGACGTCACCGTCAAGGTCACGAGCGCCGACATGAAAAGCGGCGACGTCAACCGCGCGATCCGCGGTCCGGAATGGTTCGATTTCGCGCGCTTTCCGCAAGCCGAGTTCCACGCCGAAGACATCCGGCGCGTCGCGCCCGGGCGCTATCTGGCGCGCGGCGTGCTGAGCCTCAAGGGCGTCAAGAAGGAGCTCGAAGTGCCCTTTGCCTGGCAGGAGTCGGCCAGCGCGGCGACGATGGAGGGCGAAGTGAACGTCGAGCGCCTGCAGTTCGGCATCGGCACCGGCGAATGGGCGAACGGCAGCACCATTGGCCTGGGCGTGCGGGTCAAGTTCAACGTGCGGCTGCGGAAGGAAGGCTGAGTGCCGCGGGTCTCGCGGTTGCTGCTTGGCTTGGCGCTGCTGGGAGCAGGATGCGCGCCGGTGCCGACGGCCGCCCCGCCGAAGCAGGCGCCCGCCGGAGCTCCGGATCTCGACGCGGCCTATTACCGCGACGCGGTGCAGCGTGGCGCAAAGGTTTACGGGGCCGAGCCGGGGGATTCTCTCGTCGTCGTCCGGGTCTACCGCGGCGGCCGGCTGGCGAAGCTGGGCCACGACCACGTAGTGTCTACCCGGGACGTCCGCGGCTTCATCGATGCCGACCAGGGCCGCGGCGACTTCTATGTAGGGGTGGAGAGCCTGGCGGTCGACGACCCGGCGCAGCGCGCCGCCGCCGGCTTCGAGAGCACCCCGAGCGAGTCCGACATCGCCGGCACCCGCAGCAACATGCTCGGGAAGGTGCTCGAGGCCGAGCGCTTTCCCTTCGTGGCACTGCGGGTGCGCGCGGTGGAGCAGGGCACGCTGCAGGGTGAGCTGGCGCTCCACGGCGTGACGCGACAGCTGCGCATCCCCGCCAAGATCGATGCCGGTGCCGAGCGTCTCGAGGTCAGCGGCAGCTTCGCGATCAACCAGACCGACTTCGGCATCGAGCCGTTCTCCGTCTTCGGCGGCGCGCTCAGCGTGCAGGACCGGGTCGATCTTTCCTTCACCATCCACGCCGGGCGGATGACAGACGCGAAGCTGGCGGCAAGGCCGGCGCCCTAGATCAGGCTGTCGAGCCGGATCGGCAGCTTGCGGATGCGGCGGCCGGTCGCGTGATAGACGCCGTTCGCGATCGCCGCCGGGATCCCGGTGATGCCGATCTCGCCGATGCCGCGCGCCCCGACCGGATTGAAGTTCGTGTCGTTCTCGTCGCAGAAGCTGACATCGATGATGCCGATGTCGGCGTTGACGGGCACGTGGTACTCGGCGAGGTTCGCGTTTACGATGCGCCCGTCGCGCGGATCGAGCAGCGTCTCCTCGAAGAGCGCCATGCTCACCCCCCAGACCAGGCCGCCGATGAGCTGGCTGCGCGCGAGCTTCGCGTTCATGAGTCGTCCGACGCTGTACGCGGCGACGATACGAGGCACACGGATGACGCCGAGGTCCTCGTCGACGCGCACCTCGCAGAACACGGCGCCGAACGAGCGCGTGCCGAAGTTCTTCGCCGCCTCGGTTTCCTGCGCGTGCGCTTGCGCCTCGATCACCTCGTTCGGGCGGCCGGCCGCGACGGCCGCGTCCTTCTTCCTGCGCGCCTCCTCGCACGCGGCCTTCACCGCCGGGGCCACGCTCGCCACCGTGGTCGAGCCGCCCGAGACGCCCGCAGGCGGCATGAGGGTGTCGCCGAGCTCGAAGCGAATGCGCTCCGGCGGCATGCCGAGGGCGTCGGCGGCGACCTGAGTCATGACGGTGTACGTGCCGGTGCCGATGTCCTGCGTCCCGGAGCGCACGAGCGCCGTGCCGTCGGGCAGGATGCGCGCCATCGCGCTCGCCGGGCGCTGGTGCGCGGGATAGGTCGCGCTCGCCATGCCCCAGCCGACGAGCGTGCGTCCGTCGCGCATGCTGCGCGGCTCGCGCGAGCGCTTCGACCAGCCGAAGCGGCCGGCCGCGTCGGCATAGCACTGCCGCAGCATCTTGCTCGACCAGGGTCTTCCGGTGTGCGGCTCCTTCTCGGCATAGTTGGCGAGGCGCAGCTCGAGCGGGTCCATGCCGAGGGCGTAGGCGAGCTCGTCCATCGCCGACTCGATCGCGAACGTGCCGCTCGACTCGCCGGGCGCTCGCTGGAACGTGGGCGTGCCGACGTTAAGCTGCGCGAGGCGGTGGCTCGTCGCCACGTTGTCGCAGGCGTAGAGCTCCCGCGTCGGCATCGCCGAAGGCTCGGTGAAGTCCTCGATGAAGGAGGTGTGCGAGACGACATCGTGGCGGATCGCCAGCAGCCGGCCGCTCTTCTCCGCGCCGAGCGCGACGCGCTGCTCGGTGCAAGGCCGCCCGCCCACCGGCCCGAACATCTGCGGCCGCGCGAGCGTGACTTTCACCGGACGGGCGACACGCTGCGCGGCCATCGCGGCGAGCGCGACGTGCGACCACGTCGAGCCCTTGCAGCCGAAGCCGCCGCCGACGAAGGGCGACACGACGCGCACGCGCTGGGGCTGGATGCCGAGCGTCTTGGCGATCGTGTCGCGCACGCCCGAGATGTACTGCGTGGAGTCGTACAGCGTGAGCTGGTCGCCGTCCCAGGCCGCGATCGTCGCGTGCGGCTCCATCGGGTTGTGAGTCTCCATCGGCGTGGTGTAGGTCTGCTCCACGCGCGCCGGCGCCCCTGCGAGCACCTTGTCGGCGTCGCCCCAAGCAAGGGCGGCCTCGCCTTGCGGCATCTTTTTCGGCGGATAAGCCGACGCCTTCGCGCCCGCGAAGTCGAGTTGTGGTTTTTCTTTTCGATAGGAGACTTTGAGGAGCTCGGCGCCGGCCATCGCGTGCTCGAAGGTATCCGCGACGACGAGCGCGATCGGCTGGCCGTTGTAGTGCACGACGTTGTCCTGGAGCAGCGAGAGGACGCGCCCGGCCGGCGGGTTCACGCCCGCCTTGCCGCCCTTCGGTAGCTTCGGGGCGTTCAGGTGAGAGAGCACGAGCAGCACGCCCGGGACCTTCTGCGCGGCGGCGGGATCGAGGCCCGTGATGGTGCCCTTCGCAATCGTGCTCTGGACCATGACGGCGTGCGCAAGCCCCGGCAGCTGGAATTCGGCGGCATAGCGCGCCTCGCCGGCGACCTTGAGCGGGCCGTCGGTCCGGTCGAGCGGTTGGCTGACGACGCTCATGCCGCACCTCCGGCCGTACGCACCGCACGCACGATGGCGCGCTGCGCGAGCTCGATCTTGAACGAATTGTCGCGATAGCCTTTCGCCCCCTCCACGGCAGCCGCCGCGGCCTTGCGCAAGGAATCCTCTTGAAGGCCGGAGCCGGCCAGCATCTCTTCACTCCGCGTGGCACGCCATGGCTTGTGCGCCACACCGCCGAGCGCGATGCGAGCCGCCTTAATGCGCTCGCCTTCCATCTGGAGCGCCGCAGCGACCGAGACGAGGGCAAAGGCGTAGCTCGCCCTGTCTCTCACCTTCAGGTAGTGCGCTTTCGTGAATTGCGCAGAAGGCAGATCGACGGCGGTGATCAACTCGCCGTGCTGGAGCGTGGTGTCCCGCTGCGGCGCATCGCCGGGCAGGCGGTGGAAGTCGCTCATCGGAATCGCGCGCTCGCCCTTCGGCCCTCGCACTCGAACCGTGGCGTCGAGCGCGGCGAGCGCGACCGCCATGTCGGAGGGATGCACTGCGATGCACTTGTCGCTCGCGCCCAGGATGGCGTGCATGCGGTTGTGGCCCTCGAGCGCCGCGCAGCCCGACCCTGGCTTGCGCTTGTTGCAGGCGGAGAAAGCGGTGTCGTAGAAGTAGGAGCAGCGCGTGCGCTGCAGGAGATTACCGCCGGTCGTGGCCATATTGCGCAGCTGCGGCGAGGCGCCGGCGAGCAGCGCCTGCGAGAGCAGCGGGTAGCGGGCTGTGACAAGCGGATGGCTCGCGGCGTCGGCGTTGGAGACCGTCGCGCCGATGCGCAGGCCCCCGTCGGACAATTCCTCGATCGCGGCGAGCGGAAGGCGCGTTACGTCGACTAGCCGCATGGGCTGCTCGACGCCGCCCTTCATCAGGTCGAGGAGGTTGGTGCCGGCGCCCAGGTAATACGTGTTGGCCCGCGCGCCTTCGCGCACCGCCGCATCCAGGTTGCTGGCGCGCACGTAAGTGAAGGAGTTCATCCGGCGTCTCCCACCTTCTTCACCGCAGCCACGATGTTCGGATAGGCGCCGCAGCGGCAGATGTTGCCGCTCATGCGCTCGCGGATCACGTCTTCGGTAAGCTGGAAACCCTGGGCGCGCGCCTCGGCAAGCAGGCCGACCGCGGAGCAGATCTGACCCGGCGTGCAGTAGCCGCACTGGAAGGCGTCCTGCTCGACGAAGGCCGCCTGCACCGGATGCGGCTTCCCGGCCGCTTTGCCAAACGAGGCAAGACCCTCGACGGTGACGACCTCATCGCCTGCGTGGGCAAGCGCGAGCGTCAGGCACGAATTGACGCGCCGGCCGTTCACGAGCACGGTGCATGCACCGCACTGCCCGCGGTCGCATCCCTTCTTCGTGCCGGTAAGGCCGAGGTACTCGCGCAGCGCGTCGAGCAGCGTCACGCGCGGCTCGATGGCGAGCACGTAGGGTCGGCCGTTGACGCTCAGCGTGACCTGCTGGATATGCTCGCCCCGAGCACCCGCGGCAGCGGCGTCGGGTAGCGGGGTCTGCGATGTGGCGTAGGGGGCTGTGCCATAGGCCGCCGCCGCCGCGGCGCTCTGCATGAAGCGGCGTCTGGATTCATCCATGGCCGCGCCGCAGCAAGCGGCGCGCCCGCTCCTTGCATCCGTCTTGCCGCGGAGGCTAGCGGCCCTTCAGCTCCTGCTCCAGCCAGCGGTCGATCAGGGCCTTCTCGTAGCGCAGCGGGTCGTCGGGATACCGGTTCGCACCGAGCATGAATGCCGGATCCACGAGCGTGCGCCTCCCTTCCTTGATGACCTTGCCGTCGTCCGCCGCGAGCCTGAAGTTGAGATCGATGCGTGGCGGATAGATGTCCTTCACGATCCGCGCATCGCTGGAGGGCGGGCGCCAGGCCTCGAATTCGCCTGCCATGTCGAGCTCCGTGACCGAGACGCTGAGCCGCTCCCCGGCGCCGAGCCGGGCGGCAGCCTGCTTAACCAGGTGCCCGCGCAGCTGCTCCAGATAGGCCGCGCGTATCCGCTCGTCGCTGAAGCGGTGATTGCCGACGTCGGCGAAATTTTCCGCGTGCACGTATTGCACCTGGACCGGCGCTTCCTGGCCGATGGAAGGAAGCGAGAGCAGGAGTCCGCACAGCGCGACGCCTCGGATGCGACTCGGATTCATCGGCCGCAAGTAAAGCCGATCCGGACTGCCAATACAATAACCAATACGAGCCTCCCCATACGTCCCGATCGTCAGGAAAAGTCATGGCAGCGGTGATTCTGTACGGCATCCGCAATTGCGACACCGTGAAGAAAGCGCGCGCCTGGCTCGACCAGCGCGGTGTCGAATACCGCTTTCACGACTACAAGGTCTCGGGCATCGACATGGCGCGGCTCGATCGCTGGTGCGGTGAGCTCGGCTGGGAGGCACTCCTCAACCGCGCCGGCACTACCTTCCGCGGCCTGGCGGATTCGCAAAAACAAGGACTGGACCCGCAAAAGGCCCAGGCGCTCATGGCGGCACGCCCGTCCTTGATCAGGCGCCCTGTGGTCGAGCTAAGCGGCAGGGTGATCGTCGGCTTCAAGCCTGAGCTGTACAAGTCACTGTCGTGGTAAATGACGAGGATTTCATGCGCCACGCGCTGGAGCTCGCGCGGCGCGCGCAGGACGAGGGCGAGGTCCCGGTGGGCGCGGTGGTGGTGCTCGACGAGAAGATCGTCGGCGAGGGCTGGAACCGCCCGATCTCCGCGTCCGACCCCACTGCGCACGCGGAAATCCAGGCGATGCGCGCTGCCGCTGCGACCCGAAGAAACTACCGGCTGGTCGGCGCGACCCTGTACGTGACGCTGGAGCCGTGCGCCATGTGCGTGGGCGCCATGTTCCATGCGCGCATCCGGCGCGTGGTGTTCGGCGCTGCCGATCCCAAGACCGGCGCCGCAGGAAGCACCCTGGATCTCTTTCAGGAAAAGCGTTTGAACCACCATGCGCTCGTCCAGGGCGGGGTCCTGGCCGCGGAATGCGGCGCGCTCCTCAGCGGTTTCTTCGCCTCCCGCCGATGAAGATCGAGATCAGCATTCCGGGCCAAACCCTCGTGCTGCGCGATGGAAAACAGAAGGTGGTGAAAACCTACTCCGTCTCCACGGCGAAGAAAGGCCCCGGCGAGAAGAACGGCAGCCTGCAGACCCCGCGCGGCCGGCACATCGTGCGCGCCAAGATCGGCGCCGGACAGCCGCTCAACGCGGTGTTCGTGCGCCGGCGCCCGACCGGCGAAGTCTGGTCGCCCGAGCTCCACGGGAAATTTCCCGGGCGCGACTGGATCCTCACGCGCATCCTGTGGCTTTCCGGCTGCGAGCCCGGAAAAAACCGCCTCCGCGACGTCGACACGATGCGGCGCTATATCTACATCCATGGCTCGCCCGACTCGGCCCAAATGGGCCAGCCCGGATCGATCGGCTGCATCCGCATGCGCAACGCCGACATCGTCGAGCTGTTCGACCTCGTTCCGCCGTACACGCCAGTGGAGATCAAGGAGTAGGCATGCCGACCATCCTCATCACCGGGGCCGGGCGCGGCCTCGGCCTCGAGCTGGCCCGCCAGTATGCGCAGGACGGCTGGCGCGTCATCGGCAGCGTGCGCGAGGGAGACCTGAAGAAGATCGGCGCCGAGTCCCTGACGGTCGATGTGACCGACTTCGCCCAGGTCAGGACCCTGGCGGCGAGGTTGAAAGGGGCGGCGCTCGACGTCCTCTTTTGCAACGCCGGGATCATCGGCAAGCGCGGCATGGCGCTCGGGAGCTTCGACTACGCCGATTGGGAGAAGGTCCTGCGCGTGAACCTGCTCGGGGCCGCCGCTGTGATCGAGGCGCTCGTCGACAACGTCGCCGCGAGCGAGCGCAAGACCATCGCGTTGATGTCGAGCCGCCTCGGCTCGATCGCGGAAACGAGCGGCTCCACGCTGCCGTACTCGACCAGCAAGGCGGCGCTCAACCTGCTCGCCAAGGCCCTCGCCGAAACGCTGCGGCCGCGCGGCATCATCGTCGCCGCGCTGAGCCCCGGCTGGGTCAGGACCGACATGGGCGGGCAGGGCGCTCCGCTCACGCCGGAGGCGTCGGTGCGCGGACTCCGCAAGGTGCTCGGCGGCCTGCGGCGCGAAGATTCGGGCAAGTTCTACTCGCACGACGGCTCACCGATTCCCTGGTAGGGCCGTCAGGCACCTCTCAGCCTGAAGGTGAGGGGAAGCGCGGCGGCGCAAAGCGCGGCCATGAACCAGAACGCCTGCGCCCCGAGCGAGCCGTACAGCGAGCCCGAAGCGAGCGTGAGGAGTGCGCTCGCGGCGCCGACGCCGACCGTGGCATAGAGCGCCTGCGCGGTGCCCTCGAATCCGGGCGGCACCGTGCGCCCGAGCACCCGCATGCAGGCGAGGTGGAGCAGCGCGAACGTCAGCCCGTGCAGCGGCTGCACCAGCGCAACCGCGGCCACGTCCGCGGTTTGCGCCATGACCGCCCAGCGCAGCACCCCGGCGCCAGCGGCGAGCGCCATCGCGCCGGCCGGCGTCAGCCGCCTGATCAGCGCCGGGCCGATGAACCAGAACACGAGCACCTCGGCGGCGACCGCTTCCGACCACAGGAGGCTCGATGTCTCCGCGCTGATGCCGGCCGCGCTCCAGCGGATCACGGCAAAGGCGTCGTGCATGGCATGGCTGCCAAGAATCAGCGCCGCGAGCAGCACCAGGTTGCGGTAGCGCACGATTCGCAGCAAGGCGCCTGCGCCGGCGGTCGTATCCGATTTCGGCCGGGGGCGGTGCTCGATCTCCGGCACCCGGGTTGCGGCAAAGGCGGCGCCACCCAGGAGCAGCCCCTGCAGCGGCACGATCACCACCAGGCCGAAGGCGCCGATCGCCTGGCCCGAAGCCAGGGTGCCGAGGATGAACGCCGCTGATCCCGTGCCCCGCACCCGGCCGTACTCGAAGCCGTGCGTGCCGATCGCCAGCGCGTCCGCGAGCACGGTCATCGGCGCGAGCGCCCATGCGTGCAGCATCATGACGGCGAGCACCATCCAGAATCCGCGTGCGGGGAGATACCCCAGCGTCACCAGGGCTGCGACGCCGATGGCGACCACCAGCATCACGCGCAGCGACTGCACCAGATCCGCAATGCGCCCCGCCAAGGGCGCCGACACCAGGCGTACGCAGGTGCCCGCGGCGAGCGCCAGCCCGATCTCCTCGGGCGACAAGCCGCGTTCGCTCACAAACGCGGGCAGGAAAGGCGACGCAACGCCGTAGGCCGCGTACATCGCGGCGTAGAGCGCAACGAATTTCGGCAGCGCCGTCACTTCGTGAGCGCGGCGATACTCTCCCGATAGGGTGGGGAGGCGATCCCCTTCTCGCAGATGATGCCGGTGACGAGCTCCGCCGGCGTGACGTCGAAGGCGGGGTTACGCACCGCCACACCCTGCGGGGCCCAGCGAGCGCCGCGGTAGCCGGTGACCTCGTCAGCCGGGCGCTCCTCGATCGGAATGCGGGAGCCGTCCGGGATTGCCGGATCGAAACTGGAGCAGGGCGCCGCGACGTAGAACGGAATGCCGTGGCGCTTTGCCAGCACGGCGAGCGGGTAGGTGCCGATCTTGTTCGCGACGTCGCCATTCGCAGCGATGCGGTCGGCGCCGACGATCACCACGTCGACCTCGCCCTTGCTCATGAGGTGCCCGGCCATGCTGTCGGTGATGAGGGTGCAGGGGATGCCTTCCTGCACCAGCTCCCACGCCGTGAGCCGCGCGCCCTGGAGATAAGGCCGCGTTTCGTTCGCGATGACTGAAATGTTCTTGCCCTTGGAGGCCCTGATGACCCCGAGCGCTGTGCCGTAGCCCGCAGTGGCGAGGGCGCCGGTGTTGCAATGGGTCATCACGCGCGAGCGCTCGCGGATCAGTCCCGCGCCGAGCCGGCCGATGGCGCGGTTGGCGGCGAGGTCCTCCTCGAAAATCGCCCGCGCCTCGGCTTCGAGGTCTGGTGCCTTCTTCATGCGCTCGAGCGCCCAGAAGAGATTGATGGCGGTAGGCCGGCTTTTTGCGAGTATTTCGTAAGCCGCCTTGCTTCCTTTCCCGAGGACCACACCGAAAGCGGCCGCGCAGCCGATCGCGGGCGCGCCGCGCACCACCATGTCGCGGATCGCCTGCGCCACCTCTTCGGCGCTGCGGCAGGCGACATACTCAGCTTTGTCCGGCAAAAGCCTTTGATCCAGCAATTCGAGGCGATCGCCCTTCCAGCGAATCGGCTCGACTGTCATCAAACGACCCGTTCGTTGCCGCCGTCGACGGGCACCTGCGCCGCGGTAGTCTTGGCGAAGAGGGCACCGCACATCTCGGCGGCGAGCTCGGCCACGTCCCTCGAGGCAACCTCGGTCTTGAGGAGGTTGTTCTTCTTGTATTGCTCGACGGTCAGGTTGTAGGCCTTGGCGCGCGAGGCGAGCACCTCGTCGGTCCAGAGCGCGGTGTCGTAGACCGCGTTGGGATGGAGCGAGTTGATGCGGATGCCGTCCTTGGCCCACTCGAGCGCGGCCACGCGGGCGAGCTGGTTGAGCGCGGCCTTCGAGGCCGAGTAGGCCGCCGCGCCGGGTCCCGGCGCGGGGACGTTCTTCGAGCCGATCACCACGATGCGGCCCCCGCGCGGCGCGAGCCTCAGAAGCGCATGGCAGACCTGCATGACCAGGAGATTCGCTTCGACGTTTACCGTCATCGCGGAGCGCCAGCTCTCGGCGGGAATGTCCTGGATCGACTGGGAGGAGGGAAAGATCCCGGCGTTCAGCACCAGCATGTCCACGCCGCCGAAACGCTTGACAGCTTTCTCCAAGGAATCCTCCACGGCCTTCCGGTCGGTCAGGTCGCAAGCGAGTCCCAGAAAGTCCGGGCGCTTCCACATCGCTTCAATGGCGGGATTGCGGTCGAGTCCGATCGCAGCGGCGCCGCGCTTGAGGAACGAATCGACGCAGGCCTTGCCGATGCCGGAGGCCGCGCCGGTGACGAGCACGACCTCGCCGGCGAAGGCCGGCGGCGAGCCCGCCTTGCGCAGCTTCGCCTGCTCGAGGTCCCAATACTCGATGTCGAAGGTGTGCTGCTGATCGAGCGCGCGCCAGCCGCCGAGCGCCTCGGCGCGCAGGATGACATCGACCGTGTGATCGTAGAGCTCCTCGACGATCGCCGCGTCCTTGGCGGTGCGGCCCGCGGCGGCGAGGCCGAGCCGCGGGTCGAGCGCCATGCGCGGCGCGGCGTCAAGCATCGTCTTCTTTTCCTTCGCCTTGGCCGAGAAGCGCTCGAAGTACTCGCGGTACCTAGCGGCGTATGCGGCAACGTCGCGTCCCAACATAGGGAACGGCTTGGTGCGGATCACGTGGTCCGGCGTCGCCGGGCCCTGCTGCGACAGCTTCCCGACGTCGGGCCGCTGCGCGAAGCTGCGGAACTTCTCGCCGTCGTTTACCCGCAAGACCATCGGAAATCCCGCCTGGTCGGACATCGCTCGCCTGAGCTTCACGACGTCTTCCCGGTTGAAGGCCGAAGCAGCCCCGCCTTTCCCGTCCGCGGAAAAACCGATGTGCCATGCCTTCTTCCGGGCGAGGTACTCCTCCGCCATCGAGACGAGCTCGATCATCAGCTCGTACGAAGTGCGCGCGTCGGGACCGAAAGAGAAGACGCCGTGCGAGAGCAGCACCATGCCGACCGTGTTCTTGCCCGCCTGCTTCGGGAACTCGCGCGCGCAATAGGCCGCGAGGTCGAAGCCGGCCATGATGTAGGGAATCACCGCCACCCGGTCGCCGTAGATCTCGCGGATGCGCTTCTCGCCCTCCGGCGAATTCGACACCGAGAGCACCGCGTCGGCGTGGGTGTGGTCGACGTACTTGTGCGGCAGGATCGCGTGCAGGATGGTCTCCACCGACGGTGAGGGCGCGCCGGCGCGCAGCATGTGCGTGTTGAGCTCGTTCACCATCTGCGGATCGGAGAGCTGCCCGAGCCCGGCGAGCTTGCGCACGTAGCCGAGCGCGACCGGCGTGAAGCCCGCGGGCTCGATCGTCTCGAGGTCCCAGCCGCTGCCCTTCACGTAGAGCACGTCCTCTTCCTCGCCGAACAGGTTCTTCTCGCGCAGCTTGACCGAGGTGTTGCCTCCGCCGTGCAGCACGAGCGAGCGATCGCGGCCGAGGAGGCGCGAGGTGTACACGCGCGGACCGAGCGGCCCGGTGAAGTGCGCCGCTTCCGCGTCGCTCCAGAGGCTCTTCATGGGCGAATTATACTTTTCACTACTCGTGTACACCGACCTCCGCATCGAGCTGCTGCCTTGGGAGCAGGCGCGCGCGCACGCTGCGCCGATCCGCTTCGCCGTGTTCGTCGAGGAGCAGGGCGTGCCGCTCGCGATCGAGCTCGACCAGATGGACGACAAGTCTGCCCACGCCGTCGCGTATTACAGGGGAAGCCCGATTGGAACCGGCCGCCTGCTGCCGGACGGCCATATCGGTCGCATGGCAGTGCTCGCGGCCTGGCGCGGCCGCGGCATCGGCAGCCGGATTCTGGCGAAGCTGGTGGAGGCGGCGCGGGCGCGGGGCGATCGGGAGGTCGTGCTCTCAGCGCAGGTCCACGCGACGGCGTTCTACCGCGGGCACGGGTTCGCGGAGGAGGGCGCCGAGTACATGGACGCCGGCATCCCGCACGTCGACATGCGCAGGCGGCTCTAGAACTCGTAGTGCAGAGTATCCTGCTCCGCGCCGTCCGGGGAAAACGTGCGCTCGACGTAGCGGCCGCCGAAAAACACGGTCGAGCAGCGCGTACCGTACGCCGGATTGACGATGCGCGCCTCGGCGAGCACGCTGAAGAGCGGCTCGACCGCCGCGCCCGAGGCGAGCGCTTCCTCGAAGCGGCGCTTCCTCGGCTCGACGTCGGGCGAATCGAGAAGCAGGTTTCCCAGTCCGTAGATTCCGGGCTCGAGGCGGTGCGGCTCGCTATCGCGGTTCGACATCCACCAGAGCTCGGCTCCGTCGCTGACCAGAAGGTTGAAGCCGCTATACGAAGCGGCCTTGCTCCGGACTTCACCGATGTAGTGCGCGGGCGGCTGGCCATTTGCGAGAAAGGCACTGACCAGAGAGCCCCGGGATTGCGCTGCACGCGGCTCCGTTCCGCCGCGATAGTTGGTCACCGCGGCGAACTTGCCGCCGCGCGAGATACCCATCCAGGTGCCGCGCGCCTCAAGGTCGCGACCGGCGAGGATGGCGGGCTGGTCGGGCCAGAACGCCGCCGGCGCGGCTGGGCGGGCGTGGAACTCGTCGCGGTTCGCCGCGACCACGAGCGCGTGCCGGCCCGGGACCTGCCAGGCGAGCAGGATGAGGCACATCAGCTCGCGTTCACGAAGCGCTCGAGCTTGCGCGGGACGCCGAGCCTGGCACCCTCGCGCTCGAGAAGCGCCTCGAACGCCGCCGCGTCCTTTACCTCCTCGTAGACTTCCATGTAGGTCGACGGGTCGTCGCGCCGGCGCATCCAGCGGCCGCGCACGCCGCACTGCCTTTCGATTTCCTGGAAAAGCCTTTCGACCACTCCGCGCAGCTCGGCGACCCGCTCCGGTGCGAGCTTGTAGTAGACGTAATAGTGATTCATATGGGCATGACGGCGAGAAGCTCCCCACCGGCGCTGTCCACCACCGTGCCGCCGTTCCATTCCTGTCCCGGCCGAAGGCGTTCGCCCTGCGGCGCCGGCAGGCGCACCATGCGCCGCTTCACCTGCCCGCGGTACTGCGCCCGCGCCACGATTTCCTGGCCGGGATAGCAGCCCTTCTGGAAGTCGACGCCGCCGAGGGTCTCGAGATTCACCATCTGCGGCACGAACTGGTCCTGCGTGGCGGCGGTAATGAGCGGCCGGCCAGCGCGGATTTCCTGCAGGGCCCAGGACTCCTCGTCGCCCTTGCACTCGGCTGACGCGGACGCCGCCGCCTCGAGCCGCAGGAAACGTTTTTCCCCCACCGGGACCATCGCGGAACTGCCCTTCCACTCGATGCCGGACGGGCCGGAATCCTCGTTCCAGACGCCGAATTGCGCCCAGGCTTCGCTCTCATCGGCGATCCTGACCTTGGAGCGCAGGACGAACATCGACAGGCGCTTCGACACAGCGGGCGCCAGATCGCGCGCGAGCTGCAGCAGGAAGCCTTGCGGCGCGGGAATCACGAGAAATGTCGCGAGCAGGCGACCCTTCGCCGAGCACCAGCCGGCGAGCGCGGCGCGCTCGGGCGACAGGTTCTGGATGTCGTTGGTGAGCTGCGCGTGGAGAAATTCGCGTGCATCGGCGCCCTGCACCGAGAGCAGGCCGTAGCGGGAAAGTCGCGCGCACTCCATGGAGAGCGTCAATTCTAAGTCAAGCAACGGTGGACAAATTCATACGGCTGTCACCGCGCCGCTGATAGCCTTGCGAACGATATGGGCAACCGCCGCAGGAACTTGGTGGACAGGGTCGCGGAGCGGCCATTGGCCCAGTCGCCGCTCTTCTGGTGCGCGATCGCGGCGTCGATCGCCTTCTTTGTCTTCTTCAACTGGGCGGTCGTCACGGTGTTTTCCTCGTGAAGTAGAGGCGTGCGCCGCATCGTAAAATGCAGCCTTTATCGCGCGTGATTCTCTGAAAACCCTCAAGACCCTTCTCGGCCTACTGATACTCGCGCTGCTCGGCGTGGGGGGCTATGCCGCGTGGTACGTTTCGACGCCGCTCACGCTGGCCCAGGTCCCGGTGGAAGTCGAGATCCCGCGCGGCGCGAGCCTGCGCGGCGTGATGGACGCTCTCGAAGGCGCCGGCGTGCGCCTGCGGCGCTTCGAATTCCAGGTCCTCGCGCGCGCGCTGCGCAAGGAGCGCGCGATCAAGGCGGGGAGCTACGAGATCGCGGAGCCGGTGACCCCGACCGAGCTCCTGGAGAAGCTCACGCGCGGCGACGTCACCCAGGCGGAGGTGCGCCTGATCGAAGGCTGGACCTTCGGCCAGTTCCGCGCCGCGCTCGACGCGAGCCCGGACCTGCGCCACGACACGGCCGGGCTCGAGGACACGCAGATCCTCACGCGGCTCCAGATCGCCGAGCCCCATCCCGAGGGTCTTTTCCTGCCCGACACCTATCTCTTCGGCAAGGGCTCGAGCGACCTCGCGGTGCTGCGGCGGGCGTACCTGGCGATGCAGCGGCAACTGAAGAAGGAGTGGGACGGGAAAATGCCGGAGCTTCCCTATCAATCGCCCTACGACGCGCTGATCATGGCCTCGATCATCGAAAAGGAGACCGGCCGGCCCGAGGAGCGCGACCTCATCGGCGGCGTGCTGGTGAATCGCCTGCGCATCGGCATGCGTCTGCAGGTGGACCCGACGATCATCTACGGCCTGGGCAATACGTTCGACGGCAACCTGAAGAAGAACCACCTCATCGAGGATGGGCCGTACAACACCTACACTCGCGCAGGCCTGCCGCCGACGCCGATCGCGATGCCGGGCATGGCGTCGCTCCACGCCGCGATGCACCCCGGCAGGACCGAGGCGCTGTACTACGTCTCCCGGGGCGACGGCTCGAGCCAGTTCTCCCGCACGCTCGACGAGCACAACCGCGCTGTCTCGCGCTATCAGCTGCGGCGCCCGCCGAAGTGAGCGCGGCGGCGAAATTCATCACGCTCGAGGGCGTGGACGGCGCCGGCAAGTCGACCCATCTCCAATTCATAGCCGATGCGGTCGCGGCCGCCTCCGGCCGGCACGCGATCGTCACGCGCGAGCCCGGAGGCACCGATCTCGCCGAGCACCTGCGCAGGGCCATCCTCGAGGAGGCAATGGACCCCATGGCCGAAACGCTGCTCATCTTCGCGGCGCGCGCGCACCACGTGCGCAAAGTGATCCGTCCCGCGCTCGACGCGGGAAGCTGGGTGGTGTGCGACCGGTTCCTGGACGCGACGTATGCCTACCAGGGCGCCGGCAAAGGCGTGCCGCTCGAGCTCATCGAGCGCCTGAGTGCCGCTTCCAATCCCGGGCTGGCGCCGGACCGCACGCTGGTCTTCGACTGCAGCTACGAAGTGGCGCGCAGGCGCCTCGCCGGTTCGGGGAAGAAGCTCGACCGCTTCGAGCGCGAGGACGAGGCGTTTTTCGAGCGGGTTCGCGCCGCCTATCTCGCGCGCGCCCGGGCCGAGCCTCGCCGCGTGAGGGTCATCGACGCGGCCGCCGACATGGCTGCCATCCGGAAGAGCCTGGAGGGAGCGCTGCTGTTCCCATGATGGTTCCAATGATCCATCCCTGGAACGAGCGGCTCTTCGAATCGCTGAAAGCGCGCGCCGAGCGCTTTCCGCACGCGCTGCTGATCCACGGCGCGCGCGGCACCGGAAAGCTGGCGCTCGCCGAGCACACGGCCCGGTTCCTGCTCTGCGAGGACGCGGCGCGCCGGCCCTGCGGCCGCTGCGAGGGCTGCCGCTGGTTCGCCGCCGGCAGCCATCCGGATTTCCGCCGCCTCGAGCCCGAGGCGCTCGCGCGCGAGCCCGACCCCGACCCCGACGATGCCGCCGAGGCGCCCGCCAGGCGCGCCAAGCCGAGCACCGAGATCAAGATCGAGCAGGTCCGGGAGCTCGCCGGCTTTCTCAACCTGCGCTCGCACCGCGGGCGCCTGCGCGTCGCGCTGGTGCACCCGGCCGAGGACATGAACCCGAACGCCGCCAACGCGCTCCTGAAGGGCCTTGAGGAGCCGCCCGCGGGCGCGATGTTCATCCTCGTCGCGCACCGGCCCGCGGAGCTCCTCCCGACCATCCGCAGCCGCTGCGTAGCCCTTGCGGTGCCAATCCCGCCGGGACCCGCGGCGCTCGGTTGGCTGGCCGGGCAGGGCGCCCGCAACCCCCAGCGCTGGCTCGCCTACGCCGGGGGCGCTCCGCTTCGTGCGCTCGAGTACGCCGCCAAAGGAGAGGTGCTCGAGCGGCTGCTCCAACGGCCGATGCCGGTCGACGACCGCGACGAGCTCGAGCCCCTGGCCGACGCCCTCCAGAAGATCGCCCTCGATCGGGCTTTGAGCTCGCTGGGGCTTGCTCCGAAGTACCAGACTGGATCGACGCCCATCGAGCGCAACCCTGTCAAAGCGCGCGAGTGGCTGACTTTCGCTCGGGGAATGGCGGAGCGGCGCCTCCTCAGCCGCCACCCGCTCAATCCGAAGCTTTTCTCCGCTGAAATGCTGGCGAACCTGCCATCCAAGTGAAGTCGCATCTCAGGTTGGATCCCTAAGTCTCTGTTCGGCCAAGGCTAACCGCAGCCCACCCAGGCTCACCCGACGGAAGGGCAGCCCCAAGCGCGCGCCCCTTTAGAAGGTCCCTTCGGGGCATAATGTGGTTATTTGACATAATACTGATTGCATGCATTCAGGCGGCCTTTGAGGAGAATTCGTGACGCCGCATCCTTACAACACGAAGCGGCACCTAGCGACTTGAGGCACCCGGGCCGAACCGCCATGCTCTCGGCGTTTCTGACAGGAGACTCATGAAGACCGAGCTAGCAGCGCGCGCCCTCGCCATCCGGCGCGCGGCAACCATGATGGGCGGGCTGGACCGGCTCGCGGAGCGGCTGCGCCTGCCCGAGCGCCAGCTCGACTATTGGATGCGGGACATCGGAACGCCGCCGGACACGGTGTTCTTCGACGTGATCGACATCATCATCGAGCGTGCCGGGAAGCGCCTGGCCGAGCGCCCCGCGATCGCCGCGTAGAAAAAAGCTAGTTCAGCCGCCCCGGCGGCAGCGGCAACCGGGCGACCGGAATCCCCTCGTCGAGCAGCTCCTCGTGCTCGCGCGCGCTCGCCTCGCCGCGGATGGCGCGCGCCGGGGCCTCCTGGTAGAAGATCTTGCGAGCCTCGGCGGGGAATTCCTTGCCCACGTCCTCGCTCTTGGTGAGGAGCTCGTCCAGCATGCGCGAATAGAGCATCTGGGCGATGGCGAACGGGTCCTTCCCCTCCATCTCGGGCGTGCCCCCGACTGAATCGATCGGGGGCGTGCGCTGCGGCACCCCAGGCCCTTGGCCAGGCATCGCTTTGGTCACTGCCTTGGGCTCGGGCACCCCGAGGTTCACGCGCGAGGCCGACGGGACGCGCTCGACCTGCGCGATGCCGCAGCGCGGGCAGGCAAGCTGGCGCCGCTCCTTCTGCGCCGAGAAGTCCGCGGCCGAGCCGAACCAGCCCTCGAAGCGGTGACCCTCGCCGCAAAGCAGATCGAAAACAATCATTTGACTGATTCTACAATGCTCCGGATGGCGCGATACCGCAATGATCCGGCGGCGCTCCAGGACCTGGTCCAGGCCGACCGCGTGCACCGCGACGTCTATCTCGACCCGGAGCTCTTCCAGCTCGAGATGGAGCGGCTCTGGTCGCGCGCGTGGATCTACGCCGGCCACGAGAGCCAGATCCGGAACGAGGGCGATTACCTCACGGTCGATGTCGCCGGGCAGCCGCTGATCGTGCTGCGTCAAGGAGACCGCTCGGTGCGGGTGCTGGTCAACCGCTGCGCCCACAAGGGAACCAAGCTCGTCGGCGAGCCGGCCGGCAACTGCGGCAAGACGCTGCGCTGCCCTTACCACGCCTGGACCTACCGCCTGGACGGCTCGATCCTCAACATTCCGCTTGCCCAGGGCTACGACGGCACGCGCCTCGCCGAGACCGAGGCCGGACGCGGGCTCGCCGCGGTCGAAAACGTGGCGACCTACCGCGGCTTCATCTTCGTGCGACTCTCGCCGCAGGGCCTCGGCTTTCGCGACTACTTCGGCGCGTCGCTCTCCTCCATCGACAACCTCGCCGACCGCTCGCCCGAGGGCGAGCTCGAGATCGCCGGCGGCTGCCTGCGCTACCTCCACAACTGCAACTGGAAGCTGTTCGTCGAGAACCTGAACGACATGATGCACCCGATGATCGCGCACGCCTCGTCGGCCGGCACCGCGCGCAGGCTCTGGGAAGGCAAGCCCGCGGACGCGCCGAAGCCCATGGCGATCGAGCAGATCGCACCGTTCGCCTCGGACTACAAGTTCTTCGACGACATGGGCATCCGGGTTTACCCGCACGGCCACGGCTTTTCGGGCGTCAACTTCTCGATCCATTCCTCGTACGCGGCGCTCGGCGACTACGAAGCGCTGATGAAGAAAGCCCACGGCGAGGAGCGCGCGCGCCACATCCTCGGCACGGTGCGGCACAACACCGTGTACTACCCGAGCCTCACCATCAAGGGCGCGATCCAGTCGATCCGCGTGGCGCGGCCGCTCGCCGCGGACCGCACCGTCATCGAATCGTGGACCTTCCGCCTGAAGGGCGCGCCCGACGCGCTGCTCGAGCGCACCGTGACCTACAACCGGCTGATCAACTCGCCGATGTCGATCGTCGGCCACGACGACCTGCACTGCTACCGCGCCATCCAGGAAGGCCTTGCCGGCGAAGGCAACGAGTGGGTCAGCCTGCACCGGAACCACGAGCACAGCGAGGCCGCGGAGCTCGAGCGCCGCGGTGAGCTTACCCGCAACGGCACGAGCGACGCTTCCATGCGCAACCAGTTCCGCGCATGGAAAGAATTGATGGTCCCGTGAAAATCGAAAAATCAGGGACCGACCCGGTGTTTCCGGTTGAGAGGGACCTCGCACGCTTCGTTCGCCACGAGGCGCGCCTGATCGACGAGAAGCGCTTCGACGAGTGGCTGGCGCTCTTCACCGACGACGCGCACTACTGGGTGCCGGCGGCGCCCGGACAGACCGACCCGCTCGGCCACAACTCGCTCGCCTATGAGGACCGGCTGCTGCTCGAGCTGCGCGTCGAGCGCCTGAAGAGTTCGCGCGCCTTTTCGCAGCGTCCGCCGAGCCGATGCCTGCACGTGCTGCAGGAGCCGGACATCGAAGCTTCGGACTACGCGCGCGGCGAGTTCGTCGTGCGCACGCCCTTCCTCTACACCGAGACCCGCGGCGACGAGTCGCAGCGCTACGCTGCGACCGCCTGGCACACGCTCGCCTGGCTGGACGGGCGGCTGCGCATCCGCCTGAAGCGGGTCGACCTCCTGAACTGCGACGCCGCCCTGCCCTCGATCCAGCTCTTCCTGTGAGCACCGCGCTCGTCACCGGCGGCAGCGCCGGCATCGGCCGGGCGGTCGCCGAGCGTTTGCTCGCGGCGAACTACCAAGTCATTTCCTTGGACATTCAACCTTCTCCTTTGCGGGTAAAGCACGTCGAGGTCGATCTGACGGACGCGGAAGCCACGCGGCAGGCGGCAGCCGAGATTGTGCGCAACCACGCCGTCACCACGTTGATCCACAACGCGGGAGCGATCCGCCCTGCCCTCCTCCAGGACGTTCAGCTCGAAGATCTTGCGGCGCTCGCCAACCTGCACCTCGCAGCCGCGGTCACGCTGACGCAAGCCGCACTGCCGGCGATGAAGGAAGCCGGCTACGGCCGCATCGTTTTCGTTTCGTCGCGCGCGGTGCTCGGCGTGCCGACCCGCACCGCCTATGCAGCGACCAAGGCCGGCATCGTCGGCATGGCGCGCACCTGGGCGCTCGAGCTCGCGCCTTTCGGCGTCACGGTGAACGTGGTCGCGCCCGGCCCGATCCGGACCGCGAATTTCCACGGCGTGGTTCCCGAGGGCAGCCCGCAGGTCGAGCGCATCGCGCAGGCGATTCCAGTGAAGCGGCTAGGCGAGCCGGGCGACGTCGCGCGCGCGGTGATGTTCTTCGCCGACCGGGAGGCCGGCTTCGTCACCGGGCAGCTGCTCTACGTCTGCGGCGGGGCGAGCGTCGGCGCGTTTTCCCTTTAGCAGCGCTTCCACCAGCCGCCGCTGGGCCGGCAGGCAGATTCGCTTCAGGTCGTAGCGCTCGAGGACGGTGCGGCGCGCCGCTTCTCTCAGAGAAAAAAGCTCGGCTTGATGTCGGAGAGCCTGATCCACCTTGGCCGCCAGCGCGGCCGTATCGAAAAAGTCGGTGAGCAGCCCGTTCACTCCGTCGCTCACCACCTCCTCCACCGGCGGCGTGCGCGAGCCGATCACGAGGCAGCCGCTCGCCATGGCCTCGAGCAGCGACCACGACAGGACGAACGGGTACGTGAGGTAGACGTGGACCGAGGACCTGCGTAGCAGCGCCAGATAGTCCTTGTACGGAATGCGGCCGAGAAAGCTGACGCGCGCGAGGTCGATCTTCCCGTCGAGCTCGCGCAGCAGGCGCTCGCGATAGGTCTGGCCCGGCGGCAGTCGCGGCGAGTAGCTGACGGCGTCGCCGCCGACGATGACGATGCGCGCCTTTGGCCGGCGGCGCTGGATCTCGGGGATCGCGCGCATGAATACGTGGAAGCCGCGGTAGGGCTCGAGGTTGCGCGCGACGTACGTAATAAGCTCTTCGTCAAAACGGCCCCCGGCCTTGGCTCCCTCAGGAGGAACAGCAAGGTCCGTGTCGATGCCATCGTGGATCACCGACACGCGCGCCTGATAGGGCTGCGGAAACTGCCGCTGCTGCCAGAACGTCGGCGCCATGACCCAATCGGCCGCATCGAGCGACATGAGGAGCGGCGCGTTCATCACCCGCAGGCGCAGGAGACTATTCGCCGAAGGCGGAAACTCCGGATCGAAGCCCGTATCGGCGCCGCGCGCGCGATAGAAGAATTCGCCGTATAAAAGAAGCGGCGCCGCGGGAAACACATCCTTGAGGAAGAGCGCCTCGCCCCAGCCGATGTGGGCGAACACGAGATCCGGGCGGAAGCCGGAACGCCGCAGCGCCGCGGCGGCGGCAGCGAGCGCCCGGCCGCGCTGCATGGCGCGCAGCGCGCTCGCTTCGAAGACGCCGGCATGGTCCTCGCACGGCGCTTCGTAGGCGAACAGGCGCACCCCGGGAAGCCGCGGCTGGTAGCGCAGGTTTTCCTTGTCGCCGATCGCCACGACTTCATGGCCCGCGCCGGCATAGTGCGCCGCCAGGTGGCGGTACTGGCCGGGAAAATTCTGATGGACGAAAAGCAGACGCATCACATCGGCTCGCGCATAGCGCGGCGAAGATAGGAGGTGACCGGCGCGAGAAGGTAATCGGAGGCAGTGCGGCTGTCGGTGCGGATGAAGACCTCGGCCGGCATCCCGGCCTGGAGCTTCAGGTTCCCCGCCTCGGCCAAGCCCTCGGCCGGGACGTCGATGTGCACCACGTAGTAAGGCCGCTCGGTGTTCTGCTCCAGCATGCGGTCGCCCGAGACGTAGATGACCGACCCGGGCACGAGTGGCGTGGTGCGCTGCTGGTAGGCGGTGAGGCGCACGTCGGCGTGCGAGCCGGCGCGTACGTGGTTGATGTCCTCCGGGCGGATGCGCGCCTCGATGATCAGGCGCTTCTCGTCAGGCACGATCTCCATCAGCAGCTCGCGCGGCCCGATCACCGCACCCTGACTGAAGACGCGAAGGCCCACCACCTCGCCGTCGATCGGCGAGAGGATGCGCTGACGCTCGGCCGCGTCCTGCGACGGGCGGATGCGCTCCTCGAGGTCGAAGATCCGCGCGCTGGTGTCCTTCAGCTCGTCGGCGGCGGCCTGGACGTACGCGTTGCGCATCGACAGGATGCGCAGCTCGAGCTCCGCGGTGCGCTGGCGCGCCTTGGCGAGCTCGGCGCGGCGCTCGCCGTGGCGGGCCTCGTATTCGGCGGTGGCGCGCTGCAGCGTCATGATGCGGGTCTTCTGTACATAGCCCTGGGCGAGCAATCCTTCGTTGGCGGCGAGCTCCTCCTTCTGCAGCTTGAGCGCCCGCTCTTCCGCGGTGAGCTGCTCGTTCAACGCCACGATCTCGGTTCCGGTCTCGTCGATCTGCTTGCGAAGCAGCAGGATCTGCGTATCGAGCGCGTCGCGGCGGGCGCGGAACAGGACCGCCTCGCGCGCCAGCTGTTCCGCCATCTTGGGCTCGCCGCCGCGCTTCACCAGGTCGGCGGGGAACGCCGGCTTCGGTGCGAACGCGCGCTCGGCCTCCAGGCGGGCCGCCTTGGCGCGCTCGGCGTCGAGCTGGGTGCGCTGCTGGTCGAGCGCCGCGTCGACGCGCACGTCGTCGAGCAGGACGAGCTCCTGGCCCTGCTTCACCCGCTCGCCGTCGCGCACCCGCACCGCGCGCACGGTGCCGCCTTCCTGGTGCTGGACCACCTTGCGGTTCAGGTCCACCTTGACGTACCCGGGCGCGATGACCGCGCCCGACATTGGGGCGTAGGCGGCCCAGGCCGCGAGTGCCCCGGCGCCGCCCGCGATGACCAGGACGCCGCTGAACACGATGCGACGGATCTCGCGCTCTTCGCTCATGCCGCCCGCTCCTGCGGGGCGCGCAAGGGGCGCGTGAGCTTTGCCAGCACCTCGGCGCGCGGGCCGAAGGTCTGCACCGTGCCGTCTTTCAGCACGAGCAGCTTGTCGACACCGCGCAGGAGCGACGGGCGGTGCGCCACGATGACCACCGTCGCGCGCTCGGCCTTCAGGCCGGCCAGCGTGCGCAGCAGCGCCTCGTCGCCCTCGGCGTCGAGGCTTGCGTTCGGCTCGTCCAGGACTACGAGGCGCGGCGAGCCACGCACGTCGCCATAAAGCGCGCGAGCGAGCGCCACGCGCTGGCGCTGGCCCGGCGAGAGCGCAGCGCCGGCCTCGCCGATGTCGGTGTCGTAGCCCTGCGGCAGGCGCAGGATGAGCTCGTGGACGTGCGCGCGCTGCGCGGCGCGGATCACCGCGGCCGGGTCGGGCTCGCCGAGGCGCGCGATGTTCTGCGCCACCGTCCCGGTGAAGAGCTCGACGTCCTGCGGCAGATAGCCAAGATAAGGCCCGAGGCGCTCCCGCGGCCACGCCGACACGTCGGCCCCGTCGAGCCGCACCGTGCCGGCCGCCGGCTTCCACACGCCCACGATCAGGCGCGCGAGCGTGGATTTGCCCGAGGCGCTCGGACCGATGACGCCGAGCGCCTCCCCCGCCTCGAGGGCGAACGACACGCCGCGCAGGACCGGCCGCTCGGCTTTAGGCAACCGGAACACGAGCTGCTCGACCTTCAATACGCCCAGAGGAGCCGGCAGCTCGGTGCAGGTTTCCTTTTGAACGTGCTCGTTCAGGAGGGTGCGCAGCCTCCGCCACGCGGCGCGCGCCTCAACGAAGCCGCGCCAGCTCCCGACCAGCGTCTCGACCGGCGCGAGCGCCCGGCCGAGGAGGATGGTGCCGGCCATCATGATGCCCGCGGTGACATGCGCCGATAGCACGAGATGCGCGCCGATTCCGAGCATCACGAGCTGGATCAGCTGGCGCGAGAACTTGCTGAAGCCCGAGAAGCCGGAGCCGATCGCGTTGGCGCGCTTGTGCTCGCGCAGCGCAGCCTCGTTCAGGGTGGCCCAGCGCCGCGTGAGCGCCGGCGCCATGCCGAGCGCCTCCACCACGTCGGCGTTGCGCGTGCCGACGTCGATGAAGCGCGCGGCCTGGCGCGCCTGCGTCTGGGCGCGCTCGAGCGGCACGCGCGTCAGGCGCTCGTTCAGGAACGCGAGCACGACCATCACGATCGCCCCGCCGAGCGCGGCCGCGCCGAGGATCGGGTGGAAGAGCGTGATGAGGAGCAGGAAGATCGGCAGCCAGGGCGCATCGAACACCGCCATCAGCCCCTGCCCGCTGAAGAAGGCGCGCAGCGTGGCGACGTCGCGCAGGCCGTGGACGTGCCCCGCGCCGGAGAGGCGCGCGGTCTGCGCCATCAGCCCCTGCAGCACGCGTGGGCCGAGCCGGCGGTCGAGCGCCGCCCCGGCCGCCGCGAGGAGCCGCGAGCGCAGCACGTCGAGGAGCATCATGGCGAAGAGCGCGATCACCGCCGCGAGGCTCAGCACGGCGAGCGTCTCCTCGCTGCGGCTCGCGAGCACGCGGTCGAACACCTGCAGCATGTACAGCGACGGCGCGAGCAGCAGCGTGTTGATCGCCAGGCTGAAGAGCGCGGCGAACAGAAACAGCGGCGTCAGGCGGGAGACGAGGTCGCGCACCAGTAGCGCTATTCGACCCTAGTCAGGGGCATGCGCATTACGGCCCAGCCCTAGTCTGGTTTGCCCAGTCGCCCAGGGCCGACTAGATCACCGCGATGTCGGTCGCCGCAACCGCCGGATGGCCCTGAATCGTGGCCACCAGCTGCGCCGCCCCTGCGCCATTGCCGTCGGCGTCGTAGTAGAGGTTGCCGGTGCTTGTGTCGTATACGACCCGATCGCTCGCGTCGTGCCCGGAGGTGAATCCCGCGCCTGCCGCAAAGCGTGCATCGCCCGCCGCGAAATTCCCGTTGGCGCCTAGCGCCGTGAACACCGCGTTGTCGAAGCTCAGGTGGTCGGAGGCCGAGACGAAATCGGTCACCTGATCCACATTGCCCGTGCCCGGCGGCGTGTCGAACACGAACGTGTCCGCACCGGCACCGCCGGTGAGGCTGTCGTTGCCGCCGCGCCCGTCGAGCGTGTCGTTGCCGGTACCGCCGAGCAACGACTCCGCCGCGGCCGCTCCGCTGATCCGGTCGTCGAACCCGTCGGCCCCGATCACCGTCTCGATGCTGGTCAGGCTCGCGCTGCCCGTCCCATCGTCTCCACCGCGGAGCGTCCCCGCCGCGAGATCCACCACGATCGCGCTCTTGGCAAAGGCGCCCCACTCCAGCGTATCGACGCCGCTTCCACCATCGATCACCTTCGTGCCGTAGCCCGGCACGCTGCCGCCTCCCATTCGCACCCAGTCATTGCCCCCACCGCCCTGGATGGTGTCGTCGCCACCTCGCGGGTTGAAGAAGTTCCTGGCCGAGTTGCCAATGAGCAGATTGGCGGCGTTGTTGCCGGTGGCGTCCACAATGCCCGTGCCGGTCAGCGTGAGGTTCTCGAACCCGTCGGCCAGCGCCCAGGTCACGCTACTCTGGACGGTGTCGACGCCCCCCGTATCGGAGAGCACATCGCCCGCGGTCACGATGTAGGTATCGTTCCCCAGACCGCCGTTCATCGTGTCGACGCCCGCCCCGCCGTCCAGCGTGTCGTCTCCCGCCGTACCGGTAAGCGAGTCGTTGCCCGCTGTGCCCGTGATTGTGCTCCCCGGCGTGCTCCCGTTGTCCACGACGATGTCGGAGGCCGCCAATGTGGCACCCGGCTGAAGCGTCACAATCAGCTGCCCGGCGCCTGCGCCACTGCCGTCCGCGTCGTAAAAGACCTGGCCCGTGCTGGTATTGAAGATGACGCGATCGTCCGCATCGTGTCCGCCCGTGGCGCCCGCCGCCGCGAAGAAGCGCGCATCGTCCGCCGCGAGCTGGCCCGACGCACCCAACGCAGTCATCACCCTCGCATCGAGCTCCAGCGTACTGTCTCCGGACTGGAAGTCGGTGATGACGTCGGCGTTTGCAGTGCCTGGCGCCTGATCGAAGATGAACAGACTTTCTCCTCGTCCTGTCAGCACATCGTTGCCGGCGCCGCCGTCGAGGCCCCTCGCACCGCCGTTGAATATGAGACCACCTATGAGCGTGTCGTTGCCACCGCGGCCCTCCAGTCGGCTGTCTGCAAACCCGACGGACATGACGTTATCGAGCTCGTTGCCGATGCCGGTTTGGCCGAACTCCCCGACACCGTTGGCGAGCGTGAGATTTTCAAAGCCGGCGCCGAGCGTCCAATCCAAGTCGATTGCCACCACCGTGTCGATACCGCCTGCATCGATCAAAACGTCCCGGTCGTTAACGAC
>DATLUZ010000275.1:0-33802 GCA_035577785.1 Burkholderiales bacterium | reverse complement strand
GGTGCCGCTCGTCATCTCCGAGCGCGTCGCGCTCGCCGCGGGCCTCGACCGCTCCGGCCTGGACGCGAAGGAGCTCGTGATTCGCGGCCGCTCCACGCCCATGACGGTGTACGCACTGCGCACGCTTGAGGAATCCGGTGCGTAAGCGCACATCGGATGCGACACGCGATCCCTAGAGTTCGGGGTGTACTACTTTTCCCCAACGACCTCAAAAGGAGCAACAACATGAAACGCCTCATCGTCGCCGCCGCCCTCGCGGCACTCGCGGTCCCCGCCTTCGCCGTCGAAACCGGCAAGCCGTTCGAGCAGACCGAGCTCGACCGCGCGCTGCCGCAAATCAACGTTCCCGCGCCGGCGCAGAGCAGCGTCGACTCCGCGTCCCTGCCCTACGAGCAGGCCGAGGTCGATCGCATGCTGCCGACGTTCGACACCGGTCGCGCGGACTCCGCGGTCGCCAGCGGGTCGCAGTCGCCCTGGGCGAACGACCAGACTTTCATCGCCCCGCCGGCGTAATGGGCAATTCCGGGTCGGGCTCAGGGTCCACCCCTGAGCCGACTCTGGTTTTCCAGCTTTCCGGTGCGTAAACGCACATCCCGGCCGGCGCGCCATTCCTAGAGTCCTGGTTAGCAGTCCGTACCAACCAGCTCAAAGGAGTTCGCATGAAACGCATCATCGCAGCAGTATCTTTCGCAGCCCTCGCCGTTCCCGCGCTCGCGGTCGAGCACGGCAAGCCGTTCGAGCAGACGGAAGTCGACCGCGCGCTGCCGCAGGTCAAAGACCCGGCGCCCGCGCCCAAGCGCAGCACCGACAGCCGGTCCCAGCCGCCGTCCTCGCAATCGCCCTGGGCGAACGACTGGAACTTCATCGCGCCGGCGCCGTAGTCAGGCCTCGAGGAGGCGCTTCGCCGCGTCGAGATCGCGCATCACCCATTGCGCGTCGGCGGCGAAGCGCTCGTCCGACATGCCGGGCGGGCGAAACAGCGTGAGCACGAGCTCGCACCCGCCTTCTCTTTCCACGACGCGCAGCGGTACATAGACCGTGGTGCCTCGCGGCAGCGTCACCGAGTGGTCGAGCACGCCGTAGCCATTGCGCTCGGAAAACCGCACCAGCGCAGGTCCCTCGGACGTCTCGGCGATCCAATCCTCGCCTGCCGGACGCAGCGTCGCGGCCAGCCCCGAAGCCCATTTCGGGAAATTCTCCGGCGCCGACAGGAACTCGTAAGCTTCGGCCGCGCTGCGGTCTATGGCGACCGTGAGCCGTCGTATCTCGCGCCGCTCCTTCATTCAGAGCGCCTTTCCATTGAAGTGCTTCCTCGGCAACGCGGAGAGATCGATGCCCTCCAGGGTGCGCGCGTTGATCGCCGCCATCTCGTTGCCCTTCGGGTCGGTGGCCAAGGCGAACGGCTGGATGCCGCACCGTTTGCAGAACTTGTGATGGATGCGGTGCCGGTTGAATTCGTATGTGGCGAGCTTCGCCTCCGGCGTCTTCAGCCGGAACCGGTCCCGCGGAATGAACCAGAGAAGCGAGCCCTTGCGAGAGCAGATGGAGCAGTTGCACTCCAGCAGCGCCTCGATCTCGCCCTCGGCCTCGAATGCGATGTCGCCGCAGTGGCAGCTTCCGGAGTACTTAGTGGGCATACTCGACCTCCTTCTCGGAATGCGCCGCCCGCGGCAGCCAGGCGGCCGCCCCTGCGGCGACAAGCGCGCACACGGCGGCGAGGGCGAACGCGGCGTGGTAGCCCGCGCGCTCGGACAGGCTCGCGAGGATGGCAAGCCCTAGTGCGCCGCCCATCATGAACGACGTGTTGACGACGCCCGAGGCGAGGCCTGACTCCTCAGGCGGGACCTCCTGCATCGCCGCGAGCATCACCGGGTTGAGCGCCATGCCGCAGCCGATGCCGAGGAGCAGCATGCCCGGCATGACGTGCAGCATGAACGACGCATCTTTCGGCCACAGAGCGAAGAGGCCCAATCCGGCCGCGGAGAGCAGCATGCCCGCCACGATCGGCATGCGGATGCCGAAGCGCATCACCATCTTCGCCGACAGCCAGATCGAGAACGCCGCCATGATGAGGTTGGACGGCAGGAACGCGAGCCCGATCTTCATCGGGTCGTAGCCGAGCACCGTCTGCATGTAGAGCGCGGAGAGGAAGAACCACGCGAACATCGCGGCGGCCCAGAACACGCCGAGGATGTTCGCGGCCGCCACCGTCTTCACCCTGAACAGGCCAAGCGGCATGAGCGGCGCGGAGACATTCATCTCTGTAACGATAAATACCGCGAGAAGCGCGATGGCGCCGCCGAGAAGGCTCAATGTCCGCGCCGATGTCCATCCCGCCTGGTTGCCGTCGACGATGCCGTAGACGGCGAGCATCAGCGCGGTCGTGATGGTCACAGCACCCGCCAGGTCGAGCTTGCCCGGCGCGCTGGCCGCATCTTTACTCAATAACCTCGTACAAAAAGCATAGACCGCCACACCGATCGGCAGATTGACGAGGAACACCCAGTGCCACGACAGCGCGCTCGTCAGCAGGCCGCCGGCGAGCACGCCGATGCTGCCCCCGCCCGCGCACACGAAGCCGTAGATGCCCATCGCCTTCGCCCGGTCCCCGGCTTCGGTGAAGATGTTCATGATGAGCGACAAGGCGATCGCGGAGACCACCGCGCCCCCCAGGCCCTGAATCGCGCGCGCGGCGACGAGGACCGCCTGGCTCGCCGCGAGGCCGCACACCAGCGACGCCGCGGTGAACAGCGTGATCCCGGCGAGGAAGAGGCGCCGCTTGCCGTAGAGGTCGCCGAGGCGCCCGCCGAGCAGCAGGAAGCCGCCGTAGGTGAGCATGTAGGCGTTGACGACCCACACCAGCGCGCTCTCGGTGAAGCCGAGGCTGCCCTGGATCGAAGGCAGCGCGACGTTCACGATCGTGGTGTCGAGCACGATCATCAGCTCGCCCGCGCACAGCATGTAGAGGGCGAGCCATCTCCTGCGTTCTTCGACCACCTCAGGCCTCCAGGGATCTCGCCAGAGCGTCCATGAGCGAGCCGGTGCCGCGCTCCCGGCTGCCCGCGTCGTCGTAGCCGTCGAGGAAGGCGCCCTGCTCGGTCACGCTCATCCGGGTCCCGGCCTTGCCGGCGACCCTTGCCGGCTCGAGCACGATCGTCGCGAGCGAGACCGAGATCTTCTTCTCGTCGACGTGCATGGTGTAGGCGTAGACGATCCGGCGCTGCGGCACGATGTCGAGGTAGCGCGCGCTGAAGTCGGTGACCCGGCCGCTCTGCCAGCGCCCGGTCAGCCGCTCGCCACCCTCGACGCGGAAATCCATTTCGCGGCGGATCGCCGTCCACTCGTCGCTCGGCGCGGCGAACCACGCCGCCTTGGCCTTTGGGTCGGACCAGGCGGCGTAGACGCGCTCCGGCGCGTGCGCCAGCTCGCGCGCGATGGTGAACGTACCGTGAACGGCATTCACAGGTCGATCGCGACCTTGAAGCCGCCGAAGAACATGCGCTTCCCGTCGAACGGGAACTTCTTCGGATCCATCATCTTTGCGACGCGCGGGTCCTTCATCGCGTTCCTGTTGACTCGGTCGCGGTGCGCGCGGTTCTTGTACGTCGCCCACGAGAGCCACACCACCTCGCCTTTCCTCAGCTTCACTGCCTGCGGGAACGACGTGAGCTTGCCGGGCTTCACGTCGTCGCCCATGGACTCGGTGTAGGAGAGCGCGCCGTGCTCGCGCCAGATGCGGCCCATCCTGCGCGCAATCTGCTTGTACTTCTGCACGTTCTTCTTCGGAACCGGAACCACGAATCCATCGACATACGCCATGCGAGTCTCCTTGTGTCAGGTCGGTTTGATCTCGAACTTGTCGGGATAGAAGGCGAGCCGCTCCTTGATGGCGAGCATCTCGTCGTAGGGCGTCTCGTAGCTCCAGACCGCGTTCTCGGCTCCGCCCGCCACCGAGAAGTAAGAGGCGTCGCCCTTGAACGGGCAATGCGTGCGGTGGCTCGAGCGGACCAGCCGGTCCATCTTCACGTCCTTGCGCGGGATGTAGTACACGACCGGAGCCACGGTCTTCTTCCCTTCCCCCGTGGACTCGTGCAGCTCCACCGCCTCGCGCGTGTCGGCGATGATCTCACCGTCGAGCATGACTTTCACGTGGGCCGTCGACGGATTGGTGTCGACGCGGTGACCGGGATACTTCTTGAAGCCGGGTGCGGGATTCATGGTCAGCCTTTCTGCATCGCCGCCATCGCCTTCTTCATCTCTTCGGGCGTGACGTCGCGCTGGTGCGTGGCAACCGACCAGTGGTGGCCGAAGGGATCCTCGAGCTTGCCGTAGCGGTCGCCCCAGAACTGGTCGGCGAGCGGCATCGTCACCTTGGCGCCGGCCTTCACGGCGCGGGCGACGAACGAATCGACATCCTCGACATAGAGGTGAATCGTCACAGGCGAGCCCTTCAGGGACTTCGGCCCGAGCGCGCCCCATTCCGGCATCTCGTCGACCAGCATCACGGTCGAGTCGCCGATCTTGACCGCGGCGTGCATCAGCCGGCCATCCGGGCCCGGCATGCGCCCCTTCTCGATGGCGCCGAACGCCTGCTTGTAGAACTCGATCGCCTGTGCCGCGCCGGCGCAGACGAGGTGCGGAGTAACGGAATGCATGCCTTGCGGAATCGTCATCTTGAGGTCTCCTTGCTTAAGCCGCGGCCGGAGAAGCTCTGACCGCTTTGGGAAAAGGCGGGAATGCCAGCGCGATCGCCACCGCGCCCAGTCCGATCGCGCCCGAGTAGACGTACATCCAAGTGTAGCGGCCGAAGCTGTCGTAGATCCAGCCGCCTACAGCCGGACCTGCCGCCATGCCCAGACTGGACACCATCGCGGCGGCACCGAACACCGCACCGAGGATGCGCTGGCCGAAGTACTCGCGCGCGAGGACCGCGTAGAGCGGCATCACGCCGCCGTAGGCGAAGCCGAACGTCGCGGCGACGGCGTAGAACTCGCCGAGCCGCGACGCCGAGATGAAGGCGAACGCCGCGAGCGCCTGGATCACGAGGCCGGCAATGAGCACGCGCTTCACGCCGAAGCGGTCGGCCGCGAGGCCGAGCCCAAGGCGGCCGCCGAGGCCGGCGAGGCCCTCGACGCTGTAGATCGTCACCGCGGCGAGCGGTGCGAGCCCACAGGTCTGGGCGTAGGTGACGGTGTGGAAAATGGGGCCGGCGTGCGCCGCGCAGCAGGCGAAAAAGGTGAGCGCCAGCACGATGAACGGTGCCGAGACGAACGCGTCGCGGAGCGTCATGGATTTTTCCTGAGTGACGGCCTCAGCGTTTCCCCCGGTCAATTCACTTTGCGGCGGCCGCCGCACGAACAGCGCCGCAGGGACCAGCGTCGCCCACACCAGCACGGCGATCACGACCTGCGCGGCGCGCCAGTCCATCTGCGTGATGAGCCAGGCGGCGAACGGCGACATCGTCATCGGCGCGACCCCGACCCCGACCGATACGAGCGACACCGCGAGGCCGCGGTGCTGGCTGATCCAGCCCATCACCGCGGCGATCATCGGCGAGAAGAAGCTGCCGACCGCGACGCCGACCAGCAGGCCGAACGTGAGCTGGAACTCGAGCGCGCTCTGTGCGCGGCTCGCGAGGAACAGACCCAGGCCGAGCAGCACCGCGCCGGCCAGCACCACGGGGCGCGGGCCAATGCGGTCGCCGAGCGCGCCCCAGCCGAAGCCGGCAGCGCCCATCGCCAGAAAATTGAGCGTCATGGCCGCCGACACCGCGGTGTGCGACCAGCCGGTCGACTGGGTAATCGGCTGCAGGAACACCGCGAGCGAGAACATGGCGCCGATCGCAATGCAGGTCATGAAGGCGCCGAGCCCCACCATCACCCAGCCGTAGCGCGGGTCTTCCATGCTATTTCTTCCCCTGCGGCACGACCACCATCCACGGCACGCCGAAGCGGTCGGCGACCATGCCGAAGCTCGAGCTGAAGAAAGTCTTGATGAGCGGCTGGCGCACGTCGCCGCCGTCGGCGAGCGCGTTGAACCAGCGCCGCGCCTCGGCGTCGTCGCGGGCGTTGAGCGAGAGCGAGAAACCCTGGAAGCTCGGCTTGCCGTGCGCGAAGCCGTCGGAGGCCATGAGCTCGGCGTCGCCGATCCGCAGCGACGAGTGCATCACCTTGTCTCCGGGGGGCGTGCGCGCGCCCTTTGGCGCCGGCTCGGGGCTGTCCTTGTAGCGCATCAGCATGACGACTTCGGCGCCGAGCGCCTTGCGGTAGAACTCGAGCGCCTCCTCGCAACGTCCTTCGAAGAAGAGGTACGGTTGGATTGCCATTTACATCTCCTTTTTCAATGGTTCGACCAGAAAACCGAGCCGATCGACGGTCTGGTCCCAGCCTTTCTGCAGTCCCGCGAGCATGCTCGGCGCGTTCGCCCCGCTCGCATGGGCCGTGCTGTTGATGAGGAGCTTCGTCCTGCTGCCGCTCGCCTCGAAATCCACGTTGATGATCTCGTCCAGCGTGGTAGCACGGCTCTCGTCCTCCAGCGTGCACGCGATGACCAGCCGCACCGGCGGCAGCACCTCGCGATACTCGCCGCGGATGCCGAACGTGCCGCCCCAGGGCGCGCGCCAGCGCATCCTGAAGACGCCGCCCGGGCGCGGGTCGGCCGCGCAATCGCTGATGGTGAAGCCCTTCGGCGCGTACCACTTGCCGAGGTGCTCGGCGCGCGTCCAGGCCTCGAACACCCGGCTGCGCGGCGCATCGATGATGCGCGTCATCACGATGGTGTCCGGGTTCTTCACCCTGACTTTTCCAAGTGGCCGGTGAGCTGGTCCAGGGTTCCGCCCCAGCCCTGGTTCATGCTCTCGCGGCCTTCGTCGAAAGCCTTGCGCTCGGCGTCGGTCGCCTCGTGCGGCAGCCACGTGACGGTGACGCGGGTCTTCTCGCCCTGTTCCTCGAACTCGACCGTCGAATGCCAGTACAGCGGCCAGCCCGGCGACCACGGATGCCGCGTCACGCCGCCTTGCGGGTCGGAGAACGAGACGATGCAGACGAGCTTCTTCGGCGCCGCGATCTCGCGGTAGGCGAACTTGCCCCAGGTTTCGGTGCCGTCGGGCGCGGTCAAGCCGTAATGGAAGATTCCGCCCGGCCTCAAGTCCACCTTGCAGGTATGCAGCTTGAAGCCTTTCGGGCCCCACCAGTGCTTCAGCTCGGCCGCATCGGTCCAGGCCTTCCAGACGCGGCTGCGCGGCGCGTCGAACACGCGGGAGATGACGAACGGCTTCACGGGTTTCTCCATATACGGTTAGTCGAGCGCGCGGGCCGCAAATCGACACGCGCTTGCGAAAAATCCCGATGCCGCCTAAATCCTTGATTCGCCAGCGAGGTAGCGCTCGAGCCCTTCGAGCAGGCCGGTCCAGCCGCGCTTGTGGTCGTCGCGCGCCTTCTCGTCGAAGAAGCGCTCGTGCCTGAACACGAGCTCCGTGCCGCGCCCCTTTGCCTTGAACAGGATGGTGACCAGCGACTCGCGCTCCGGCGTGGTGCGCGGCCAGCTCCACGTGAAGACGAGCTTGCTCGGCCTCGCCACCTCCTGGTAGGTGCCGGCGCACTCGTGGGCGTTGCCGTCCGCGCCGCCGAAGCAGATGCGAAAGCGCCCGCCGACGCGCACGTCGAGCGCGGCGACCGACACCGCCCCACCGGGCTCCGGTCCCCACCACTCGCTCAGCGCTTTCGCGTCGGTCCACGCCCGCCAGATCCTTTCGGGCGGCGCGGCGTATTCCCGCGTGAGCGTGAGGGAGGGCTTGTCAATGAGGCGGACTGCTTCCATGTCTGCAATTCCTCCTGCTGGTAAAGATAACGGGCGAGAGAATCGAGCTTCTCGGTCCAGAATTTCTCGTACTGCGCAATCCACGACGCCGCTTCCTTCATGGGCTCGGGCTGCAGCGTGCAGCGGACTACGCGCCCCTCCTTGGTGCGCTCCAGCAGTCCCGCGTCCTCGAGCACGCGCAAATGTTTCATGAAGCCCGGAAGCGACATGTCGTGCGTCGACGCCAGCTCGGTCACGGGGCGGCTGCCGTCCTCGAGCGAAGCAAGGACCTTGCGGCGCGTACGGTCGGAGAGCGCCGCGAAGATCCCGTCGAGCTGGTCGTCGGAATACTTAACCATTAGGTTTAGTATCTTCCCGGTACGCCGCGCTTGTCAAGCGCGCCCGTGTTGCAAATGGAACGGCGTCTTATCCGCGCGTCCAAGTTGCGTCGTTGCACAGATCCTCTAGGATGCATCCCCGGTAGCGGTTAGCCAAAGAACAAGCCGACCTCCATCGGCAAGGGGAAGAACAATGAAACAACTGCGCTCGGTCCGAGTCGCGCTCGCCGCGACGTCTCTCATCCTTGGCTCGTTCAGCACCCATGGCGCAGGGCCGGGCGGGAATACCGCGCCGAAAGCGGCCGCGCAGCCGCAGGTGCAACGGGTCGGCGATTCGTCGGGCGGGTTTCTCGTGAAGTTCAAATCCGGCCTGAGCGAGGAGCAGATGGCGGGGCACCTCGCGGCGCGAGGGCTCGGGAAGACGAAGCGGTTCCAGGCGCCGAAGAAAGCACCGCAGGCGGCGATCGGACGGTGGTGGCACGTCGCGCTCGCGAACTCGAACGATGCGAAGGCGCTGCGGCAGCTCAAGCGCGAAGGTGTGATCGAGCGCATCGAGGCGAACCATGCGGTGCGCGCAAGCGCAGTGCCAGACGATCCGCAGTTTGCGGCGCAGTGGGGCCTGCAGAACATCGGCCAGGCGGGTGGCGTACCGGGCGCGGACATCCGCGCGCCGCAGGCCTGGAACCTGCAGACCGGGAGCCCGGACATCGTCGTCGCGGTGCTCGACACCGGCGTGAACTACACGCATCCGGACCTTGCCGGAAACATCTGGACCAACCCCGGCGAGATCCCGGGCAACGGCGTCGACGACGACGGCAACGGGAAGGTCGATGACGTCTACGGCTTCGACTTCTACAACTTCAGGGCCGATCCGATGGACGACAGCGGGCACGGCACGCACGTCGCCGGGATCATCGGCGCAGTCGGCAACAACGGCACCGGAGTCGCAGGCGTGAGCTGGCGCGTGCGCATCATGAGCGTGAAAGTGCTCGACTTCTCGGGCGGCGGCTTCCTCTCGGACACGATCAGCGGCCTGAACTATGCGGTGAACATGGGCGCGCGCGTGGTGAACGCGAGCCTGGCGACGGACGAGTACTCGCAGGCGCTCGCCGATGCGGTTGCCGCCGCCGAGCAGGCGGGCGTTCTCATCGTCGCCGCAGCAGGCAACACTTCGACGAACAACGATGCGTCGCCGCGCTACCCCGCCAGCCTGACGAATCCCAACCTGATCGCGGTGGCAGCCACGACGCCGGCCGACGAGCTGGCCTCATTCTCGAACTCGGGCGCCACCTCCGTGCTCCTCGGCGCGCCAGGCGCAGGGATCGTCTCGACCGTGCCGGCGACCGGCCAGGCTTGCTGTCGCGACGCGTCGGGCTACAAGGCGATCGACGGCACCTCGGAGGCGGCCGCGTTCGTGTCGGGCACTGCGGCGCTGCTCCTGGCGCAGGATCCCACGCGCACGCCGGCGCAGTTGAAGCGCCTGTTGTGGACCAGCACCGATCGCGTCCCGGGCCTCGCGGGCCGCGTCGCGAGCGCCGGCCGGCTCAACGCCGCCCGAGCGCTGAGCTGTGCACCGGGTGACGCACGGCTGAGGATCATCGGTCCGGGCGACGCCTTCAAGGCGTACAACCCGAAGAGCAAGCACATCAGCGTGGAGCTCGCCTCGTGCGACTCAGGAGTGGCCGGCGCCAGCGTCACGGCGAGCTTTTCCTCGGGCGACGCGCCGCTCACGCTGTACGACGACGGCGCGCACGGCGACGGCGCGGCGGGCGACGGCATCTACGCGAACGACTGGAGCCCCGCCGCCCCGGGAGCAGTGGGCATTACAGTCAGCGCCGACCTACCCGGATTCGAGGTGACCGCTTCGGTCTCTGGCAACGTGCGCGTCCTGACCAGCTACCGCACCGAGCCCACGGCGTACAGCTGGATCGACACCAGCGCCGGCACGCAGTACGTCTTCGATGAGCTGACCGTCGTCACGCTGCCGCTCGGCTTCAACTTCAACTTCTACAACGAGGACCGGGCGAGCCTCACGATCAGCCTGAACGGCTACGTCACCTTCGATCCGCAGCCGCTCTACGCGATCTTCTGGCCGAAAAAGCCGCTGCCCGACGACTTCCCGCCGAACGACCTCATCTCGGTCTATGGCGACATGATGTCGCCCGGACTCAACACGCACATCCAGACCTTGTTCGAAGGCACCGCGCCCGAGCGGCGGCTGACGATCACCTGGGACCGGGTGCTGCTCTGGGACACCTCGACCGAGGGCACGTTCCAGATGACGCTGTACGAGGGCTCGAACGACATCGTGTTCCGCTACAAGGACACCACCTTCGGCGGCCAGTTCGTGGACGCCGGCGCCACCGCCGCGGTCGGCACCGAGGACAAGGACGCCTTCGAGGCGACGAACTGGCTCGGCAGCGTGCCCGACAGCAGCGCGCTGCGCCTCTTCCAGACCTCGTACAACTTCAAGCCGGTGGCCAATCCGGGCGGACCTTACGTCGGCCTGGTGAACCATCCGGTCAGCTTCGACGGCTCGCGCTCGTCCGACCAGAACGGCGATGCGCTCACCTACCGCTGGAGGTTCGACCAGTTCACCATCGGCAGCGGCACGGGTGTCAGCCCGACCTTCACCTATACCCAGAAAGGGCGCCACATCGCGACGCTCGTCGTCAACGACGGCACGCTCGACTCGGATCCCGCCACGGTGGTGGTCGACATTCCGAATCATGCCCCGGTGGCGAACGTCGGCGGGCCCTACTCCGGCTTCGGCATGACGTTGATCAGCTTCAACGGCACCGGCAGCGACCTCGACGGCGACTCGCTCGGCTTCTCGTACACGGTGCGCGATTCATCGGGCCAGACCTTCGTACCGTCCCAGGGCAACGGCGGGTTCTTCTTCCCTGGGAACTACACGGTCACGCTCCTGGTGACGGACAGTATTACGTGGTCCGCGCCCAGCACGACCACGTTGACGGTCTTGAACACGCTGCCGACCGTGAACGCCGGCGCAGACATCACTGCGGCGCGCGGACAAACGGTGCAGCTCGCCGCCAACGGACAGGACCGCGACGGGCAGATCGTCGCTTACGCGTGGCGGCAGGTGTCCGGGCAGGCGGTGTCGCTCGGCAATACGACGTCCGCGCAACTCACATTCACCGTGCCGAAGAGCTTCAAGACCGGTGACCTCGTGTTCGAGGTGAAGGTGACGGACAACCTCGGCGGGCAAACCACCGACCAGGTGAAGGTGTCGGTGACGCGCTAAAGGCCGGAACCCGCGCTTTCTTTGGCGTTCGGCGGCAAGCGCTCGTGCGAAACCAGCCGCACTAGATCGTCCCAGCCGGTCACGGTGAAGTCGGCATCGCGGGCGCGATCTTCTGTCGCTTTTGGGTTGAACCAGACGGCCGTCATGCCGGCCGCCTTGGCGCCGGCGATATCCGTGTCGAGTCGATCTCCCACGAACCAGATCTCCTCCGTCGGAATACCGAGCCTCGCCGCTGCGGCCTCGAACAAGAGCGGGTTCGGCTTTCTCACGCAGTAGTCCGCAGAGACAACCACGAGGGCGAGGTGCTGCGCGAGCCCATGCTTTTCGAGTTCGCAGCGAATCACTGGCGCGCCAAAACAGGTGTTGCTCACTACACCGATCGGCATGCCAAATTCGTGGAAGCGCTCCAGGGCTCGGCGCGCGCCGGGCATCGGCCTCGCTTGCACCGCGGCCCTCCAAAAACCCATCTCGAGCTCCGCCATGGGCGCAACGAACTGAATGCCGAAATACTCGTGAATCAGCCTGGTGAGGCTCGCCCACGGCGTCTCTACATGAGTACGGTCACGGCGAGCTGCTACCTCTCTCGTGACACGGTCAGCCCGCGCCAGCACCTCCTCGATGCTGACATGCGGTGGCCGGTGAGACGCGCGCGAAAGCAGCCACTCATTGCCTGCGCGCACATCGAAGCCCGCTTCTTCGGCCAGCGTGTCGCCGTAGTCAAATAGCAATCCTCGTGGGGCTGCGGTCGACTTCGCGTGTCCACGGACGTAGGCCGACGCTTCCTTGGGAAACCACGCCATCGTGATGTCGTCGATGAAACTGCCGTCGGTGAGGCGGATGCGGTTGCGAAAACGCCCTTCCTCGACGAAACCGAACTTCTCGTAAAGCCGCCGCGCACGATCGTTTGTAGAGCGGACCATCAACTCTACCTTTTGCACCGCCGGCGCCTGGCGCGCCCATTCGGCCAGGTCATTCATCATCGCCGTTCCGATCCCGCGCCCGCTGCACCCCGGGTGCACGACGATGGTGAGACGGAAGACATGGCAAACCGCCCTGAGATCCATTGGCTGCAAAAACGCGTGGCCGACGAGCCGGCCGTCTTCCTCGGCGACCAAGTAGCAACCCTGCCCGCTGGCGAGCGCGGCGATGAGGGACGCAAACGCTCCGGACAATAGTTCATCGGCCTGTGAAACGAGGAGCCCGGGAGACTGCGATATCTCCTTCGCCGCGGCGCATAGCAACGCTGCGTCCTCCTCGCGCGCCTGGCGAATGATGAGCCGCGTCACGCTTGCAGCGCGAGCTTGCCAAGGAGAGCGGCCAGATCGTCCGCCCGGTCGAGGTTCCATAGAGCCTCGAGTATGGTGCTGGTTCGCGCCTCCGGCCAGCGCTGACCGACGTTGCCGCGAAACTTCCGTTCTAACTCGGCCTTGGTCATCGGCCGCCCGGGGAACCCCGGCGCCAAATCGACCTCGCGCGCAATTCGCTTCCCGTCTTGGAGGATCGCGGTCACGCGCGTGGGGACCGCCTCGCCGACCCGCGCGGTCAGCACCGGATCCTCGCTCACCTTGATCTTCTGCATGAAGGCGAGGATGCGGGGATCGCGGTACATGTGCGGGGCGAAGCTCGCGTTGGTGATGTCGCCGTCGAACATCGCCCTCGCCGTGATATAGGGCAAGCTGTGGTCGGCCGTGTCGCGCGTCTTCGGCGACCACTTCTCGGGCTCTGCTGCGGTTCGCTGATAGCCCCGCTTCGTCGTCGCGATCTCGATCGCGGCGATGCGATCGAGCGAGCCGACTTCCCTGGCCACCTCGATTGCGGCCACGATCGCGGTCTGGCTGTAGATCACGGCGGGATAGGGCTTCAGGCCGCATTGATGGATCCGGAACGCGATGCCGCGCCGGCCGAAGGCGCGGGTATCGATATTCGCGGAGCCTGTCACCTGGCGGAAGAAACCGGATTCCCCCTCGAAAATCGGCGCGGGACCCGTCAGCCCGCCGCGCGCAAGCATCGCGGCGAACACCGCGTTGCGGCCCGCTTCGGCGTCGGCGAGACCCTTCCAATCGGACAGCGTCTGCACGCGCGTCTGCGCCATGGGGATGTGGTCGTTGATCGCGAGATTGACCGCGTGCGTCAGGCGCTCGGGCGCGAGCTTCATCAGCTTGCCGGCGGCAAGCGCCACCGCGGGAAGGCTCAGCACAGGCGGGTCCCAGCCGCGCGACGAAATATCGAGCGCGTCGACCAACCGGCAATTCACTTCATAGGCAACCATGATTGCGGCAATCAAGTCCTTGCCGCTCGCGCGCTCTGTCTCTGCGACTGCAAGGCATGCCGCAATGTGGTCGCTTGGATGGATTGCGAAGCGCCCCACGTAGGCGTCGTTGAAGTCGAGGTAGCGGAAGGCGGCGCCGTTGGCGAAGGACGCGAGGTCGCACGTCGTTTTCCGGTTGGTGCCGATGACGGTTGCGCTCCCCTGGACCGCGAGCGCTACGTCGCGGCAGATGCGAACCGGTTTCTCGTCGAACGCGCCGATGCCGCAGCCGACGGTGTCGATGACGTGCGTCTTGACCCGCTCGACGGTGGCGGCGTCGAGGTCCTCGAAGCGCAGCTCGGCCGCATAGGCCGCGAGCCGATTCGCAAGCGGGTGGGCCGGCGGATCGGATGCTTCGGCTGCGGACAGCACACGCCGTGGCATGAGTCCCCCCAGGCTGAGCGCCAGCGTCCCGGCGATCGCACGACGGCGCGACATCGAAGCGACCCTCATGAGGCCAGCATTTGCGCACCTCCGGCGCAGAGTTGCAAGCGCTCCCCGATTGCATGAAAGACCCTGTAGGGCGCAGTATTCGCCCTAACGTCAAGAGGAGGTTCCCGCGATGGACCCGCACGCCCGCCGCACTTTCCTGAAGGAGATGACTGCCTTGGCCGCCCTTGGAGTTCCCGGCATCGCCGCCGCAAAAGCGAACAGCTACGATCCGGCAGCCCGCTACGACCTCAAGGTCACCGAAGTCCCGTTCCGCAAGAACGCGCAGGGGCGCGAGCTCATGGCGCGGATCTATGCGCCGCAAGCAAATGGAACAAATGCGGGCCCGTTCCCGGTTGTGCTCGATCTGCATGGCGGCGCCTGGCAGCGCAAGGACCGCAAGGCGGAGGAGCCGATGGACCGCGCGATCGCCTCGAGCGGCGTGCTCGTCGTGGCGGTGGATCTCACCATCTCCGGCGAGGCGCCCTACCCGGCCGCAGTGCAGGACGCGAGCTACGGGGTGCGTTGGCTGAAAGCGCGCGCCGCGGAGTGGAACGGCGATCCTTCGACGCTCGGCCTCTACGGCAGCTCGAGCGGCGGTCACGTGGCGGAGCTCATCGCCATGCGTCCGAACGACAAGCGCTATAACGCGATCCCGTTGGCGAACGGGCAGAACGTCGACACGCGCGTCGCCTATGTCGCCACGCGCTCGCCCATCAGCGATCCGTACGCGCGCTGGCAGCAGGCCGAGCGCAAGCCGAACCAGAACCTCATCAAGGCGAGCAAGACATTCTTCCAGCCGTGGGAGTCGATCCACGAGGCGAACCCGCTAGAGATGCTCGCGCGCAAGGAGGCGGTGACGCTGCGGCCGCTGCTCATCATGCAGGGCGCGCTCGACGACAACGTGCTGCCCGCGGTGCAGGAAAAGTTCGCCAAGGCCTACCGCGCCGCCGGCGGCGACGTGCAGTACGAGCTCTTCGCGAACAGTGTCCACGAGTGGGTCGCCGAGCCCGGGCCGCAGACCACGCGCGCGCACGAGATGGTGAAGGCCTTCATCGCGCGGCAGCTCGCCGCCTAGTTAGCTGGTGCGAGGACTGAAGGGCAAGACCGCCATCGTCACCGGCGGGGCCGCGGGCATCGGCGCCGCGATCGTGCAGCGCTTCGAGGACGAGGGCGCGCGCGTGGAAATCTTCGACGTCAACGCGAGCCCAGCGGTCGACATCACGGACTATGCGGCCGTGCAAAGCGCCGTGGCGCGCGTGGGCCCGGTGGACATCCTGGTGAACAACGCCGGCTGGGACCTGTTCCGGCCGTTCCTGAACACCGATCCCGCGTTCTGGCAGAAGATCATCTCGATCAACCTCCTCGGCGCGATGAACGTCCTCCACTGCGTGCTGCCCGGAATGGCTGAGCGCGGGCAGGGCAAGGTGGTGAACGTGGCTTCCGACGCCGGGCGCGTCGGCTCTTCCGGCGAGGCGCCCTACTCGGCCTGCAAGGGCGGCCTGATCGCGCTCACCAAGACGCTAGCGCGCGAGCTCGCCGCCAAGGGTGTGCGGCTCAACGCGGTGTGCCCGGGGCTGACCGAAACCGGGATGCTGGAGAGCTTCATGCAGGGCGCGGGGAATCCCGACAAGCTGCGCGAAGCCTACCGCCGCGCGGTGCCCATCGGGCGGCTGGGCAGGCCCGAGGACATCGCCGGCGCGGTGCTCTTCCTTTCGAGCGACGACGCGGAGTTCATCACCGGCCAGGTGCTGAGCGTCTCCGGCGGCCTCACCATGCACGGATAGCCGCTAGGCGAGCTCCACCGGGACAAACAGGGCGCTGTCTCCGCGCCGAACCAGCAACGGCACCCGCTGGCCCTTGCGTTGCGAGAGCATCTTGTTGAATTCCTCGAGGCTGCGGAAGCGGTCCTGCCCGATGGCGACGATCACGTCGCCGCGCTCGAGGCCGCTTGCCGCGGCCGCGCCGCCGCGCACATCCTCGACCACCAGCCCGTAGTCCACGCCGAGCGCCTTGCGTCCCTCGGGCGGCAACTCGCTCACGGCGAGGCCCAGGGTGTCATGCGATTCCTTCGCCGGCGCCGTGCGCGCGGCCGCTTTCGCCTCCGTCGGGAACTCGCCCACCGTGGCCGCGACCTGCTCGCGCTTGCCGTTGCGCCAGACTTCGAGCTTGGCCTTCTCGCCGGGCTTTGTCGCGGCGACGAGCCGCGGCAGCTCGTTCGGGTCCTCGATCTTCTTTCCGTTGTAGGAAAGGATCACGTCGCCGGCCTTGAGTCCCGCCTTGTCGGCGGGGCTTCCCTTCTCGACGTTGGTGATCACCGCGCCGACCGGCTGATCGAGCTTGAACGACTGAGCCAGCTCCTTGGTCAGGGATTGGATGCCCACGCCCAGGCGTCCGCGCGTCACCTTGCCGGTGGCCTGGAGCTGCTTCGCGACATCGAGCGCGACGTCGATCGGGATGGCGAAAGACACGCCCATGTAGCCGCCGGTGCGGCTGTAGATCATCGAGTTGATGCCCACCACCTCGCCCTTCAGGTTGATGAGCGGCCCGCCGGAATTTCCGGGGTTCACCGCGACGTCGGTTTGGATGAACGGAACGAAGCTCTCGTCCGGTAGCGCCCGGCGCGTCGCGCTCACGATGCCCGCGGTGATGGTGTTGTCGAAGCCGAACGGCGAGCCGATCGCCGCCACCCACTGACCGGGCTCGACCTGGGAGGAGGTGCCGAGCTTCGCGACCGGCAGGTCGTGCGCGTCGACCTTGATCAGCGCGACGTCGGTGCGCCGGTCGACCCCCACCACCTTGGCCTTGAACTCGCGCTTGGCATCGGAGAGCCGCACCGTGACGTCGTCGGAGTCGGCAACGACATGCCCGTTGGTGAGGATATAGCCGTCCGGCGAAATGATGAATCCCGAGCCGAGCCCGACGCGCTCCGCACCCTGCTCCGGCGCGCCGGGGCCGCCGCCGGGCGGTATATCGGGGATGAAGCGCTTGAAGAATTCGTACATCGGGTCGTTTTCGTCCAGGGCGCCTCTGCGGCTCGCCTGCGCGGCAGCCTTGCTGGTCGTAATGACGTTCACCACCACCGGGCCCTGCGACTTCATGAGCGGCGTGAAGTCGGGCAGCCCGACCACGCGATCGGCGTTGGCGCCGGGGGACGACGCAGCCGCCTGCGTCGGGGTGGTCTGGACGGCCAGCGGCCCTGGCGCGCTCGCCGCCTGCTTGCTCGCCTCGGGCGGCTTCCTTCCGCACGCGGCGAGCGAAACCGCAACGAGCCCTGCAATGAATACCCGGCGAAATGTTATGTCCATAGATGACCTCGAGTGCGCGCGCGCAAAGGAAAGCCTGCAATAAAAAGCCCCGCCGAAGCGGGGCCCGGTTTGCAACGCCGAAATGGCTAGTACTTCGAGCTCTTGCCGCCGGAGGCGCCGCCCGAAGTGCTCGGGGAAGACGCGCTCGGTGCCGCGCTGCTTCCAGACGACATCGACCCGCTGCTCGACGCACCGGAGCTGCTAGACGCGCCGCCGCTGCTCGTTCCACCGGAGCTGCTCGACTTCGCCTTGCTTGCATGCTCGGGCGCGGCCGCGTGCTCTTCGCGCGAGAGCTTGCCGTCGTGGTTCTTGTCGAGCTTGTCGAAATCCTTGTCGTGCGGCGTGCCCTTCACTTCCGCTTTCGACAGGTAGCCGTCTTTGTCCTTGTCGAGCGCCTTGAACATCGCTTCGGCGCCGCCGTCGTCCTTGGTCGCGCCGGCGGAAGCCTTGTCGCTGGTCGAGGGCTTGGCGGCGGATTTGTCGCTGCCCGCCGACGCTCCGGTGGAAGATTTATCATCCGCGCCGGCCGCGAGCGGCCAGGCAAACGCTGCGGCGACAGCCGCCGCGATCAGGGTTTTCAACGTCATGGCAATCTCCTTTGAAGTTAAGGCGTGGCTGGTTAGCCGACGCGGCTCTGTACCGCGCCGGCTTGTGCTGCAAAACACATGCCTAGGTGAGGTTAGCCTTGGACGCACGCGCCGGCTCGGGCGGGGTCTCCACCGCGACGCCGTGCACGTAGACCATCTTGCCGCCGAGCCAGCCCGACACCAGGAGCAATAGGACGGCGATCACCGACAGCCACACCGGCGTGCTCGACTCCACGCCGCGCACTCGGAGGTAGACGTTGACGACATACAGCGCGACCACGGTGAGGTTGACGCTCATGTGCAGGATCGCGATGCGCTTCACGGCCGCGGGGAGCGACAGCATGTCGATGAAGCCGGGAACCGCGGCGACCAGCGCGCCGACGATGCCGCCGACCATGGTGTAGCGGGCGACGATCGCCCAGTTCTCGCTCGTGCCGCCGAACGCGAGCACGAGGTCGCACACCAGGGAGAAGACCCATAAGCCGATCGGAATCGCGACCAGCATGGGGTGAATCGGGTGCTTTGCGATGTTGGCAGGGGTACGCATGTGGCCTCCTGCCAGGTGACAGCAAGTAACGAGCCTTATCTCTCCCGGACCATGGCCAGCACTTCCTGACGCGCCATCGCGTCGTGCGCATAGACCCCGCGCAGAGCGCGCGTGGCCGTCGCCGAGTGCTGCTTCTCGACGCCGCGCATCGCCATGCAGAGGTGGCGCGCTTCCGCGAGCACGAGAACGCCGCGGGGCTCGAGAAGCTTCATCAGCGCATCGGCCACCTGCTCGGAGATGCGCTCCTGCACCTGGAGCCGCCGCGCGTAGAGGTCGACGATGCGAGGGATCTTGGACAGGCCGATGATCTTCTCGCCCGGAAGGTAGGCGACGTGCACCTTGCCGAAGAACGGCAGCATGTGGTGCTCGCACAGCGAATGGAACTCGATGTCGCGCACCAGCACGACGCCCTCGCCTTCGGCCTCGAAGATGCCGCTGCCGACGACGTCCTCGGGCTCGGCTTCGTACCCCGAGGTCAGGAAGCGCATGGCGCCGGCGAACCGCTTGGGCGTGTCGGCAAGGCCGGCGCGATGCGGGTCCTCGCCCAGGTGCTCGAGCATCGCGCGGGCGTGCGCCGCGAGAGGATCGGTCAGGGTCTCGACCGGCATGTTCATCAGCGCGTCTCCTCGCTCAGGCGCTGCATCACGCGTGCGACGATGCGGTCGCAGCGCTCGCCGGCAAAGCCGAAGGCGTCCTCGCACGCGAGGTCGACCTCGGAGGCGAAGCCTTCCCGCAGCAGGCTGCGCGCGCGAAAGAATCTCGAGCGCACCGTCGCCTCGGGGATCTGCAGGATGTTGGCGGTCTCCTCGACCGAATACTCCTCCACCGCGCGCAGCATGAACACCGCGCGGTAGGCGCCCGGCAGCGCGTCGATGCGCTCCTCGAGCAGCTTTCTCATCTCGGCGCGACGCGCCGCGGCCTCCGGTTGTTTGTCCATGCCGCCTTCCGCGATTTCGTTGATCTCCTCGACCGCCACGCCAGGCTGAAGCGGGACGATGGCGCTGCGCCGCGTCTGTTTCCTCAGGCGCATGAGCGCCTCGTTCGCCACCACGCGCGCGAGCCAGGTCGAGAGGCGCGCCTCGCCGCGGTAGCTGGCCATGGTGCGGTAGACCTGCAGATACGCTTCCTGGAGCGCGTCCTCGGCTTCGGCGTCGTCGCGCAGGATCGCCCGCGCGGTGCGGAAGAGCGCCCGGTTGTACCGGCGCATCACCGCCTCGAACGCCGCCTGGTCGCCGCCGGCCACGAGCCGGGCAAGCTCGGCGTCGGAGGTCTCGGCCTGGCTCGCGCGCTGTAAAGGTTTGTTCATAAGGGCCTCTCGTGTTGCTCCGCGGCATTGGATGCGCCGATAAGCGCCGGCGTTCCCGTCGAAATGCATACAAAGCGGTAACAATCCGTATTCAAACCGAAAAAACGGCGACATGGCGCCTGCGTAGGCTCGATTTTGCGCAGGTTTCAGGGAGAAAGCCCGGCCATGGAGTGGCTCTTCGCAAGGCACCTTCGATCGTTCGTGCTGCTCGCCGGCGCGACGAGCCTGGCGCTCAACCTGGCGCTCCTCGCGCCGGCGGTTAGGCGCCCCATTCCGACAACGTCCTCATGAGCGGACCTATGCATACGACCCCACTGACGTTTCCGACCCAATTGGAATCCAAGATCGCCGCTGCGCTCGCCGCCGTGGCGGTCGTCCTGGTGACGCTGCTTCTCTAGGGCGCCATCGGAGCCCAATGAATCGGATCACCGAAACCGAGCTGCGCGAGGTTGCGCGGGTCGGCCTCGACCTGCCTCCGGAGCCGCGCGAGCGGATCGGGCGCTCGCTCGTCATCAGCGCCCGGCGGCTGTCCTATTTCTTCAAGCTGTGCGGGGCGGTGGCGCTTGCGTACGTCATCGCCCGTGCGCTGCTGGGAGGCGCGTGAAGCGAGAGGCCACCCTCCTGATCGTGGACGACGAGGCCGAAGTGCGCGAGGTCCTGGTGGAATACTTCGCCGCCCAGGGCTACGCGACGCTCGGCGCCGGGAACGCGGCCGCCGCGCGCGCGAGCGCCGCCGCGCGCGGCATCGATCTCGCGCTCGTCGACGTGCACATGCCCGGCGAAGACGGCCTGTCGCTGGCGCGGCACCTGCGCGAGCGCTATGCGGGCATCGCCATCGTGATGCTGACCTCCGCGAGCGCCGTGGTGGACCGCGTGGTGGGCCTCGAGATGGGCGCGGACGACTACGTCGCGAAGCCGTTCGATCCGCGCGAGCTGCTCGCGCGCGTGAAGAGCGTGCTGCGCCGCACGTCGCCCGCCGGACGCGGCGACCTCGGCGACGGGCGCGTGCGGATGGGACGCTGCGTGCTCGATATCACGGCGCACCGGCTCACCGACGCGCAAGGCGGGGACGTCGCCCTGTCGCCGCTCGAGTTCGACTTGCTGAAGGCGCTCGCCGAGCATCCCAACCGGACGCTGTCGCGCGAGCGCATCCTGAACCTGAGCCGGCGCGACTGGGAGCCGTTCGATCGCAGCGTCGACGTGCGCGTGATGCGGGTGCGCAGGAAGATCGAGCCCGACCCGGCGCGTCCGCGCTACATCAGGACGATACGCAACGAGGGCTACATCTTCATCCCGAGCGGAGAGTGAGTCAGCGATGAAAACGATGGCGAGAAAGGCACTGTGGCTTCTGACCTGCGCCGCGCTGCTGGCGGCGCTTTCCGGCTGCATTCGCGAGCCCGAGCCGGCGCTGCGCATCGGCACCAACGTCTGGATCGGCAGCGAGCCGCTGTACCTCGCGCGCGAGCTGGGCCATCTCGATCTCGGCGCCGTGCAGCTGGTGGAATATCCGTCGGCGAGCGAGGTGCTGCGCGCCTACCGCAACCAGGCGATCGACGGCATGGTGATCAGCCTGGACGAGCTCTTCAGCCTCGCGGTGGACGGGCTGCAGCCGCGCGCCATCCTGGTGGTGGACGTATCCCACGGCGCCGACGCGGTGGTCGGCCGCCGCGGCATGCGCTCGATGCACGATCTCAAGGGCAGGCCGGTGGCGGTGGAGAGCGGCGCGCTCGGCGCCTTCGTGCTCAGCCGGGCCCTCGCGCTCAACGGGATGCAGCCGGCCGATGTCAGGGTCGTGCACCTGGAGTCGAACGAGCAGCCGGGCGCGTTCGAGAAGGGGCAGATCGACGGCGCGGTCACCTTCGACCCGTACCGCGTGCAGCTCCTGCGATCCGGCGCCACCACGCTGTTCGACAGCACCCAGATCCCGGGCGAGATCGTCGACCTCGTCGCCGTGCGCGCCAGCGTGCTCGAGAAGCAGCCCAACGCGGTCCGTGCGCTGCTCTCGGGCTGGTTCGCCGCGCTCGAGTACATGAAGCTCGATCCGAAGGACGCGGCGCGGCGCATGGGAATCCGGCAGCAGACGAGCGGCGAGCAGTTCCTGGCGGCGCTACGAGGCCTGCACATCCCGTCCCGCGAGCAGAACCTCAGGATGCTCGGCGGCGCGGCGCCCGAGCTCTCGCTCACCGGCCGCCGGCTGATGGCCCTGATGCTCGATTCGAAGCTCCTGCGCGACAAGCTCGAGATCGAAACCCTGCTGGCACCCGGTCCGCTCGCGAACCTGCCGCCGTGAGGATCCGCGTGCCGGCATCGCTCAGGCTCACGGTACCGCTCATCCTGCTCGGCTTTGCCGCGACGCTGAGCGCGTTCAACTTCCTCTACCACGTGCCGCGCGCCGAGCGCGCCGCGGAGCAGGAGAGCCGCAAGCGCCTGGCGCAGGAGATGTCGCGCCTGCAGAGCACGCTGGAATACCTGCTGCTCAAGGGTGAGCAGGCGATCGCGCAGCACGAGATCGCGGTGCTGGCGCACAACCACGATTACCTGTACGTGTGCCTGACCGACGACCAGGGAATGGTCATCGCCACGACGCGGCGCGCCTGGCTGGGTCGCGAGATCGCCAAGGCCGTGGCCGAGTTCGATGCCGGCGAGGCCGCGCGGGCGGTGCGGGAACGCCATGCCCGGGTCGTCCACGACCTGGGCGACGACGCGCTGCTCAGCTACGCCGGGATCCTCATGGGCCGGGAGAGCGAGCAGCTGCGGCCATCCCGCACCGGCAGCCTGCTCCTCGCCTACGACCTCCGGCGCGCGAAAGCCGAGGCTCGCGCGCAGGTGCTTCAGCAATCGCTCTACTCGGCGCTCTGGGTGACCGCGCTCGCCCTCGCCATGTGGCTGGTGGTCCACTTCCTGCTCACCCGCCGTACCGCGCGCCTTGTGCGCGCGGCCGAGGAGATCGCCGCCGGCGACCTCTCGGCGCGCAGCGATCTCGGCGGCGAGGACGAGCTCGGACGCCTGAGCCGGGCCTTCGACGCCATGGCGATCCGCGTCGCCGAGACCCGGACCCGGCTGCAGCAGGACATCGCCGAGCGCGCGCGCGTGCAGCAGGCGCTCGAGACGAGCGCCGAGGAATACCGCTCGATGTTCAACGCCTCGATCGACGGGCTCGCGCTGTGGAACGCCGAGGCCGAGATGGTCGACGCCAATCCGGCGCTGTCCCGGATGTACGGCAGCTCCGAACCGTCCTATCGACCGCAGGTCCTGCGCTGCATCGACACTGCGAAGCCGGTCCGCATGGAGATCACCGAGACCCGCCAGGACGGCTCGACCCGCGAGATCGAGGTGCACGCCATCCCGATGCAGTACCAGGGAAAGCCGCACGTCCTGACCATCGCCCGCGACATCACCGACGAAAAGCGCTCGGCGGAGGAGCTCACGCGCCAGCGCGAGGCGCTTTACCAGCGCGAGAAGCTCGCCGCACTGGGCTCGCTCCTCGCCGGCGTCGCCCACGAGCTCAACAACCCGCTCTCCGTGGTGGTGGCGCGGGCGGTGATGCTCGAGGAGAAAGGGGATCCGGCGACGCGCGCCGCAGCGGTTAAGATCCGCGCCGCGGCCGACCGCTGCGCCCGCATAGTGCGCACGTTCCTCGCCATGGCGCGGCAGCAGCAGCCGGAGCGCGGCCGCGTCGCGATCAACGACGTGGTGAGCGCGGCGCTCGACATCACCGCCTATGCCGTGCGCACGAGCGGCATCGAAGTGGAGCTCGACCTCGCGGCCGTGCCGCCGATCCACGCGGACGCGGACCAGCTGCACCAGGTCCTGCTGAACCTCGTCATCAACGCGCAGCACGCGCTCCAGGACCACCCCGGAACGCGCCGGATCCACGTGAGCACGCGCCACGACGCGGAGCTCGAAGCGGTCCACATCACCGTCGCCGACAGCGGGCCGGGCATCCCGGCGGAGCTGCGCAAGCGCGTGTTCGAACCCTACTTCACCACCAAGCCGATCGGCATCGGCACCGGCGTGGGACTCGCGGTGAGCCTCGGCATCGTCGAAGCGCACGGCGGCACGCTCAGCGTCGACTGCCCGCCGGACGGCGGCGCCATCTTCCGCATCCTCCTGCCGGTCGGCTCGGTCGTGCCCGGCAGCGCCGAAGCCGGACCGCAGGGCGCGCCGAGCGCTCAGCGCTGCCGCATCCTAGTGGTCGACGACGAAGCCGAGATTCGCGAAGCCCTGAACCAGATCCTCACCGAGGCGTGCCATCGCGTGGTCACCGCGAGCTCCGGACGCGAAGCGCTGGAGCGCCTCGCCAGGGAGCGCTACGACGTTATCCTCACCGACATCCGGATGCCCGACGTCGACGGGCGCGCGCTGTATCAGCAGATCGAGCAGCGCTGGCCCGAGCGCGCCGCCCGCGTGGCCTTCGTGACCGGCGACACGCTCACCTCGGCGCTGCGCGATTTCGCGGCCGCGAGCGGCCGCCCGGTCATCGAGAAGCCGTTCCTGCCGGTCGACGTGCGCCGCGTCGTCGCCGAGCTGGCGGCCGCGTAACCGGGGGCTGGAGCGCCTCGCCGCGGCGGCTAGTCCTTCTTACTGTCCGGTTTGGACGCTTCTTGCGCAGCGGGCCCTTCGGTCTTGGTCGCCTCTTCCTTGTCGCATTGGTCTTTCTCGGCGCCCGAGAGGCTCTCGCAACGCTTCGATTCGCCGTGCGTGAAGGTCTCTGACTTGCGATTTTGATCCGCAGAAGAGCCCGCGGAGCTCTGAGACTTGTCCGAAGACGTAGTGGACTGCGATGCGCCGGCGGGCGAGGACGGAGCGCTCGCCGAGTCCGCCGGCCGATCGGAACTCGATTGGGCTGCAGACGGCGCGGAAAAGCCGAAAACCGCGCACGCAAACGCAGCAAGAAGGACGGTCGCTTTCATCGCACGCTCCCGGAAGATATGGTGCTTTACCGCGAGCAAGCGCTGTGCCGTTTCCCTGTCAGCCGGCTTTCACGATCGTGGGGTGTTCGCGTAGGCGGGTTGCCTCAGGAGCCTCGATATTGCCGCCCGCAAGTAAGTCGATGATGGCGCTCGGCGGCGCCGGTTTTCGCATGTGCCAGTCAAAACCAGCGATACGCGCCTTGGCCACGTCTTGGGGGCGTCCATATCCAGTCACGGCGATCAGAAGCAGACCGGCTCCGCCGGGCAGTGTTCGTAACTCCCGGGCAAGGTCATACCCATTCATCACCGGTAGGCCGATGTCGATGATGGCCGCATCGGGCGACCACTCTCTCGCTTTCCTGAGGCAGCCGATAGCCTCTTGGCAACTGAATACCTCGAATCCGCAAAGACGCAGCAACGTTTCGTAGGTCTCGGCGCCGTCCTTTTCGTCTTCGCACACGATGACCCGCCTCGCTTTGGTCATTCGGTGGTGCTGGCGACGGGTTCCAGCTGAAGACCAACGAGGGTACGCTCAGTGTCGGAGAGATCGCCCACGATCTTGCGAAGCGGCTCGGGCAACTTCCGGATCAAGGTCGGAATCGCGACGATCTGGTGCTCTTTGGCGAGGCGCGGATTCTTTAGTAGGTCAACGAGCTCAATGGTGTAGCACCCTTGCAGGTGCTTGTCGCAGATGGCCTTGAGGTTGTCCTGCGCGGCGAGCGAGCGCGGCGTTTTCCCGGCGACGTAAAGACGCAGGTGCCACTTCTCGGCGGAATCGCTTCGGTTCGACTTTGACATATGTTGCTTTAGGCGCTCTCCGGCGCGGCTCAACAGGCGCGAGTCATCGCTACCTCTAAACGACGTTGGTGGAAATTTGGATTGCAGTTCGGTTAGACGATGGCTAGGGATTCCCCGGGCATGGACCATCCGCGGGAGCGGCCATCGGTACATTATCAACGTTCGATCTGGTGATCGAGGACAACCTCGACTCGGTGCGGAGTCTGGTGATGCTGCTAAAACTCGATGGTCATGAAGCCGAATTCGCGATCAACGGCTGTTCGGCACCTGAGGTCGCGGAGCGAGTCAATCCGGAAAAGGAAACCCGTCGACTCAGAGCAACGCGTCCTTGGTGCTCGTGACAAGCACGCAGGTGCAGCCGGTCTCGCTCCACACGCGCTCGTCGCTGGTGCCCGGCTCGGCCCGGTTGTAGTCCCCTGGGTAGAGCTTTCTATGGTCTATCCACAGCTCACCGTCCAGAAGGTATAACTCCTCCACACCCGCGTGCGTGTGCGGCGGGTATTCGGCGCCCGCCGCAAGGCGCACCAGCATCGTGACGACGGGCTTATCCTCGTCGCTCGCGAGCAGCTTGCACGAAATCCCGGGCGCGACGTCCTCCCACTCCGGCTCGGACCACTGTCGCGCCGGCAGCAGCGGCAGCTCCTTGCCGACGCCCGCTGCGATGCGCCGCGCAAGGCGCACCTGCAGCGAGGCCGAGGGCCGCAGCACGTCCTGGGGCCAGGCGGCGAACGAAGAGAGCACCGGCCGCAGCGAATCGAGCTCGTGGGCGCACTCCGGGCACGAGGCGAGATGCGCCTCGATCGCGCGCGCTTCGCTCTCGGGCAGCGCCCGGAGCGCATAGGCGCATACTTGCTCCACCTGAGCGCAACCATTCGGACCCGGAAGCGTGCTCATCGCCCCTTCACTTCCGCGGCCAGCGCCTGGCGCAGCTTGTGCAGCCCGGAACGGATCCGGGTCTTGATGGTCCCGAGAGGCTGGTTCAGCCGCGCCGCCACCTCGACGTGAGTGAGCTCATGGAAAAAGGCGGTCTCGATCGCCTGGCGCTCCTCCGGCGTCAGCAGGACAAGCGCGGCCTGCACCGCGGCGCTCTGCTCCTTGAGCTCGAGAACATCGCGCGAAATGTCGGCCTCTGTCTCCGCTGCCGGCTCCGCGCCGTCGGGGTCAGAGCGCTTCTTGCGCTGGTCGAAACGCAGCCGGTCGATCGCACGCGAGCGTGCCTGGTTCATGATCCAGCCCAGCACCGTGCCGTTGGCGGGGTCGTAGCCCGAGGCGCGCCGCCAAAGGTCGTGAAAGACGTCGAGCGTCACCTCTTCGGCGGTTTCCCGGCTGCCGCAGATCCGCACTGCGAGCGTGAAGACGGGGCGATGGGCCCGTTCATAGAGCGCATGCAGCGCCACCTGATCGCCGCCGGCGACGGAGCGCACGAGCGCGACCCAGTCCCGCTCGGGTACGAGGGCCTTGGGCCGGTTTCCGTATAGCACGTCCCCCAGCGTCGCAGCGGGCGTCGTCGAGGAAGGCGTGCGCGCGAGCGCGAACTCATGGCAACGCGCGATCTCATGCGCGTCTTCCGGGCTGCAGTGATTTATGGAGTAGGTGCAGAGCGCGATCAGCCGGCGTCCGCGGAAAGCGTCTCCGAGTCTGCGCTCGTACTCCATGAAGTCGTCGCGCGCGGTGCGCTCCACCCATGACGTATCGCCGGAGAGCCTGAGCCCGGAATAGCCTGCCCGAAGCGCTTGCTGTTCGCGCTCGAGCCATACCTCGACCACGCTCGCAGCATCGAAGCGGCCCCCGGGCGAGTACCACTCTTTCGCGTCGCGGATCTCGATCTGTCCTTTGGCCAGGCAAGCGCCAAATTCGGGAACTGCCTCGACCATCAGCTCTTCCGCGCCGCGCGCGTCCAGCGGCCCCGCCGTGATCCACAAGCAGGCTTCGTTTGCGCGCAGGCCGGCAGCGAAATAGGGCACCAGCCTTTCGACCAGGTCCTCGCGGGAGCGATAGACGTGGCAGGCATGTGCGCCCCACGGAAGCTGCTCGATGCCCGAAAGAACAGTCTGGTTTTGCTGCTTATGAGTCATACGGCCCGTCGAAGGACCGGCGGAGGATACAACAACTACAAGAGCGCGTCCCTGGTGCTCGTGATGAGGACGCAGGTACACCCGGTCTCGCTCCATACCCGCTGATCCGCCGTGCCGGCCTCGGCGCGGTGATAGTCCCCGGGAAAAAGCTTTCTCTCGTCGATCCACAGCTCCCCGTGGAGAAGGTACAACTCCTCCACGCCAGCGTGCGCGTGCGGCGGATATTCCCCGCCGCGCGCCAGGCGCACCAGCATGCTCACCACGCGCTTTTCGTCGTCGTTCGCAAGCAGCTCGCAGGCGATGCCCGGCGCCACTTCGTCCCAGTGCGGCGCGGGCCACCCAGGCGGGGGCGGCAGCATCAGTTCGTCGCCGGACTCCGCCGCGATGCGGTGCGCAAGGCGTAGCTGCAGCGTCGCTGACGGCGTCAGCATGTCCTGCGCCCAGGCGGGTCGGTCTTTCAGGTCAGGCCCTTCGCGGTCAACGCCGCAGGGAGCGGATCGGAGAGCAAACCGCTCTGCCGATCTTTCAGGATGATGTGCACGGCGTTCAGGACAAAACGTCAATTGACCGATTTTGGATTTGGGGGATTGACGCTCGTGGACGATCGGCTACGTCCGTCCGACCAGCCCGGCCACAACGATCGCGAGCTCCGCCATATCGAAGGGCTTTGCCAGGTGCGCATGGTAGCCGGCGAGGATCGCGTTCTTGCGGTCTTCCGGCCTCGCGAACGCCGTCAGAGCAAGCGCGGGCATGCGCCGCTCCTTGGGCTCGGCCGCCCTCATGCGCCGCATGAACTGGTAGCCATCCATGCCGGGCATTCCGATGTCGCTGATCAATGCGTCCGGCGTGTGGCTCCCGAGAAGGCGCAGCGCCTCCTCTCCCGATCGGGCGGTGGTCACGAGCGCTCCCTGAGTCTGCAGAACCCGCCGAATGAGCTCCAGCGCATCGGCTTCGTCGTCGACGACGAGGACACGCACGCCGTCGAGACTGGGGAGGGGAACCGCCTCGGATAAATCCACCGCGGTCGGGTGTACCCGTGGGTTCGATTCCCTTTCCTTGCCGAGGATGATGAGCGGGAGCGTGACGACGAAGGTGGCGCCGTGCCCCTCTCCCATGCTTTTCGCCTGGATCGAGCCGCCGTGCAGGTCCACGAGCTGCTTGCAGATCGCGAGCCCGAGGCCCAGCCCGCCGTACTCGCGATGCGTCGAGCTGTCTTTCTGCGAGAACCGCTCGAATACGTGGGGCAGAAAGGCCGCCGGGATTCCGATTCCCGTGTCGCTGACACTGAACTCGATATGCGAGTTCACTCGCTGCAGCAACACCTGGATCCTTCCCCCCTTGGGAGTGAACTTGACCGCGTTGCTCAGGAGATTCCAGAACACCTGCTGCAGCCGCGCCGGGTCGCCCGAAACGATCACGCTTTTGGGGTCGAGGACGCTTTCCAGCCGCACGCCCTTCGTCTGCGCGGTCGGCTCGATGGAGTCGAGCGCGCCTCGCACGATCTCGAGCAGGGACACCTGCTGGACATCGAGCCTGAACCGTCCGGACATGATGCGGCTCAGGTCGAGCAGGTCGTCGATCAGGCGGACCTGCGCGCGCGCATTGCGCTCGATGATCTCCATCGCGCGGCTGAAATCCACGGGCTCGACGGCGCCGCGGCTGCGCAGGAGCTGCGTCCATCCGAGGATCGCGTTCAACGGCGTGCGCAATTCGTGCGACAGCGTCGCCAGGAACTCGTCCTTGATGCGGGCGGTGCGCTGCGCCAGCAGGCGCGCGTTGCGCTCGGCCTCGAGCATCGTCTCGCGTTCCGCGCCGCTCGCCTCCAGGGCCTCGGTGCGCTTGCGCTCCGTCAGGTCGCGCGTCAGCTTGGCGAATCCGCGCAGGCGCCCGGTGTCGTCGCGCAGCGCCGTGATCGTGACGTGCGCCCAGAACCTCGAGCCGTCCTTGCGCACGCGCCAGCCTTCGTCGACGAAGCGGCCCTCCGCGGCCGCGACCTTCAGCTCGTGCTCCGGCCAGCCGCTCTCCACCGCGTCCTCGGGGTAGAACTTGCGGAAGTGCTGGCCGACGATTTCTTCGGCGCGATATCCCTTGATCCGGGCGGCACCGCTGTTCCAGGTCGCGACGTTTCCGTTGACGTCGAGCATGAAGATCGCATAGTCGTTCACGCCTTCGACGAGCAGGCGAAAGCGCTCCTCGCTGTGCCGAAGCTGCTCCTCGCTCTCGCGCCGATCCGTCAGGTCGCGGGTGACCTTGGCGAATCCGACCAGCGCCTTGTCGGACCCGTACAAGGCGGTGATCACGACGTTGGCCCAGAACCGCGAGCCGTCCTTGCGCACGCGCCAGCCTTCGTCCTCGAAACGGCCTTCCGCGGCAGCGACCTTCAGCTCATAGGCAGGGAAATCCCGGGCCTCCGGCGGATAAAACCTGCTGAAGTGCTCGCCGATGATCTCCGAGGCGGAATAGCCCTTGATCAGCTCGGCACCGGCGTTCCAGGTCAGTACCCGGCCGTCGGGATCGAGCATGAAAATGGCGTAGTCCTTGACGCTATCCACGAGAAGGCGAAACCGGTCATCGCTCGGTTGGAGCGATTTATCGCGATTGGGAGACCTGGCCATTGACGTTCTTTGTTGACGCAGGCAATTCGCGTGCCCGGTTGCAAGCCTAACGCAAGCCGAGGGCATGGCGCTTGCGTGATTCCCGTCAGCAGCATCCTCAGAACGCGTCAGTAAACGACGCACCAACCCCTTTAGGAGATGTGCAATGAGACGATTGATCCCTTTCCTATTACTTACGGCCCTCGCGCTCTCAGGCTGCAGCCATCTCGGCGCGCGCAATTCGGCTTCGCAAGGGTCGACCGGCGTCTACCAAAACGGGCAAGCGCCCGCGGCCCCGTCGCCCTGGGCGAACGACTGGAACTTCATCGCGCCTCCCGCGTGAGCACGGGGCGCTGAAGTATCCCAGCTAGCTGCTGGCCAAAGCCTCGGTCCCGAACAGGACCGGGGCTTTCATTTTTCTCCCGTACCCAGCACCTATAATCGCGGCGGTGAACGAGGCCGCGCATACGCCCATGATGCAGCAGTACTTTCGCATCAAGGGCGAGCATCCGGACATCCTGGTGTTCTACCGGATGGGCGACTTCTACGAGCTCTTCTACGACGACGCCGAGAAGGCCTCGCGGCTGCTCGACCTCACCCTCACCCAGCGCGGCGCGTCGGCCGGCGTGCCGGTGAAGATGGCCGGCGTCCCGGTGCACTCGGTCGAGCAGTACCTCGCCAAGCTGGTGAAGCTCGGCCAATCGGTCGCAATCGCCGAGCAGATCGGCGACCCGGCGCTTGCGAAAGGACCGGTCGACCGGCAGGTCACGAGGATCGTCACCCCGGGCACGCTGACCGACCCGGCGCTCCTTGAAGACAAGGCCGACAACGTCCTGCTCTCGCTTCACAGGGACAAGACAACGGTAGGTCTGGCCTGGCTGTCCCTCGCGAGCGGGACTCTGCGCGTCGCCGAGATCGCGCCGCAGGCGCTCTCGAACGAGCTGCGCCGCATCGATCCGGCCGAAGTGCTCATTTCCGACGAAGCCCATCTCGACGGGTTCTTTACGACCCGCCTGCCGCCCTGGCAGTTCGACGTCGAGAGCGGGAAGAAGAAGCTCCTCAAGCAGCTCGGCGCCGCCACGCTGGCCGGGTTCGGCTGCGAGGACCTGACCCTCGCCATGGGCGCCTGCGGGGCGCTGCTCGAGTACGCCGGCAAGACCCAGGGGCAGGCGCTCGCGCATGTCACCGCCGTCACCGCCGAGCGTGCCGGCGAGTACGTGCGTCTCGACGCCGCGACTCGCCGCAACCTCGAGCTCACGGAAACGCTGCGCGGCGAGCCGGCGCCGACCCTCTTCTCCCTGCTCGATGAATGCGCCACCGGCATGGGCAGCCGGCTGCTGCGCCATTGGCTGCACCATCCGCTGCGCGATCGCGCCGCCCTGACGGCACGGCACGAAGCCGTAGCGTGTCTTGAGAAGCATTCCGTGCAAACGCAAGCGGTCCTGCGGCGCGTATCGGACGTGGAAAGAATCACCGCGCGCCTCGCGCTGAAGAGCGTGCGGCCGCGCGAGCTCTCGGGTCTGCGCGATACGCTGAAGCTGCTGCCAGAAGTGGTGAATGCTCTGCCCCCGCTTTCCAAGCTGTTGCTTCAAATCGGCTTGGATCTCGCGACACCGCACGACGGCCTCGACCTGCTTTCCAAATCGATAAGAGAAGAACCGGCAGCACGCCTGCTGGACGGCGGCGTGATCGCCGACGGCTACAGCGCCGAGCTCGACGAGCTGCGCGGCCTGCAGTCGAACGCGGGCGAGTTCCTGGTGGCGCTCGAGACGAGGGAGCGCGCGCGCACCGGAATTCCGAACCTGCGCGTGGCGTACAACTCGGTGCACGGCTACTACATCGAGGTCACCAACTCGCACGCCGAGAAGATCCCGCCGGAGTACCGGCGCAGGCAGACCCTGAAGAACGCCGAGCGCTACATCACGCCGGAGCTCAAGGCCTTCGAGGACAAGGCGCTCTCGGCTCGCGACCGCGCCCTTGCTCTCGAGAAATCCCTCTATGACGGACTCATCGAATCGCTCCAACCCCATGTCCCCACCCTTCAAACAATAGGAAAAGCGCTGGCGCTCGCCGACGTCTTGTCGGGCTTCTCGTCGACGGCAGTGAAGCGGAACTACGCGCGGCCGCATTTCGTCGACGAGCAGGTGATCGAGATCGAGGGCGGGCGCCACCCGGTGGTCGAAGGCGGAATCGAGAATTTCATCGCCAACGACTGCCGGCTCGGGCCGACGCGCAAGCTGCTCCTTATCACCGGGCCGAACATGGGCGGCAAGTCGACCTACATGCGCCAGGTCGCGCTGATCGTGCTGATGGCGCACATCGGCGCCTTCGTGCCCGCCAGGGCGGCGCGCATCGGGCCGATCGACCAGATCTTCACCCGCATCGGCGCGGCCGACGACCTCGCCGGCGGGCGCTCCACGTTCATGGTGGAGATGACCGAGAGCGCCGCTATCCTGCACAACGGCACGGAGAAGAGCCTGGTGCTGATGGACGAGGTCGGCCGCGGCACCTCGACCTTCGACGGCCTGTCGCTCGCCTGGGCGATCGCGCAGCACCTGGTTGAAAAAAACCGCAGCCTGAGCCTCTTCGCCACGCACTACTTCGAGCTCACGCGCCTCGCGCTCGAATACAGGGAGGTCGCCAACGTGCACCTCGACGCGGTGGAGCACAAGGACACGGTGGTGTTTCTCCACGCGGTCGAGGAAGGCCCCGCGAGCCAGAGCTACGGGCTGCAGGTCGCCGCGCTGGCCGGCGTGCCGAAGGGCGTCATCCGCCAGGCGAAGAAATATCTCCAGCTCCTCGAGGAGTCGAGCATCGTGCGCGGCGGGCAGGCGGACCTTTTCGTCCGCACCCGCGAAGAGGCGCAGGAGCCCGCCGAGCCCGATCCGCTGCGCGACGAGATGGCGAAGCTGAACCCCGACGAGCTCAGCCCGCGGGAAGCGCTCGAGCTCCTCTACCGCCTCAAGAAGCTTTGAATGAATCGGGGTTGATCTGACCCCATTGATCCACAGCCTGGAAGCCGTGTCCGTGCGCGCCGGCCGAGCAGTGGCATGGATCGGCATCCCGCTCATGATCCTGGCCGCGGCGCTCGAGCCGATCGCGCGCTGGCTCGGCTGGCGGCCGGACGCGCCCCTCAGCGATGCGTCGACCGTCGCTTTCCTGGCGGCGACGATGACCTCGTTCGGCTATGCCTACGCCGCCGGCGCCCACGTGCGTCTCGACCTCCTCAGCCGGCGCTTCCCACCGCGGGCAACCGCTGCGATCGAGCTCGCCGGCAGCGTCTGCATCCTCGTGCCGCTCTGCGCGCTGATCGTGGCGGACGGAATCGACTCGTCGTGGCGTTCCTTCCTCCAGGGCGAGCGCTGGGCCGACACGGGCTGGGCCGTGCAGTGGATCGTGCGCCTGTGGATTCCGCTCGGCTTCGCGCTCCTCATGGCGGCCGGCCTGGCGCGCGCCTTGCGCGCGCTCCTCGCGCTCACCCGGAAGTGAACCTCGTCCTGCCGGCGTCGATGCTGCTCGTGCTGGGCCTCGCGCTGC
>DATLUZ010000274.1:0-12920 GCA_035577785.1 Burkholderiales bacterium | reverse complement strand
CCTGAGGGAAACCCATTGGCGCATAAAGAATAACGTCGCTTGGGTGCCACTCGGCACCATGGCTCGATCGCAAACCGTAACTCGAGAAGAGAAACGATCGAGGTTCCATGAGGAACCGAAGCATGAAGACGAAATCCATTCTGCTCGCCGCCGCGCTCGCGCTCGGGGCCGCCAACGCGCACTCGGACGATTGGGTGAGCCTCGGCGGCACCGACACCGGGTTCGCGGTCCATGTCAGGGCGGGGTCGCTGCGCGTCATGAACCGGGATGACGGCGAGCCCATCGTCCTGGCCCTGTTCCAGGTCCGCCACCCTGACGGCAACGTCACCTATGAGCGCAAGTACGTCACGCTTGGCGATTGCGCCAAGGGCTCCGGGCAGCTCGTCACCATCGGCACCGGCGACGACACCAGGGTCAACCACACGAGCGAATTCACCGCGGGAGGCGAGTCGGCAGGCTCGTTTGTTGCCGACCTGCTGTGCAAATCCGCCCGCGACGAGATGGACAAGCGGCGTTCTACGGCAAAGTCCGCATAAGCGCGTGGCTCACCGCGCCAGCGGATTGGCGCCTGGAGTGAAACTGATGGCGTAGGAGGGATAACCTCTTCGGGCGCCGCCCCGCATCATTGGCTTCCGGCCAACAGATGAAAGGGAGCGAATGAAACGCTCTACGCTAGCAATTAGCGCCTTGGTGGTGCTCCTGCTTGTCTCCAATTCGTTCTGGCTGTACCGGATAGTCGACGAGCGTATCGGTGCAGGACTGCAGGTCGCCGAGCAGAGAGAAGCCTTGACGCAGGTTTTCGCGCTAATCCCCGTGTTGGCTCAAAAAGCCGATCGGGCGCGGATCGTTGCCGCGGCCTCTGCTGCGACGCTGCCTCCAGAGAAGCAGGCTTTCCAAACCGGCGGTTATGTGTGGGTGGGCAGCCTTGGCTTGAGATTTGCCGGCACCGGCGAGCTCGTCGAAGTCGTGACGAGGTTTCCCAAGGGGTCTCCGAGGCCGGAAGACGCGAAGGCGGGCGTGCCGCTCGTTCGCCATTCGACCGGGATCATCTCGGCTCCATATTGATGTAGAGTCCGGCGAGCAAAAGTTTCGGCAAGCCAACTCGGAGAGAGGAGACGCTGATGCACAGTCGAATTCTGGCGTGGAGTTTTCTTGCGCTGGCGGTTCCCGTCGCTTCCCAGGCAGCGGACACCGACAAGACGCAATTCATGAGTCACAAGGACATCATGGCTCTCATCGCCAAGGCAAAGGCCGACAGAAAGGGGGACGCGCCCCTGGTCCCCGAGCCCATCCTGCAATTGGCGCCGTATCGTGCGCAGCTCGAGTACCGTCCCGGCACGGCGCCCGCGGCGGTTCACGAAAAGGACGCCGAGCTTTTCGTCGTTCTTCAAGGCGCCGGCGATATCGTGACCGGCGGCAAGCTCGTGGATGAGAAGCGGGTCAACGCGAACAACCTCAGCGGCGCGAAGATCGCCAACGGCGACTCGCACAAGGTCGCGGTTGGCGACACGCTCCTGGTGCCTGCGAACACCCCGCACCAGGTCATCCCCTCCGGCGGCAAGCCGATCGTCGTGATGACCATGCACGTCCCGTATCCGCCGGAGAACTGGCCCCCGAAGAACTAGGGACCCCGAGTTTGGAATTCGGGGTCTGACCCCGATTTTCCGGCTGTCGGATCGCTGTCATGGCGCTGTCGTGCCTGTGTCGTGGTATCTATCCGCGCGGGCGGATGAAATCACGGCCATACCGCAGCGAGGGGCGACATGCTGATCCAGAAACTACGACTGAAGCGCGGCTGGTCTCAGCAGCAGCTGGCCGAGGCCAGCGGGCTCAGCACGCGCACCATCCAGCGCGTCGAGGCCGGCCACCCGGCCAGCGTGGAGACGTTGAAGTCCATCGCGGCGGTGTTCGAGGTCGACTTCTCAACCCTCAATCCGGAGACCGCCATGGATGCCGCTACCGCCAGCCCGCAGGAAAAGCAGGAAAACGAAGCCTTCGCCCACGTGCGCAGACTGCGGTTTTTCTACCTGCACTTCTTCCAGTACCTCGTGATCTGCTCCGCGCTGCTCGCCGCCAACCTGATCTTTTCGCCGCGCTATCTGTGGTCGCTGTGGACGATCGGTGGTTGGGGCCTCGCCGTGCTGCTGCACGCGATGCGCGTGTTCCGGCGCGACTGGGTGTTCGGCCCGGCCTGGGAGCGCCGGGAGGTCGAGAAGCGCCTGGGACGTCCGCTGTAGCACCGCACGCCGCCGGGGCGTGTAGGATTGCGAACCCCTCAGACCTCCGCCGGAGACCTCGATGATCAAGTTCTACTACAGCACCGCGCCCAACCCGATGAAAGTGGCCCTCTGCCTGGAGGAGATGGGGCTCGCCTACGAGCCGATCCCCGTGGAGACGCGCAAGGGCGAGCAGCACAAGCCCGGCTACCTGGCGATCAACCCCAACGCCAAGGTGCCCTCCATCGTGGACGGCGAGGTGACGATGTTCGACAGCAACGCCATCGTGCTCTATCTCGGCGAGAAGACGGGCAAGTTCCTGCCGAAGCACGCCGCAAACCGCGGGGAAATGCTGTCGTGGCTGATGTTCGTCGCCTCGGGCATCGGGCCGTTCACCGGGCAGTACGTGCACTTCAAAAGTTACGCGCCGGAGAAGCTCGCCTATGCTCTCGGCCGCTACGAGTTCGAAGCTCTGCGCCACTGGGGCATCGTCGACGCGCGCCTGGCGAAGAACAGGTACATGGTCGACGACACTTACACCGTCGTCGACATGGCGCTGTGGGGCTGGGCGCGCCTGGTGCCGAACATCCTGGGCGAGCACGCCGCGAAGCTCGGCAATGTGAAGCGCCTGGTCGACGAGATCAGCGCCCGCCCGGCAGCGCAGAAGGCGATTGCCCTCAAGGACCGTCACGCCTTCAAGACCGAGCTGGACGACGAGGCCAAGCGCGCGATGTTCCCCGGCAAATACTTCGCGCAAGCTTAACCGTCTCATCGAGGGGGAGGTAGGACCATGGTCAGTCGACGCCGGTTTGCAGCCGCGATCGCAGGTGCTGCAATGCTGGCGCGGATTCCGACGGTATTCGCGGCGAAGCCGTATGACTTGCTCATCCGCAAAGGACGCATCATCGATCCGTCGGTCGGCCTCGACCTGGTCGGCGATCTTGCGGTCAGCGGCGGCCGCATTGCCGCGATCGGGCCGGCCATCGAGGGCGACGCCGGCGAGACGATCGACGCGCGCGGCAAGATCGTCGCACCGGGGCTGATCGACATCCACACGCACGCCGGGCGCTCCAAGGAGGGCCCGCCCCTTTGCCTGCAGGACGGCGTAACCGGCTGGGTGGACGCCGGCTCCGGCGGCGCCGACAACATCGATGCGGTTGCCGCCGTGGCGCGGCAGGCGCCGCAAATCGCGCCACGACGAGCGCTGCGCGCGTGTTTCCGGCATTCGAGGACCGCGGAACGCTCAACATCGGCGCCCCGGCGGACGTGGCGATCCTCGAGCTGCGCGAGGGGTCGTTCGAGTTCGTCGATAACTACAAAGGGACGCGAACGGGCAAGCAGCGCTTGTTCCCGGTTGCGACCGTGCTCAATGGCAAGCGCGTCCAGGCGCGCACCTAGCTCGAAACGGTACCGCGTTGTTCGACCCGACGCCCAAGTTGCGGCCGAATTGCAAAAGGGGACTCCTGTGAACTCATGCCTGAGATTGGTATCGATGGCTCTCACGTGCTTCGCGAGCTTGGCATTCGCGCAGCAAACCGCGACACCCCTAAAGGTCAGCGGCGAAAACAAGAACTTCGAATGGTTCTTTCTACTCACCGATGCAGGGAAGGTTCAAGGTATCTGGTCGAAGAACGGCCTGAATCCGGAATTCGTACCTGCCGCGGGTTCGGCCGCGCAGCTCAAGGAGCAAGTTTCAACGGGCGTGAAGATCGGCTGGGTCAACACAGCCGAAGTGTTGATTGCACGGTCGCAGGGTGTTCCGGTCAAGGTGGTCGCTGCGCACTTTGGCGAGACCATCGCCAAAATTTTTGCCGCGCCCGACGCGGCGATCAGCCAGGGACGTGATCTCGATCGCAAGAAGATCGGCATTCTGTCGCCGTCCCATACCTCGTACAAGACAGTGCTTTATATCAACGAGAAGCTCGGCATCCGAGCCGAGCCGGTTGCGCTCGGGAACCTTGCCAATAACGTCGCAGCGCTCAAGGCGCGCAAGATCGACGCGTTCTATTCTGCCGAAGGGGCGGCGCTGGGCCTGGTTGCATCCGGGGAGCTGAAGATCGCCGTCCGGCTTGCAGAGCTGTACCCGAAGCCCTATACCGCCGTGGTCGTATGGGCTACCGATGATCTTATTCGCGACCATCCAGCCACGGTTCGCGCTTTCGTCAACGGAACTCTGGAAAGCGTGCGCTACTTGCAGGGGAACCCGGAGAGCGCAAGCCAGATCTACGTCAAGCGTACGGGCGCCAGCAAGCCGCTGGCGGACCGAGCAGTAGCGGAGCTTAATTCGCTTCTGACGACGAGCGGGCGAGGAAGTGGCAACGATCTCGTTGCGGCGGTAGAAGGCAACTGGAAGTTCACCAGGGACTCCGGTTCGGTCCCTGCGAGCGTATCGATGAAAATCGAAGATGCGGTAGATACTCGGTTTCTGCCGTAGTTGAATAATTTGGAGTCTGACGCATGTCGGCAAGCCAGCGCAGAGAGAAAACTGGGAGATCTCAATGAAAGTCTTGTGGTTCACTGTTTCGATGCTTGCTTGCACGGCCGCGCTTGCGCAAGGCGTGCCGGCGATCCCTTTCACGGCCTCGGCGCCGCTCCAGCTGCCGAAGGACGTCTACCTTGGCGAAGTGACCGGCGTTGCGGTCAACGCCAAGGGCCACGTGTTCGTACTTTCGCGCGGCAACACCAGCGGCCCCGCCTACGCCGCGGCGGCCTCGCAGCTGCTCGAATTCGACCCGCAGGGAAAGTTCGTGCGCGAGATCGGCAAGAATCTTTACGCCTGGTCCTTCGGCCACACCGTGCGCGTCGATCCGCAGCAGAACATCTGGGCCACGGACAAGGGCTCGGACATGGTGATCAAGTTCAATCCCCAGGGTCGCGTCGTGATGGTCTTCGGGCGCAAGCAGGAAGCCTCCGACGAGGACACCGCTCCGCTCAAGCACCCGAGCCCGCCGCTGCCTGCCGAGGACGGGCGCTTCCGCCAGGTCACGGACGTCGCGTTCGGACCCGATGGCAGCGCGTACATCAGCGACGGCTACATCAACTCGCGCGTCGCCAAGGTCGGAAAGGACGGGGCCTGGCTCAAGTCATGGGGCGATCGCGGCACCAAGGAAGGCGAGTTCAACACGCCGCACTCGATCGCCGCCGATGCGAAAGGCAATGTCTACGTCGCCGATCGCGGCAACCGGCGGATCCAGGTGTTCGACGGCGATGGCAAGTTCCTGCGCATGTTCACGATCGACGTGCCCTACGACCAGGGCGCGCGCCCGGCGATCGGCAACGTGCCCAACCTGGCGAAGATCGAGGCCTCGGGCGGAGCGAAGACCATGATGCCCGGCTCCCCCTGGACCGTCTGCATCACGCCGGGCCCGAACCAGGTGCTCTACGCTTCGGACGCCTTCCCGGGCCGCATCTACAAGCTATCCCTCGACGGAAAAGTCCTCGGCTATCTCGGCGAATCGGGGAAGCAGCTCAAGCAATTCGGGTGGGTGCACGAGATCGCGTGCCCCTCCGAGAATGTGCTCTATGTCGCGGAGCTGCTCAACTGGCGCGTGCAGAAGCTGGTGCTGAATCCCCAGGGCGGTCAATAAAACCGCCTTGGCGTTTCGACCGGCGATGGAAAGAAATCGGGGTCTGACCCCGATTTTGACTTTCCGATCACCGCGTGACAAATGCACGTTGCTTCACTTTCCGGGCCGCGCCACGCAGGCGAACCCCTGAGGCGTCGCTGCTGATCTGAGCATTGTGTCGCAGCGCGCCGGGCGCGCCGCGCGTATCTTTCCCCAATTCAAAGAGTTCTGGCGCTGCGCGCCTACGGAACCTGAAGGGAGAGCCATGAACAAGAACATGACCGTCGTCCTCGGCTTCGTCCTCGTGCTCGCGGCCGGCAGCAGCAGAGCGCAGGATGCTGCCCCTGTGCCGCCGCCGATGGATCCGAAGCGCAAGGTAAACGAGCAGGACTGCTCGAAACAGGTCGAGACCGACGGCCGTGGCAACCTGCTGTGCCGTGAGCTCAGCGCGCGCGAGCGTCGCGCCTTGGCCGCGGAAAAAGAACGCCAGGCCAAGGCCCGCAGGGAGGCCGAGGAGCGCGCCGCGCGCGAGAAGGCCGAGCGTGAGCGCGCCGAGCAGCTCGCCCGGGAAGAGGCCGCGCGGAAGGCGAAGGCTGCCGAGGAGGAGCGGCTCGCCGCCGAGCGCCGCCGGCTGGAGGAGGAGGCCGCGCGCAAGGCCGAGGAAGAGCGCTTGCGCCAGGAGAAGCTGGCGGAAGAAGAACGTGCCCGTAAGGAGAAGGCGGAGGCGGAAGAACGTGCCCGCCTGCTCGCCGAGCAGGAAGCGCGCGAGGCAGCCGAGCGTGAGTGCCAGCGTCTCGCGCAGCTACGGGCCGACGGCCGCGCGCTACTCGTGGAGTTCGTCGACAACTACAGCACGGTCGATGAAAACAAGGGGATCTCCAAGCAGATCACCACGTTCCTCAACACGCCTCGCAAGGCGAAGCCGTGCCCGCCACCCGTCGCCACGCGCGAGGAGCCTACGAAACAGAAGTCGCCTAAAGCTACGAAAAAGAAGTCACCCAAAGCCAATCTCGCGACCCGGTAACGAACGGGGACAGACCCGGCTTTTGGCTTTTGCTTTTGTGGTCTGTCCCTGATTTTCTGCCCACTGGGGTTACGGTCCCAGTATGCCCGCTAGGGTCCGCTTGCGGTCGAAAACGGCAAGGCTGCGACCACCATGACTTCCACGAGCATCCCAGGCCGCCAAAATTCGGTCGTGAGGCACGCCCGCACGGGAGGGTTTGCCGGATCGACCCACTCGTTCCAGACAGAGTTGTGATCTTCGAACAGACGCATATCGGCAATCCAGACTTGTGCGCTTAGCAGCCGTGATTTGTCCGTTCCTGCGAGCTTGAGGAGCTCATCGACGCGTCGCAGTACTTGAGTAGTCTGGGTTTTGATGTCGCCGGCGATTGGGTCGGGCGTGACGCCGGCGAAATAGGCGACATTGCCGTGGACGACCGCTTGGCTGATGATCGGCTGACCGCGCTTCTCGTCTGATATCTGCCTGATTTCGTGGCGTACGATCGACATATCGGTTACTCGAACGGAAGCATGACGATCGAGCCCGTTGTCTTGCGTCCGCCGATGAACTCGTGCGCGGCTGCGGCCTGCCGAAGCGGAAAGGTTTTGACGATGTTGCTCGATACCACCCCCCGTCCGACGGCATCGAACAGGCTTTTTGCCGCGGCGTCGATTTCGCTTCGCGTCGACATGTAATGCGAAAGCGCCGGGCGGGTGATCATGAGCGACCCGCGGGCGCCCAGATCTTCGACCAGACGGATCGGATCAGGAACGCCCGACGCCTGCCCGTAAGCTGCACACATGCCGACCAACCTCAGGCAGTCGAGCGACCTCTGCAGGGTCTCCTTGCCGATCGACTCGTAGACTACGTCCACGCCTCTTCCATCCGTGATCTCGCGGGTGATGGCCACGAAGTCTTCGGTCGAGTAATTGATCACGTGATGACAACCGAGATTTCGAGCGATCTCCGCCTTGGCGTCGGTACTCACCGTGCCGATCACAGTCGCTCCGAGATGGCGCGCCCAAGGACAAAGGATATGGCCCATGCCGCCAGCAGCCGCATGGATCAGAACAAAATCTCCCGGCTGAACCTTGTGCGTTCGGTGCAGGAGATACTGCGCGGTCATCCCCTTCAGGATGAGTCCTGCCAGTTGGACGTCGTCCAATGGCAAGTTCTTTGGAACCTTGATCAACTTGTCAGCGGGGTAAAGGCGCTCCTGGCTATACGCGCCGAGCGGAGGGAGGCAGGTGCAGACTCGCTCGCCCACGGAGAAGCCGGTGACGCCTGGATCCACCTCCTCGATCTCGCCGACTCCTTCGAAGCCGAGCACGATCGGCGGATCGCCGACGATCATCGGGTGCGGAATGCCTGCTCGGTGGTACGTGTCAGCGAAGTTCACGCCGATGGCCGTGCTGCGGAGACGTGCCTGGCCGCGTTCGGGCGACCCCACCTTGATCTCCTCCCACACGAAGTTGTCGGGTGCGCCTTTCTTGTGAATTACCGCCGCCATTCCCATGAGCGCATTCTTGCTGCGAAGCTCGCAATTGTCTCGTGCGAACAGTTCGGTCTACACCGAACTGTTTCGGCGATAGGATTAAGCATGGTCGCAGCAACAAATCTCGTGGAAGTGGCCGCTCTGGTAGGCGACTCTGCGCGAGCGACGATGCTTAGCGCTCTCATGGACGGCCGCTCCCTGACGGCCAAGGAGCTGGCTTACTGCGCGAACATCTCGAGCTCCACTGCGAGCGGCCACCTGGCCAAGCTGGTTGCCGCGCGGCTTTTGACGGTCACTCGCGACCGGCGCTTCAGCTACTACCGGCTTGCATCCCCGTTGGTCGCGACCATGCTGGAGAGCATCGGGGTCGTCGCCACCCTGGGGGTGCCACCCCGTCGTCAGCCGCGGTTGGCAAACGATGATGCGCTCCGGTTTGCCCGAAGTTGCTACGACCACCTGGCTGGCAAGGTCGGAGTCGCTGTGACCGATTCACTCGTGGCCATGGGGCACATCGTATTGACGGATGAAGGCGGTGAGGTCACATCGTCGGGAGAACGTTTCCTTTCCGCGTTCGGCGCCGATCTGACGCCGCGGACCCGGCGGATTTTCTGCCAGCCCTGCCTCGACTGGAGCGAGCGTCGTTACCACCTCAAAGGACTCGTCGGAGCCCGGATTCTGGATCGCCTGATGAAGCTCGGATGGCTCAAACCCGTGCCGGGCATCCGTGCGCTCCAATTGACGCCGTCCGGCAAGGCGGGTCTGTCCGAAATCTTCAAGATCGACATCGACAACGACGGTAACCGCTTCGCTATGCGACCCACGACGGCTGACAGCTTAGGCTAATCAGCCTTGATGCCGGCAAACCTGATCACCCTGGCCCACTTTGCCGTGGCCTCGGAGAGGATCGCCCCGAATTCCGCAGGCGTGCCTCCAAGCACCGTGCCGCCCAGCTCGACAATCCGCGCCTTGGTCCTGCTGTCGGCGAGACCGGCATTGAGCTCCTTGTTCAGCAGGGCGATGATTTCGGGCGGGGTGTTCCTGGGCGCGCCGATGCCGGCAAAACCGCTGGCCTCATAACCAGTCACGAAGTCTCCCACCGTCGGAAGATCCGGGAGCGCGTCCAGACGGGCTGCGGTCGTTACCGCGAGGGCGCGCAGCTTGCCGGCCTTGATGTGTGAGATCGCTTCCGACACCGGAGCGAAGACCACCTGCACGTGGCCGGCGATCAGGTCGGCGACCGCAGGTGCGCCGCCTTTGTACGGGACGTGCACCAGGTTCAGCCCGGTCATCATCTTGAAGAGCTCGCAGGCAATGTTTTGCGGTGTGCCCTGGCCCGCCGACCCATAGTTGATCTTGCCCGGGTTGGCCTTGGCGTACGCGATGAACTCGGGAAGCGTCGTGGCGGGGACCGACGGATTCACCACGACCACGTATGACAGCCGCGCGGCGCCGATGACGGGTGCGATATCCCGGATGAAGTCGAAGCTGAGATTGGTGTAGAGCGCGGCATTGATCGCATTCGGCGTCACGATCTGCAGCAGCGTGTAGCCATCGGCAGGCGCCTTGGCGACCACCTCGGTGCCGATGTTGCCGCTGGCGCCCGCTCGATTCTCGACGATGAATTGCTGGCCGAGGCGCTCCGACAGCCATTGACCCATCAGGCGCGCCTGGATGTCGGTGGCCCCTCCGGGCGGAAAGCCGACGATGATGCGCACCGGCCGCGATGGATAGGCTTGCGCCCAGGCAACGCGCGACACGGCCGGCAACGCAGCGGCACCCAAGGCCAGGCGCAGGAATGTGCGGCGGGGACATTTCATGATGCTCCTCCTCCTGTGTGCTGCCCTTCGTCGCCAGCGCCAATTGTGCGCCGTCACACCAGGATCAGGGGAGCGCTCGCTACTGCCGCGCGACAACGATGTGATTCAGCAGGGTCTGCGAAAGGCCGGTTCTCCCTCCCGCGCTCGAGGGAGGACACCGGCCTTCGGGTTGCTTTTCGCCAATGCCGGCAGCGCTACTCCGGCTTCAGGCCTTCGTCCGCAACGAACCGCACCCAGCCGTCCCGCTCGGCGCTGATCATCTTGGCGAGCGTCTGGGGCGAGGAAGCCTCGGCTTCCTGACCGCGCTGCGCGAACTTTGCGCGCGTGGCCGGCTGCGCGAGGATGGAAGCGATGTTGGTCGACAGGCGCTCGGCGACGTCTCGAGGCAGGTCATGCGGTCCCATCACGGCCTGAAGACCGCCCGCGCCCGTGACGCCCGCGAGGTGCGCCTCCTTGACCGAAAGTGCGTCCGGCAGGATCGCGACGCGGTGATCGAGTAGCACCCCGAGCACCTTGACGCGGCCCTCCCGCACGAACGGCAGGAGGGGGCTGACCGGGCCGAAGCTGACCTGGATCTGATTGCCGGCGAGGTCGGGAACCAGCTGCGGCGCGCCTTTGTAGCCGACCTTCACGAGGTGCGTTCCCGTCGCCTTCATGAACTGCGCAGCGGCCATGACTTCGGAGAGCGAGATCGACCCGTAGTTCAGCTTGCCGGGGTTCGCGCGCGCATACGCGACGAATTCATCCATGGAGCGGGACGGCAGCCCCGCGTTTACCGCGACCCCGAAGACGAAGCGGCACACCAGCGATACGGGAGCAAGGTCGTTCAACGTCTTGAAGGGTGCGTTCTTCTGCACGAACGGAATCCCTTCCATCGAAGAGCTGGCGAAGAGCAACGTGTATCCGTCGGGATTGGCGGAAACCACTGCCTGCGCCGCGATCGCGCCGTCGGCGCCGGGGCGGTTGTCGACGACAAAGGTTTGGCCAAGCGCATGCGAAAGGCCCTCCGCCAGCTCGCGCGCGGCGGCATCGGTCGCACCGCCGGCCGGGAAGGGCACGATCAGGTGCACGGGCTTGGCAGGGTATTGCGCAATAGCCGCGCCCGGGATGAGCAGCGCGAGGGACGCCATCGCGGGCAGCGCGCGGCGAATGACGGTTTTGACGCTCCGGCAAACCTTCATGGTGACTCCTCCTGTGTTAGACTGCATGGATCCAAGATACGTAGCCTAGCTACACATGGCCAGCCAAAGATACGTAGCAAAGATACATATGTCAAGCCCCTCCGCGAAGGCGCCGGCTGCCGGCGCCGGCCCGCGGCCCGGAACCCGCGGCGAGACGGCCTCCACCACCATCAAGGAGCTGATGGACAAGGGCACCGACCGCCCGTTTCGCGAGCTCCTGTACCGGCTTCTGCGCCTGGGCAATGTGATGGCGGCGAACCAGGAGCATTTCGCGAGATACATCGGCGTCCAGCCGGCTCAGCTCATGATGATGGCGGTGGTCCTCGATACCGATCAGGCGACGGTGGGCGACATCGCGGCGCAACTGGAGGTCTCGAGCCAATTCGTCACGCGCGAAATGGGCAAGCTTGTCCGCAAGGGCTTGATCGAGAAGCGCGACAACGAGGCGGACGGCCGCAGCGTCCTGCTGACCCTCGCGCCCTTGGGCCGGCGACTCATGAACGAGCTCGGGCCCCTGAGACGAAGCACGAACGACCGCATGTTCCGCTCGCTGGACGACGGCCAGATCGCGCAATTGCGGGACATCGTGGAAATACTGGTCCGCGACGGAAAAGAGGGGCTGCATGAGCTCGAGGCGCCCCAATTCCGGCATGCGCAGGCGCCTTCCCTCGCGGCGAAGAAGCCGGCGCGAGGCCGATCGTGACTCCGGTGACTCCGGGCTCCTATCGTCCGACGCCCGCCGCCGCGCGGCGCACGCTGGCCCTCAGGGGGCGTGCATCCAGCGACGAGCCGCTGGCCGCCGAGCGCACCGCCCTGGTGATCATCGACATGCAGAATCACTTCGTGGCCGAGGGCGGAGCGGGCGAAGTGCCGCCGGCCCGCAGCATCGTCGGCGCCATCAACGGGCTCGCGACCGAGATGCGCGCTCGCGCAGTCCCGGTGGTGTGGATCCAGACGACGGCTTCCCGGGCGCTCGAGCTTTGGCCGCAGCATCACTCGAGTGTGCTGACCCCCGAGAGGGCGCAACGCAGGCTCGCCAGCCTTGCCGAGCAAAGCTGGGGGTTCGCGATCTATCCCGAGCTGGCGGTCGAGCCCTTCGACCTCAGGCTGACCAAGGTTCACTACAGCGCGTTCATCCCGGGTTCGTCGCGCCTGCACGAGGAATTGCGCGCTCGCGGCATCGATACCATCCTCGTTGCGGGCACGGCGACGAACGTTTGCTGCGAGTCGACCGGCCGCGACGCGATGATGATGAACTACCGCGTCGTGATGGTTTCCGACGCCACTGCGACGTGGACGGCGGCCGAGCATACTGCCACGCTGGACCTGTTCGGTACCTTCTTCGGCGATGTGCTCAGCGTGGACGAAATCGTCGCGCGAATCCGGCCCAGGCTCGACCCGGCCTTCGAGACCCTCGCGCGCTGACTGTTGCGAAAGCAGCTTCGTAGGTCGGTTGACGCACTAAGCAAACCTCTTGGCGCGCCGGGGATAACGTCGTCCAGGCGATGTTGGGCACCATGCAGGCGTACACAAACCGTTACGCGAGAGGAGCATGGGTCATGAGGGCTCTGACCCCGATTTTCGATTTAGGGCTCTGACCCCGATTTTGCTAGCGGTTGACGACATCCTTCTGCGGCTCCGG
>DATLUZ010000273.1:0-60269 GCA_035577785.1 Burkholderiales bacterium | reverse complement strand
GACGGTAGAGCCAAAACCTGTCTGGCTGGCCATGCTGACCGGAATGCTCGCCGCGGGCGCCTCGGGTTGGTTCATCGGCCGCATCGCCTTCAAGGTGCGCGGTGCCTACTTCGTGATCGTCTCGATCAGCTTCGCCGAGGTAGTGCGCCTGGTGGCGGTGAACTGGGTGGAGCTCACGCAGGGGCCGATGGCGCTGAACAACATCCCGCCGGTCGAAGCCTTTGGGTTTGTGTTTTACAGGAAGCCGGCCAACTACTGGCTAGTTCTTGGTGTCGCAATCGCGAGCTACGTTCTCATCCGCCGGCTGGTGCACTCGCGCGCCGGCCGCGCCATGGTGGCGCTCGCCGAGAACGAGGCGCTCGCCACCTCGGTGGGCATCGACGTGACGCGCTACCTCGTGCTCGCGGCGGTGGTGTCGGCGACGATGGCAGGCGCCGCGGGCGCGCTGTACGCGCACTACGTGCGCATCGTCGACCCGGACGTCTTCCTCTTCATCTACACGGTGACCATGGTGATCATGGTGATCACCGGCGGCAAGGGCACGCTCGCCGGGCCGGTGGTGGGCGGCCTCATCTTCGGCCTGCTGCCCGAGGGCCTGCGCGCCGCGGCGATCGCGCCCGAGGCGCAGTGGATCGTCTACGGCGCGCTGATGGTGCTCGTCGTGTACTTCCTGCCGCAGGGGATTGTTCCCGCCTTGAAGAAAGTCCGGGGATGATCCCGATTCTTCAGGTCAGGAATCTTTCGGTGCGCTTCGGCGGCCTCACCGCCATCGCCGACATGACCATGGACGTGCGCGAAGGCGAGGTGCTGTCGCTGATCGGTCCCAACGGCGCCGGCAAGACCACCGCGTTCAACGCGATCACGGGCTATCTGGCGCCAACCTCCGGAGGAATTGCATTTCGCGGCAAGAGTCTGAAGGGCATGCGAACCGATGCGATCGCCTTGCTCGGTCTCGTGCGCACGTTCCAGAAGACGAGCGTCTTCGGCGGCCGCAGCGCGCTCGACAACGTCCTCATCGGGCTGCACCTGCGGGCGCGGCAGACGCCGCTCGCGATCCTGCTGGGGTTCCCCTATGTGGAGAGGGAGGAGCGCGAGCTCATTGAAGAAGCCCGAAAGATCCTCGGCTTTGTCGGTCTGGGAAAGAGAGAGAAAGAGCAGGCGAGCGCGCTTCCCTACGGCGACCAGCGCCTGCTCGAGGTGGCGATCGCGCTCGCGGCGCAGCCGAAGCTCTTGATGCTCGACGAGCCGGTGTCGGGCATGAACCCGTCGGAGACCGCGGGCTTCATGGCGAAGCTCGCGGAGATCCGCAAGCTCGGCATCACGGTGCTGCTGGTGGAGCACGACATGAAGATGGTGATGGGCGTGTCGGACCGCGTGGTGTGCCTGTCGCAGGGGCGCATCATCGCCGACGGCACGCCGGCCGAGATCCAGCGCGACCCGGAGGTCATTCGGGCTTATTTAGGTGAACGTTTCCGTCGGGTCGTGGGGGGTAATGCTTAACGTGGAAAACCTGGACTGCCGCTACGGGAAAGTGGCGGCGGTGCGCGCCCTGTCGCTCGAGGTGAGGAAGGGCGAGCTCGTCAGCCTGATCGGCGCGAACGGCGCGGGGAAGACCACGACGCTGAAGGCGATCTCGGGCGTCGTGCGCGCTGCCGGCGGCAAGGTCACGTTCGAGGGCGAGGACATCACGCGCGCTTCCCCCAGGAAAATTCTCGGTCTGGGAATCGCGCATTGCCCCGAGGGCCGGCGCGTATTCCCTTACATGACGGTGCGCGAGAACCTCCAGATGGGCTGCTACCTGCGCAAGGATCGCGCGGGCATCGACGCCGACCTCGGGCGCCTCTACGAGCGCTTCCCGATCCTCGCCGAGCGCCGCGACCAGGCCGCCGGCACGCTCTCGGGCGGCGAGCAGCAGATGCTCGCCATCTCGCGCGCGCTCATGTCGCGGCCCAAGCTCGTGCTCTTCGACGAGCCCTCGCTCGGGCTCGCGCCCAACATCGTCGAGCGCACCTTCGACATCGTAGCCGCCATCCGCGCCGAGGGCGTGACCGTGATGATGGTCGAGCAGAACGCGCTCGCCGCGCTCGAGCTCTCCGACCGCGCCTATGTGATGGAGCAGGGGCGGGTGACCCGCGCGGGGACAGGAAAGGAGCTCCTGAACGATCCGGAGGTGAAAAGGGCGTACCTGGGCGGCTAGAAATCGGGGTCGGACCCCAATTCGAGGAAATCGGGGTCTGACCCCGATTTTCCGTTCCTAGTTGCGCTTGCGCTCGGCCTGCGCCTCGGCGTGGCCGCTGTGCTTCAGCACCTGGATTGCGCGCTCGACCGGCGGCTCGCGGCGCTTGGCGAGGTCGGGGCCCATCCGGTAGCGCATGCCGCGGCGCCCGCGCTTGAAGCGCGCCTTGATCGCAAGGCGCTGCTCCGCCCTCTTGTCGCCGTCCAGCGATACCGTCGTGTGGTCGTGCGTCTTCGGGTCGAAGAAGCCGATGTACCCGCCGGGATTGATGCCGAAGGAACGCAGGGCATTGCCGTCGTGCAGCCGGCCGAGGAAATCGTTGCGCGAGCCGGTCTCCTGCGTGCTGGTGAAGTAGAGCGGCAGCAGGAAGTTCGAGAGCTCGATGCCGTCCACCTCGTAGCTTTCGTCCTGCACGGCGTCGCACATCTCGAACCAGTGGAACACGACCCGGCGCCTGTCGTTGGGATGCGGGCCCTGCACGAGCAGGTTCGCATCCGGGTCGGCGAGAAGCTCGAGCGCCTCGTGCGACAGGGTCGCGGTCCAGCTCTCGTCGAGCTCCTTCGCCAGCTTGGTGAACACGAAACCGTACGGGATGCCGAGCTGGGTCTGGTCGTGATAGCCGAGGGCGTCGTCGCCGTCCTCGCCGTCCCAGATGTAGAGCACCGCGTCGCCGCGCAGCTCCCGCAGCGTCTTGGGGTCGGGCTGCTTGCCCGCCTTCCCCTCGAGCCGCAGGTTCGCGCTCATGTGCCAGTACGGCGCGAAATCCTCGGTGATCTGGCGGTTGATCGCGCGAAGCGCGAACTGCACTTCCTCGTCCTTCAGGTCCTGCGTGTGGTTGACGACCGAGATGAGCATATGACCCCTCCCAAGGAGCGAAGGATTATGGCGCTGCCCTGGAGGGCGCGGTTTATCGGATCGTCCTGAAACCGGAAAAGGAAAATCGCGGTCAGAGCCCGATTTTCAGCCTGGCAGGCGCACCACCCGGATGAGCCTATCGCCGGCGATGAAGAGCGTGTCGCCGGGCGGATTGAGGAGGATGCGGCTCGGCGTGTCGAACGCGCTCCCGGGGCAGTTCGGGCTGAGGTTGATCGGGAAGCCGGTGAGGGCGACTTCCGGGTACTGCACGCCCGCGCCGGGAGACGTCTTGAGATCGAACGCGCGCACGCGGCAGATGCCGGCGCCGATCTGGAGGATGTAGGCGCGCGCCGCGTCGGGGGAGATCGCGTAGGCCGCGGTGGTCGCGGTGAGGTCGCCCGAAGGCACGCGGCCGAGCTCGTCGAAGTTCGCGTCGTAGACGGCGTGGAAAGTGCCGCCGTTGAATGCGGCGACAAGCATGCGGCTGCCGTTGCGGTCGAAGGCCGGCAGGTTGATGTTCTCCACGCGCCCGGCCACCGGGTGGAAATGCGACAGCGAGACCGTCGAGGCGCTGACCAGGCCGGTAAAGGCGTTGTACTGCTGCACCGGCAGCGCCGCGCCGCCCTGCACGATGACCGCGCGGGTGCCGTTGTCCGGCCCGCCGGTCGCGGGGAAGGCATAGCTGTTGAACGGACCGGTGATGCTGCGGGCGGCGACGTTGTAGAGCCAGTGCCGGCCGGTGGTGGTCGGGCTGCTGCTGGTGATGAACGCCTGGCCGTCGTTCGTGGGGACGATGCCCTTGAGGAACGCGTCAGGCGTTGTCGTATTTACATCGCCGGGAAGCGTTGTCGCCTGGACGATCAGCGACGTGGGACTGAGCTCGACGACCGACGTATCGGTGAGCGCAAGGAGCCGCGCGCGGTCGAGCGATAACGCGATATTCCTGAGATTCGCCACCGTCGCCGATTGCGGCAGCTGCCAGAGGCCGGAGGCGAACGTATAGCTCAGGACCTGGTTATTGGTCGGTGAGGAGAAGCCGACGCCGACGAAGAGCGTCTGCGTCACCGGATCGAAAGCGAGCCCGCGCATGTTCTGCGGCGTCGTCACGTAGGCGAGCTGCGCGGCCGCCAGCGTTCCCGCCGGGACGAGCGTAAGCGACTGGCCGAACGGCACCGCGCTCCCGTTCGCGTTCAGGCTGATGTTGAGAGTTCCTGCGGCGAGCGCGGGGTAGGTCGCGCGGATCTCGCTGTCGCTCAACGCGGCGACGTCCACCGCGGGCGTGCCGCCGAAGGTGACCGAGGTGACCGAGCCGAAGCCGGTGCCGCGAAGCACGACGTCGCCCTGCACGCTGGCCGCGCCGACCGACGGCGCGAGGCTTTCCGGCGGCGGCGTCTGGGCGCCGATCTGGTAGGCGACGTTGATGGTCGCCGGGCTTCCTCCGATCTGCGCGCCCGAGCACGCCGAGTCGGTGCTGCACGCGATGAGCGTGATGGTGCTCGTGAATTTGCCGGGCCCGAGCACCGAGGGCGACGCGGGGCGGACCGTGATGCGCGCCTGGGTCGGATTCAGGATCTCGACGGTGCTCGTCGTCGCATCGACCGCCGCGCCGCTGACAACCAGGTGCGCGAAGAGCGTTCCGCCGGTCGGGCCGGTGACGGTCGCCATGACGGTCCGCGCGGCCGGGATCGGCGAGCCGGTCCCCGCGGCGGCGAAGCCGATGTTGGCCGGAGTCACGACGAACTGCTGTCCCGCGGTGCCCGGGTTCGGGGGCGGGCTATCGTCGCCGCCGCCGTGGCAGCCGGCGACCAGACATGCGACGAGCACCGCGGCAACTGCGCGCGTTCTCATATGCGCCGAAGAGTATATCGACGGCTCGTGAAGACAAATGGGTCTGACCCCATCTGGCGGACGGCCCCGTCTGGCGCTTACTGGGGCCTTGCAGATCAAGAATAAGGATCAAGAAATCCTTCTAATTCGGGGTCAGAGCCCGAATTCGTTCACACGTACGTGACAACGAATTCGGGCTCTGACCCCGAATTAGAGCTATTCGACCTTGATGCCGGCGGCCTTGATGATCGGCCACCACTTCTCGATCTCCGCCTTGTGGAATGCCGCCAGCCCTTCCGGCGTCTGCAGCTCGCGAGAGGCAACGTCCAGCCCGAGCTCGGCGAGCCGCACCTGGACCGCAGGGTCGGCGAGCGCCTGCACCATCGCGGCGTTCAGCCGGGAGATGGGCTCCGCGGGCGTGCCCTTCGGCGCAAAGAAGCCGAACCACCCCGCAATGTGAAGCCCGGGCACGCCGCCCTCGTCCGCGGTCGGGATCCCGGGCACGGCGAACGAGCGGCTCGGCGAAAGATTCGCGAAGGCCTTGATGGTTCCCGCACGCACCTGCGGCAGGCCGGCGGCGGCCTGGATGACGAGGAGGTCGATGTGCCCGGCGACGAGGTCCTGCATCGCCGGGCCGCCGCCGCGGTAGGGCACGAACATGACCTTGCTGTCGGTCGCCTGCTGCAGCAGGACGCCTGCGACCTGCGCCCCGGCGGTCTGGTTGGCGAGGGTGACGTTGCCGAGGTTCGCCCTCAGCCACGCCACGAGCTCCTTCAGGTTTTGCGCGGGAATGCTCTTCCTCGCGAGGAGGAGCTGAGGGTTGAGCGTGAGCAACCCGATCGGCTCGAAGTCCTTCTGCAGGTCGTAGGGCAGGTTGTAGACCGCGCCGTTGCCGACGTGGGTGTCCCATTGGCCGAGGTCGATGGTGTAGCCATCGGGCGCAGCGCGCGCCACGCGCCCGACGCCGATGCTGCCGCCCGCGCCGCCGACGTTCTCGACCACGACCGACTGCCCGAGGAGCGGCCGCATGCGCTCGGCCATCACCCGCGCGACCACGTCGGTCGACCCGCCGGGCGGGAAGGGCGAGATGAGCGTGATCGGACGCGAAGGGAAAGGCTGCGATTGAGCGAGCGCGGCGCCCGCGGCTGCGGCGAGAACCGCCCCGACGAGTAGCGACTTCATTGGCCACTTCATTGTCTTCCTCCCAGACGACAATCTAAAACAGGATCTGCGCTGCGTCGACGATTGGCAAGCCCTGGTCGAGCACCAGCGATTCCTGGCCGGGCTTGGCGTCGTGCGCGGAGAGCGGGCCGAAGTCGAGGCCGGTGAGCTGCTCGAGCTCGGCGATGCGCACCTGGTAGAGCCGGATCTCGAGGGCGCTCAGGGCCGCCTCCTCCGGGCGAAGCCGCGCGATGCCGGCGAGAAGGTCTTCCTGCGTCACCACGAAGGCCTTCGCTTTCAGCGCCTGGCCAGAGACATAGGCGATGACCTTGAAGAACTGCTTCGGGATCTTGACGCCGCCGAAGGCCTCGTCGGGCATGCGCTTGCCCTTGAGGTCCAGGCGCAGGCGCCCGTCGGTTCCGGCCTTGCAGAGCGGCGCGTCGAACACCGGCCCGTTGATGACGCAGAGCCGCGTCGCGCCGTCGGCGAGCGACGCGATCGCGGCGTCTTCCAGCCGGAACCAGATGCCGGTCGCCGGCGTCGCGCGGCTGTTCTGGTTGAACTGCCAGTGCTGCGGCGTGCAGTTGGTGAAGTGGTACGAATCGTCGCCGTTTCGCTTCGCGGTCGCGTCGCTCGGACCCCACTGCAGGTCGCTGCGGCGGGTGAGGTGACCCTGGTCGAAGGGGTTGAGCGCGCGGTCGGCCTCGAACGTGCTCTGCTTCTTGTAGAACTCGTTGCCCGTCTGCGCCGCCTTGTCGACGGCGTCGACCCGCGTGTCGCGAAACCAGGTGTCGCCGTCCGCGTCGCGGTTGCCGCGGAACTTCGCCGCGTCGACGTTGGCGGCCGAGAAGTACGCGAGCGCCCTCGTCCGGTTCAGCAGCACGCTGTAGTTCCAGTACTTGAGCTCCGCTTTCTTGCCCGGCAGCAGGAACAGCTTGCCGAAGGTCTCGGCTGCGACCTTGGGCAGCGGCACCGTGGCGCCCGCGCCGAGGAACCTCGAGCTGTAGCCGTTGCGCTTGGCGTAGTTCGTCTGGTTGACGACGACCTTCTCGAGGACGGGCAAGCCCTGCGGCGCGACGAGCGGGGCCGCCGGTTCTTCCGTTTCTTCAGGTTCGGCAACGGCGGGCACGGCTGCGGGGATGAAAATGCTCAGCGCGCCCGTGCTGTCGCGGCGCACCTGGATCGCACCGAGATCGACGGTGCTTTCCTTTTCACTAAAGGTATGAGAGGCGCGAGGATCCTTGGCGGTCAATACGGCGCGCGCGAGCGGATGCGTCGCGTGCTTCGACGAGAGGTGCTCGACGATGCGGCTCACGCGGACGCCCTCGTTCGCCTTCCACGCGATCTCGTCCTCGCCCATGTCGGCGGCCCAGACCTTGCCGTCGCGCGTCAGCCAGACGTCCTTCCCCTTCACGCGCTTGGTTTCCGGCACCGAGCTGTGGTGCAGCGCCACCACGTCCCACGAGTTGTTGAACACCGGCGAGCCGGACGAGCCCGACACGGTGTCGGTCTCGTACCAGACGTAGGGATTCCTGTCGGCGTACTTGAGGAGCTTGTTCTCCCGCACGCAGATCTGCTTACGCTCGCCCTTCGGGTGCTGGATGATCGTCAGGTATTCGCCGACGAACGCCTTGCCCGGCGTCGGGTCGAGGCGCAGCCACGCGAACGGCTCGAGCGCCTCGCCGCGCAGCGAGCGCGGCTCGACCTGGACCAGGGCGAAGTCGAGCTCGGCGGAGATGAGCGGCGCAGGCGTCAGGCGCAGGGCGAAGTCGACCGAGCCGAGCTCCAGGCCGTGCACGTCGCGCTCGTAGCGGAACTGGGCGATGCTTTCGCGAATCCACGACGCGTCCTCGAACACGTGCTGGTTGGTCATGAGCACGCCCGGCGCGACGAGGAAGCCGGTGCCGTAGCCGACGAGGCTGTCGTTCTTGCGCAGCACGATGCGGCAGACCGGCCGCGCCGCGGCGAGGCCCTGCTCGAGGTACGAGATGTCGGAGAGGTCGTTGCCCTTGAGAATGCGCTCGAGGCGCACGCGCGCGGCGAGCGGGTCGGCGACGTTGCGCTGGATGGCGAGCCGCCGCGCCTCGACCTGCGCGGGGGTTGCCTCGCGCTCCTCGTCGACGGCGACGTTCTTCAGCAGCGTGTCGAGGTGCGCGGCCTTAGCCCGCGCGAGCGATGCCTTGAAGCGATCGGTGCCTGTGCGCATGAGCTCCCCGAGGATCCCCGGGGAGCATCGTACTTCTGTTACCGCCAGCGCGGCAGCAGTACTGCGAGGCCGGCGAGAGCCATAGCGGCGAGGGTTTCGAGGATTCGGCTGAGCAAGCCGGGCGGCGGCGGCGGCGGATCGTAGGTGATCTTCATTGACGCCGACACTAGCAAGCGCGGCCGCGGACAGCGGTGAAGTTGTTCCGGATCGGAAAATTGGATAAGTGCCGACCGGACTAACTGCACAACATGCGTTCTATAACGTGCCGCTTCTACGCAGGAATCGAGCGAAGCAGCTCTTTCAGCGCGCCGGCACCGTGGTGCCCGGCGGCGTGGATCAGCGGATTGCTGGTGTCGACCCCCGCGAGAGAACCACATCGGAGCAACTTTTCTGTAACGCCGCCTCAGCAGCGCGTGACGTCGGCAGACACGCAAACCCAGCGTCCCTGCCTCGATTCGTAAACGTCGGTATAGCGGCCGGCCCCCGCCTCGCCGTCGGGTTTCCTGTAGACAGTGCGCCCATGGATGATCGCGATGTCACCCAGGAGCCTGATGCGCACGTCCTCGGCGGCGAACTGGGAAACCGGGCACGGCTGCGCGATCAGCGCGAGGAAGCCGGCCCGATCGACCAATGACCCGTCGGGATTGCTGTTCACGAAATCGTGCGACAGGTTCTGCTCGAACCAGCCGACATCGGAGGTCCTGACCGAGCGGATGTAGCCCTCGTTCAGCCGCTGCAGCGCTTCCAGGGGGTCGCCTGGAGCGGGATTGCGGGCGGCGTCTTGCATTGGCGGCTCCCTCAAAAGCGGTTGAAGTGCGCGGAAACGCAGACCCATCGTCCGGCACGGCGCGCCCACACGTCCGTGTACCGCCCGCTTCCCGCCGTGCCGTCGGGCTTCGTGTACCTGAACCCCGCGTGGATGAGCGCGACCTCGCCAAGGAGCCTGATGCGCACGTCCCGCGCTTCGGGCTGCGAGCCGGCGTAGGGTCGGGCCGCCCGCGCCAGGAACTGCGCGCGATCGATAATCGAGCCGTCGACGCTGCTCGCGAGGAAGTCCTCCGCCAGATTCTCGGCGTACCAGCCCACGTCCGATTGCTCGGCCGAGCGGACGTAGTTCCGGTTCAGCTCCGTCAGGATATCCAGATCGCTCGCTGCAGGTTCCATTCGCGCCCCCTATGGACGGCGATCATCCGGGCAATTCTGCATCGATGTTTCATGGGACGATGAAATGACGACATCGAGCCTCAACCTACATCCAACCTCAACCTATTTGGGGTCTGACCCCGATTCTCTCCTGGCGAGCACCCGCTGGATGGCGCGCACGATGCCGACGTAGCCGGTGCAGCGGCAGAGATTCCCCGAGAGCTCGCGGCGGATCCGCGCCTCGTCGGCGTCGGGCAGGCGCAGGACGATGTCGCGCGCGGTGACCAGCATGCCCGGCGTGCAATAGCCGCACTGCAGCGCGTGCTCGGCGGTGAACGCGGCGCGCAGCTCGGCCATCACCGGGTCCTCGGCGAAGCCCTCGATCGTGCGCACCGAGGCGCCTTCGCAAGCCACGGCGAAGGTGATGCACGAGCGCGCCGGGGCGCCGTCGATCTCCAGCGTGCACGCGCCGCATACGCCGTGCTCGCAGCCGAGGTTGGTGCCGGTGAGGCCGCCGCGCTCGCGCAGGAAGTCCGCGAGGTGCGTGCGCGGCTCGATCTGCTCGTCGACCGGCTGGCCGTTCACCGTCATGCGCACCCGCGTCAGGGCCACGGGGGCCCCTTTTCCACGCGCTCGGCGCGGCGCTTCGTTTCGTCGTAGACCGAGAGATCGGGGACTACGAATTTCTCAATGAGCAGGGTCTGGCGCGCGTCGTCCAGTGATCTTTCTTCGTGAACTGCTCGGAACGCGGATCGCAGTTTTTCCGTTTGGCCGTCTTTTAAAGAGGCAGTCGCAACCAGCGGCGGCATCGGCGTCGGGTCGGTGACGGCGACGACGCGAACCTGCGAAGCGAGCTGCGGGTCGCCGGCGCGCAGCAGGTCGAAGACATAGCCGTCCAGCGGCCCCACATCGATTTTCTTGTTGACGAGAGCCTGAATAACGCCCCGGGGATTGAGGAGACCGCCGACGATCTGCCGGTACTTCGCGTCCGGGTATTTCGTGAGCAGGAGGCTGCGGAAAGCAAAGTAGCCCGACTGCGAGTCCTTGAGCGTGTAGCCGGCGACGCCGCCGAAGGTTTCCTCGAGCGTCCGCAACGGCGCATCGGCGCGCACCGCGATGTCGCTCATGTAGATCGCTTTGCCCTGGTAGCGCGGCAGGCTCGGCTGCGGCGCGGCGAGCACGGTCGGCGCGGGCCTGCGGAGCGACGCCGGCAGGCCGCACATCTGCACCACGCCGAGGTCGTCGCGCGCCCACAGGTCGGAGAGAAGTTTCGGCGGCCCGTGCTCGACGAACTCCACCGGCACGCCCGCTTCGCGCGTGACCCAGCCGATGACCGCGCGCCAGGCCTCGGCTGCCGCCGGCGTCACTGAGTACATGCGGGCATTCGCCAGCATCAATCGGCTTTTATGTTTGCCTTACGCACGACTTCGCCCCAGCGGTCGTATTCCATCTTGATCCGCTTCGCCAGCTCTGCGGGCGGCTCGCCCGAGGGCTCGGCGCCCATCGCGGCGAGCCGCTCGCGCACTTCGGGGACCTGCAGGACTTTCGCTGTATCCGACCAGATTTTTTCGATGACTTCTCCTGGCGTGCCCGCGGGCGCCATGAGCGCGTACCAGGACACCGCCTCGTAGCCCGGGAGGCCGGCCGCGGCAGCGATCGTCGGCACGTCGGGAAGTTGCGCGAGCGGCACACTGCTCGCGACGCCGAGCGCTCGCAGCTTTCCCGCCTTGATCTGCGGCAGCGCCGAAGGCACCTGCGCGAGCATGAGCTGGATGCGGCCGCCGAGGAGGTCTTTCATGGCGGGGCCGACGCCCTGGTAGGGCAGGTGGACGAGATCGAGTCCGAGCTGCATCTTGAGCAGCTCGACGCCGACGTGCGCCTGGCTGCCGTTGCCCGGCGAGGCGAAGTTGAGCGTGCCCGGCTTGGCGCGAGCGAGCGCGACGAGCTCTTTCATGGAGCTCGCCGGCACTTCAGGGTTCACCACGAGCACGTTCTGCACCGCGGCGATCCGCGTGACCGGCGCGAGGTCCTTGAACACGTCGTAGGAGAGCTTTGAATACATGTGCGGGTTCACCACCAGGTTCCCGTTCGGCGCCGCAAGCAGCGTGTAGCCGTCCGGCGGTGACTTCGCGCCCGCTTCCATGCCGATGTTCCCCGCTGCGCCCGGGCGGTTTTCGATCACCACCGGCTGGGCCCAGATCGCGGTGAGCTTCTCGCCGACGACGCGCGGCATCAGGTCGGACGCCCCGCCGGGCGCGAACGGCACGATCACGCGCACCGGCTTCTGCGGCCACGATTGCGCTTTTGAAACAGGAGGAGCAAGGAGGACGGCTGTGAGAAGCAGAAGTCGAAGCATAAGAATCCTATTGGATCTGGGCGAAAGCCCGCTTGAGCGCGACCGCATGGAGCCGGCGCGAATAGGCGTCTTCGCCGATGTCCGCGACATCGAAAGTCTTTTCATCGACGAGGCGCGGAGGGCCGGCCAATGCACCGACGACGGCGCGCGACTCGCTGGTCTCCGGGTCGTGCAGCACCGCGCCGATCGCGTGGGCGAATTCCCCCGCCTTGCGGCAGAACTTCCAGTAGCCGTAGCGCGCACGCCGTGAGCGCTTCGGGATGCGCAGCGCCACGATGAGCTCGTCGGCGGCGAGGACCGTGGTGAAGATCCCGGTGGCGAACGACTCGACCGGTGTCTCGCGCCTGCCCTTGGGACCGGCAACGAGAACAATGGCGTTCAGAAGCGTGAGCGCGCTCGGCCAGTCGGCGGCCGGGTCGGCGTGGGCGAGACTGCCGCCGATCGTGCCGCGGTTCCGCACCGCGCGGTACGCGATGCTCGCGGCGACCGAGGCCATCATCCCGCCGGTGGGATCGGGAACTTTCCCATCTTCGATTTGCGCGTGGGTGATGCAGGCACCGAGCGTGACCGCGCTCTTGTCTTCCGAAACGGAACGAAGCTCTTCGATTCCCCGGAGGTCGACCAGAAGGGTCGGGTGTGCAACGCGCAGGTTGAGCATCGGGCCGAGCGATTGCGTGCCGGCGGCCGCCCTGCCGCCTTCGGCGAGGAGCTTCACCGCCTCCGCAACATCCCTCGGGCGCGCATAGTCGAAAGCGGGCGCTTTCATCGGCCCGCCCTCATTGGCCCACCCTGAGCAGCGCTTCGACGATGCGCCGCGGCGTGAGCGGGGACTCGGTGATCTCGACCCCGAGCGGCGCGAGCGCGTCGTTCACCGCGTTGGCGATCGCCGCCGGCGGCGCGATGGCGCCGCCTTCGCCGACGCCCTTCTGGCCGAAGCGGGTGTAGGGCGAGGGCGTCTCGAGGTGGTCGATGCGCATCGCGGGCACCTCGGCGGCGCTCGGCAGCAGATAGTCCGCGAGCGTGGTGGCGAGCGGCTGGCCCTGCGCGTCGAACGGCATTTCCTCGTAGAGCGCGGTGCCGATGCCCTGCGCCGTGCCGCCGTAAACCTGGCCGTCGACGATCATCGGGTTCACGAGCGTGCCGCCGTCCTCGACGATCACGTAATCGAGGATCTCGACCTGGCCGGTCTCGGTGTCGACTGCGACGCTCGCCGCGTGGCACGCGTAGCTGAAGGTGCCGGTGTCGACCTTGGCCTTGTAGCCCGCGGTCGCTTCGAGTCCCGCCGGATCGACGTCGGGCGGGAGGAGCTGCGGCTTGCGGTACCAGACGTGCGCGACTTCGGCGAGGGCCAGCCTACGGTCGGTTCCCTCCACGCGGACAAAACCGTCCTGAAGCACGAGGTCGGCAGCAGAAACCTCCAGGAGTCTTGAGGCGATCGCCTTTACGCGAGCGCCGATCGCATCGCACGCCGCCGCCACGGCGCCGCCCGACATCACCATGCTGCGCGAGCCCCAGGTGCCGGTGGAGTAGGGCGTGAGCGCCGTATCGCCGTGAACGAGTCTTACATCATTGGGATTCACGCCCAGCACGGTGTGGGCAACCTGGGCGAGCGTGGTCTCCATGCCCTGGCCGTGCGAATGCGCGCCGATGCGAAGCTCGAGCACGCCGTCGGGCGTGAGGCGCGCCGCGCATTGCTCGTGGCCGGGAACCATCGGGATGCCCCAGCCGTAGTACACCGAGGTGCCGTGCGCCGCCTGCTCGCAGTAGATGGAAAAGCCGACGCCGATACGCCTTGCAGGGGTTTCTCCGGAAGAACCTTTCGGATTTTCCAATTTTTGTTTTTCTCGTATCTTGGCAAGACCGATCATGTCGGCCGCGCGCCGCACCGCCTCGGGATAGTCGCCGCTGTCGAAGTGCTTCTTGGTGATGTTGTTGAACGGCATCTCGGCGGGCTGCACCAGGTTGGCGAGCCGCATCTCGTGCGGCTCGATGCCGAGCTCGCGCGCGGCGGCGTCGACCATGAGCTCGAGCGCGAAGCACACGCCGGTGCGCGCGACGCCGCGGTAGGGCAGGATCGGCGCCTTGTTCGTCGCGACCGACCAGGTGCGGCAGCGGTAGCGGTCCATCTTGTAGGGGCCGGGGAGGATCGAGCTCACCTGCGCCCCTTCGAGGCACGCCGAAAACGGGTACGAGGAATACGCGCCCGAGTCGACCGTGGCCTCGCAGTCGAGGCCGAGGATCTTCCCCTTCGCATCGGCATAGAGCGTGAGGTCGTAGTGGTGCTCGCGGCAGTTGGCGTTGGCCGAGAGCTGCTCGCGCCGGTCCTCGATCCAGCGCACCGGCCGCCCCAGCCGCCGGCACAGCCACGCGAGCGCCACCTCTTCGGGAAGCAGGATCCCCTTGTAGCCGAAACCCCCGCCGACATCGGGCGCGATGACGCGGATCGCGCCCTGGTCGATGCCGAGGCACTCGGCGAGGCCGGCGCGGTTGACGTGCGGCATCTGCGCCGCGCTGTGCATCACGAGCTGTCCCAGGCGCCGGTTCCACTCGCACACCACGCCGCGGCCTTCCATCGGCGACATATGTTGGCGGGCAGTGCGGATCTGCCGCCTTATTTTCACTTTTGCTTCTTTCTCAATGGCAGACAGATCGTCGTCCACCAGGGATTCGAGAAAAACGTTGTCCTCCCACTCCTCGTGCACCAGCGCGGGCGGATTGGTGCGCGCTTGAAGCATGTCGACGACCGCGGGCAGCTCTTCGAAAGCGACTTCCGTCGCATCGGCGAGGTCTTCGGCCTCGGCCCGCGTCTGGGCGACGCACATCGCGACGAGCTCGCCGACCTGGCGCACCTTGCCGCGCGCGAGGATCGGCTGCTCGGAAGCCTTGAAGCCCTTGAGGCCCGAGACGGCGCGGATCGGCTGGACGCCTTCGAGGTCCTCGGCGGTGAAGACCAGCGTCTCCAGCCCCGAGGGCTTGGTGATTCCACTCATCGTGGCGTGCGCCATGGGCGAGCGCACGAAGGCGACCTCGAGCATGCCGGGAAGCCGGATGTTGGCGACGTACTCGCCCTGGCCCCGCAGGAACCGCTCGTCTTCCTTGCGCGGGAGCCGAGCCCCGACGCCCTTCGCGGTCACGCCGCTACCGCGAGCGGCGGCAGGATCGAGGCGTCCGCGTCGTGGCGCGCACCCTGGCGCAGGCAGAAAGCCGGCCGCAGCATGCGCTCGGTGCGCAGCGTGGTGCCTTCGTTGTCGCGCAGGGTCCAGCGGCCGCGCTCGTCGTGCAGCACGCTCACGTCGGCGGCGACGCCCGGCTTGAGGTTGCCGACCTCGCCCTGCATGTCGAGCATGCGCGCAGGGTTCGTGGTGACCATCGGCACGATCTTCTCGAGCGGCAGGCCGAGCGCGAGCATCGAGCTCATCGCCGAGACGAGCGAGAAGCGCGTCTGGCCGAAGAACATGTGCTCCTTATCGGGGTGCTCGCTCGGTGTTCCTCTTGGCGCAGGAACACGAGTGTTGTAGCCGTGCATGTCGGCGCCGAGCGTGTCGGGCACGATGCCGGCGTCGAGCGCGATGCGCGCCATGCGGTAGCTGAAGTGCGAGCCGTGGCCGACGTCGGTCTTGAGCCCGCGCGCGAGCGCTTCCTTGACGATCGGGTGGACTTTGCCGTCGCGACCCACGAAGCCGCCGGGATGCCGGGTGAAAGGATGCGCGAGGATGTCGCCGGGCTTCAGAAGCGGCGCGACCTGCTCGAGGATGGTGTCCGGGTCCACGCCGTTCGCTCCCGATTCAGGCAGGTCCCAGAGCTGGCCGAAGTGGATGTAGACCGGAAGGTTGGCCTGCTTCCCGATCTCGGCCGAGAGCCGGATCGACTCGATGCCCCAGCGCGCGAAGCCGCCGAGCTCGGCGTGCGCCTTGAAGCCCTTGACGATGTCGCGGTTCTCGTTCGCCGACTTGACCGTCGCGTCGACGTCGATGCAGTCGGGCCGGTAGAGGTTGGGGTAGAAATGCCCCTCCATCCCGCCCACGAGGTAGGCCGAGAGAAACACGACCACGCGGCTTTTCTTCGCCTGCACCACGAACTCGCGGAAGGCGGGCAGCGTCATGCACGAAGGGCCGCCCTGGTCGACGAGCGTCGTGACGCCGGAGCGCACGCCGCAAAGGTCGGCCTCGAGGCCGAAGCGGCCGGTGACGTACTGGAACACGTGCGCGTGCGTGTCGATGAGTCCGGGCAGCACCAGCTTGCCCGAGACGTCGATCGTCTCGCGCGCGCTCGAGGGCGCGATCGACGGCAGCACCGCGGCGATGCGGCCCTCCCGGATCGCGACGTCGTAGGCGCCGTCGAGGCTCTGGGCCGGGTCGATGACCCGGCCCCCGCGCAATAACAAGTCGTATAGCATGGCGGTTTCATTCTACTAAACCCATGAAGAAGATCGCAGTGATCGGCGCATTCGCCCTCGCGGCTGGCTGCGCGCAGACCCCGCCGGCCCCGTCACCGGAGGCGAAGAGTCAACTCGCCCCGTCGGGCACGCTCAGGGTCGCCGTGCTGACGTCGAACCCCATCATCGGCGTGAAGGACGCTTCGAGCGGCGAGGTCAAGGGCACCACGGTCGACCTCGGCCGAGCGCTCGCCGCCGGCGCTGGCGTGCCGGCCAGGATCATCGACTACCCGGCGATCCCGCAGCTGATGGCAGACGCGGCCACCAACACCTGGGACGTCGCGGTGGTGGCGATCGACCCCGCGCGCCGCAGCCTGGTCGACTTCGCCCCGGCGCACCTCGCCGCCGACGGCTTCCTCACCATCCTGGTGCCGCCGGGCTCGAGCGCGCGCACGATGGCCGACTTCGACAAGCCGGGCATGCGCGTCGCTGCGGTGAAGAACGCGGCGCCGCTCATGATCCTCGAGCGCACGCTCAAGAACGCCAAGGTCGTCGCGTCGGACAACGAGAACGACGCCTTCGGCCTCATGCGCGAGGGAAAGGCCGAGGGCTACGCGCAGAACCGTTTCATCCTGCGCGCTCGCGCGCAGACGCTGCCGGGCTCGCGCCTGCTCGACGACGCGTTCTCGGGGCTGCAGCTCGCCTTCGCGCTGCCGAAGAACCGGCCGGCAGCGGCGCAGTACGTCGCCACTTTCGTCGAGGACGCGAAAAAATCGGGCGAGATTCAGCGCGCGATCGACAAGGCCGGCCTCGCCGGCGAGGTCAAGGTCGCTCCGCCCGCGCAAAAGTAAGAAACTCGCGCCGGGTCTTGGGTCCGTGGGTCAGGAAGTGCGGATCCGGGCGCTCCTGATACGCGGTTTTTTCTCTGAAGACCCGATCGGTCCGGGTGTATTTCCTGATCTCGGCGGGGCTCAAGCCATAGACCCTCGCGGCGTTGAGGCCGAAGATCTTGGCGCGCACAGACGGGGTGATTTCAGCATAACCAAACCGATCTCTCAGTGGAGAGGAAATTTGGAAAGTGCGGAAGGCCTGGATCTGGTCCTGCGGCGAGCCGTACCAGATCGAGTCGGTGCCCCAAAGCACGTTGTCCTCCCCGCAGTAGCGGATCAGCTTGCCCATCGCGTGCGCAGCCTGCTCGGGCTCGCGCATGAGGAAGCGCCACGTGCTGCCCAGCTCGGCAAACACGTTGGAACCTGAAGCAACGTTGTTTTTCCGGAGAGACGTGATGAGAGTATCAATTCCGTCGCGGCGGCCGCTCTCGTCGTAGGCCTGCTCGGGCACGCTCGTGACGAAGCCCGAGTGATAGATGAGGAAGTTCACGTCCGGGAAGCGCTTAGCCACCACGCCGATATCGCTGCACTGGCTGTGCTCGTAGGACTGGCGGCCGAAGGGCAGCCCCTTGTGCACGCAGATCGTCTTCACGCCGAGCGCGCGCGCCTTCTCTATGAAGCGCGTGCCGACCTCGTCGGAGAGGAAGTAGCCTTTGCCCTGCGGGCCGTACTGGGTGTAGGTCTTCCAGGCGCTGACGTGCCACTTCTCCTTCAGCTCGTCCATCGTCTCGAGGTCGCCGGGCTGGTTCGGGTTCACGCGCCCGTGGACCAGCAGCCGGTGCGTTCCTTCGAGCCTGTCGACGATGCGGCGCATCGCATCGGCCGCCTCGATGGTGACCGGCTCGTCGGCGCGCGTCGAAGGGGTGAACGACAGCACCATCACGTCGGTGTCGCTGTCCATGAACACGTCCTTGATGAACACCTCGGGTCCCTTCGAATTGCCTGAAGTTGCGGGTTTGGGCCCGCGGGGCGTGTCGATGAAGTGCCCCTGCACGTCGAAGATGAACTCGTCTTTCGCCGGGCCGGTCTGCACGCGCGCGAGCTGCAGGTCGAGCGCCGCCTCGGGCGCGACGTCGAAGAAGCCGCCGCTCTTCCCCGCGGCCGCGTTCGCGGTGTTGAACGCGAGCAGCGTGCTCGCCGCCCCACAGGAAGAAACGAGGAATTTCCTTCGGGTAAACCCCAACTTCTTTGAAAAATCAGAAGCGGCTTCGTGCGCCAAGCGGTTGGCGGCGCGGTTGGCGCCCGAGAGCGGCACCGGCACGAATTCGCCGTTGGAAGTGCTGTCGAGCTTGATCGGCAGGCGCTTGCCGTCGGGATCGATGCGCGGGTCCATTGGGGGGTCGATCCGGGGGCCGGGTTGACGTGACATAAGACACCTCCTTGGTGAGGAAGATTACGCCTGCGGTTGCAAAAGAACCTCAGGGGTCAAAGACTCTGTAGGGCAGGGTGCGCGATTCCTCTTCCGGACGGGGCGAAACCGGTACTTTGCCGGGAGGCGCACAACCGGGAGAGGCGGCATGAGAACCGGGTTGCTGGCTAGATTCACGCTGGGCTGTTTGATCGCGGCCGGGTCGTTCTCGGCGCGCGCGCAAGATCTGGACAAGCCGCTCCTGCTCGTCGCCTCGCCGCAGACGGCGGGCTTCTACGGCAAGGCCGTCGTCCTCGTCATGCCGCAGTCGGCGGGGCACGTCGGCTTCATCATCAACCGCGCCACGCGCAAAACGGTAGCCGCCGCGTTTCCCGACGAGCCGGATGCGGCGAAAGTCGACGAGCCGATCTATCTGGGCGGTCCGAAGAACACGCAAGCGCTGTACGCGCTCGTGCGCAAAGATCCCGGCGAAGGGTCGCGCCGCGTCATCGATGAAGTCTTTCTCGCCGTGGGTAGCGACGCGCTCGACCGCGTCATTCGCACTTCTCCGCATGAGGCCCGCTACTTCGTGGGCTTCGCAACCTGGGGACAGGGCGAGCTCGCACGCGAGATCGCGCGCGGCGCCTGGCTGACCGCGGAGCCGGACGAGGGGATGCTCTTCCACTCGCACCCGGCCTACATGTGGTCCGCCCTGCAGGAGCGCATCGGCCAAACGCGCCAGGCGAGCGCCGCGCGGTAGTCTCGGCGAGGTCAGTCCGACGCGGTCCACGCCTCCCGGTTGCCTTCGCGCCACAGGCCCGGCATCGACGCTTCGAACGCGAAAGCGCCGGCGCCGTTCCGGCGGATCCGGTTGGTCATCAAGCACGCGTCGAGCACTTCGCGCTCGAAGCGCACGCCGTGACCGGCATTGCCGAAAATGTCGTTGCCTTCGAGGACGATCTCGCGAGGCGCGTCCTCGCCCTCCTTCATGCGCCAGTGCCAAAAGCCGTGGCGCCGGTTGTTGCTGATGCGGCAGCCGCGGATCGTGTACGGGCCCGGCGTGCCGTCGAGGCACACACCGTCCTTGCCGTTTGCGTCGAGCACGCAGCCGCTGACCAGGCCGCCGCGTCCCGCCACGCCGGCGGTGCCGCGGCCCGAGACGTCGAACCCCGACTCGCGGTTCTCGATCATCAGGCAGTTCGCCACGATGAGGCCGTCGGCGCCCCAATCGGAAATGCCGAAGCGGTTGCCGGTGCAGTGGCAGCCGAGGATCTTCATGCCGCGCGGCGGCGGCCACATGTCCCGCTGCAGCTCGAAGAACACCCCGTTGGTCGCGTTGCCGTGGGCGATGCAGTCGGTGATGTTCGCGCGCTCGATTCCTTCCCAGCCGCCGATCCCGATCCCGATGCCGGCGCCGCCGGGCTGCTCGCCGCTGTTGAGGCGTCCGCAGCGCATGGCGTAGACCCCCTCGAGGATGCTGTCGCTGAGATGGTCGCAGCCCAGCCCGGTCGCGGCGACGTCGTGGATGTAGAGATCGCGGAACGTGGCGCGCACCATGTACTGGAGGTCGAGCCCCTTGGCGCGCGGGTCGTACTCGTCGAGCGTCACCCGCGAACCGTCGATCTCGAAGTTGAAAAACATGCAGTCCGCAAGATGGTTCTCGCGGCTTGCGCCGTGCTGCAGCCGGGTGAAGCCGGCCAGTGCGACCGCGGCTCCGTCGCTCTCCAGAATGAAACGCGTCGCGCCTTCGCCGGCGCCGGTGAGCGAGACGCCGCTGCGCCAGGCCGTGGTCGCGCCGGCGATGCGGTACGCCCCGGGCGGGCAAAAGATGACGCGCGGGCGGCCGTCCGCCTTGCACGCGCGGCCGAGCTCGTCGACCAGCGCGGCGAGCGCCGGCTGATCGTTCGCCTGGCCGTCGCCTTTCAGGCCGTGCTCGCGGGCGTTGCAGACCCGGTCTTCGTCCATCCCCGCGCCGTTGCAATCGGCGCGCCCGGCGGCCCGGCTCGCCCGCTAGGCCGGGAGCTCGCTGCCGTAGGGCCTGGTGATGATCTCGAGCAGGTGGCCGCTCGGATCCTCGAAGTAGACGCCGCGTCCGCCGTAGTGGCGGTTGATCTTCCCTTCCTGCTTCTGGCCGGGATCCGCCCAGTACTTGAGTTTGCGCGCCTGGATGCGGCCGAAGATCTGATCGAACTCCCGCTCGCTCACGAGGAAGGCGTAGTGCTGCGCCTGGACTTCCATGTCCTCGGCGTCGAGGAACGCGAGCGTCACCTCGTTCTGCACCTCGACGTCGAGAAACGGGCCGAAGGGCCGCGGCTTTTCGAGGCCGAAGATCTCGGCGAAGAAGCTCGCCGCGGCGCGCGGGTCCTTCGAGTGGACGATGGTGTGGTTGAGCTTGATCGTCATGCCAGCCTGACAGCGCCTTTGGCTCAGGGTTCCTTGGGAATGTCCACCGCGATCCAGATCGCGGCGACGCCGGCGCGGTTCTCGGCCCAGTGCGTGGTCGACTTGCCCTCGGCGAGACCCTCGCCGACCTTCACCACCTTGGGCGGCTGGCCTTCCTCGTGATAGGTCACCTCGCCCTGCAGGACGTAGCTCACCGTCGGCCGGTCCTTGTGGCTGTGCAGGCCGATCACGCCGCCGGGGAGGAGCAGGATGCGGCGCATGCGCAAAGGCCGGCCCTTGACCGAGTCGATCTCGCTGGTGAGGTCGAGCGAGCGCAGCTGATCGGCGCTGATGCCCTTGCTTTCGGCGGGCGGCTTCATCTGACCGACCGCGATGCCGGCCGCGAAGCCGAGCGCGAGCGCCGATGCGGCGGCGAGTGAAACCTTCGTGCGGGTGAATTGCATCGCTTCTCCTGGGTGGTGGCGGATACGCTAGACTGAAATCTCCAGGGAGGATACATGCCACGTGTGCTTGCGGTAACCTTTGCTTTGCTTCTGGCGCACTTGCTCGGCGGGGAAGCGCTGGCGCAATATCCGGCGCGGCCGATCCGGCTGATCGTGCCCGCGGCGCCGGGCGGAGGAACCGACATCACCGCGCGCAGCTTCACCCCGGCGCTCCAGGACAGCCTCGGCCAGCCGGTGGTGATCGAGAACCGCGGCGGCGCGGGCGGCGTGATCGGAAGCGACGTGGTGGCGAAGGCGGCGCCCGACGGCTACACGCTGCTCCTCTGCTACGTCAGCCACGCGACCAATCCGACGCTCGTCGACAAGCTGCCGTACGACACGCTGCGCGATTTCACGCCGATCACGCTCGTCTCGCACGAGCCCACGGTCCTGGTGACGCACCCTTCGGTGCCCGCGAAGACGCTCGCCGAGTTCACCGCCTGGGCGAAGCCGCAGGGAGACAAGCTCTCCTACGCGACCGATCCGGGCAGCGCAGGCTTCCTCGCCGCCGAGCTCTACAAGCAGCTCGCCGGCGTGCGCGCGGCGTATATCCCGTACAAAGGCAGCGGCCCCGCGTCGGCCGACGTGCTCGCCGGCCACGTGCCGTACATGTGGTCGGTGATCTCGATCATCACCCCGCACGTCAAGTCCGGAAAGATGAAGGGCCTTGCGATCGCCGCCGAGAAGCGCGCCCCCGGCCTGCCCGAGGTGCCTACGACGGCCGAGGCCGGCATGCCCGATTTCGCGGTGAGCGGCTGGTACGGCCTGCTCGGGCCGGCGAAAACGCCGAAAGAGATCGTCGACAAGGTCCACGCCGCGGCGGCTAAAGCGCTGAAGGACGAGAAAGTGCTCGAGCGCCTTGCGACCACCGGCTCGCAGCCGATCGGCGCCGGCCCGGCCGAGCTCGACGCGCACATCCGCCGCGAGATCGCGCGCTGGGACAAGGTCCTGAAGACCGCGGGGATCCAGCTCAACAAGTGAATTCGGGGTCAGAGCCCGAATTCGTTTTCACGTACGCAAAACCGAATTCGGGCTCTGACCCCGAATTAGCTGGTACCAGTCGACGCGCCAGGTGCCGAGCATGACCGCGGCGAGCAGGCCGAAGAGCAGGAGCGAGCCGCCGAGCAGCGAATAGTCCTCGGCCTTCAGGAGCGCATACAGCACCGCGTAGAGCGCGGCGAGCGCGGCGCCGAATCCCAGCCCGAGGCGCGCGCTGTGGAGCGCGCGCACGAGATAGGCGCTTACGAGTCCCACGCACGCCGTTGCGGCGATCGCGTACGCCGCGGCGAACGCAATGTGCTCGGAGAGAGCGACGAGCAGGAGGAAGAAGATCGCGAGCGCGAGGCCCACGAACGTGTATTGCACCGGGTGCAGCGCGAGCCGCCTCAGCAGCTCGAGCAGCATGAACGCTGCGAAGGTGAGGCCGATGAAGAGGAAGCCGTATTTGGAGGCGCGCTCCAGCCGCTGGTAGAGCCCGGCCGGCTCGATGAACGAGACCGCGATACTCTCGCCCGCCACGCCGCACGGCCACGGGCAGCCGGACTGCGAAGGGCTCTGGGCGGCGAAGCGCGAGACCTTCCAGTCGGCGGTGAAGCCGTCGGGCCCTATGGCGTGGCGCGCCGGCAGAAACCGTCCTTGGAACGACGGATGCGGCCAGTCCGCGCGCATGGAAACCGAAGTGTCTGCGCCGAGCGGGCCGATGGCCAAGGACTCGGACCCGCCGAGCTCGAGCGAGAACGCGAAGGCGAGCGTCTGCGACGCGGCCACCTGCACGTCGGGTAGCGGTGCATGCAGCCCACTTGGTAACGCGGCCTCTCCTGTTCCGGGAACGAAGCTATAGCGCTTGTTGCCAACGGTGACCGAGTCCGCGGTCCGGATGCCGTGTGGGTCGCCGATCCCGATCAAGAGCCGCGGCGCGCCCCACTTGTAGCGGCTTTTGCCGTCCTCGAGTCCGGCGGCCGCGGGAACCCGGATCGTGCCCTGCGCCTGCAGCTTCGCGCTATAGAGACGCGCCTTGTAGATGCCGCGGGCCTTCTCGCCGATCTCCGCCGAGACGACCCACGTCACGTTCTCCGCCGGTAAATGCACGGCCTGCGATTCGGTGCGCTCGGTGCGCCGCTCGCGCACCTTGCCGTCGTCCACTTCCTGCGTGATCTGGGTCCAGGTGCGCTCGTAGGGCAGGGCGACGTAGGGTCCGGTGAGCGTCTGGCGCTTGCCCCAGCCCTCGGCGATGCCGTTCACGGCCTCGTCGCGCCGCTGCTGGCGCTCGGCGACGAGGCTCTGGATCATCGCCACCGGCACGAAGAGCGCGACGGCGAGCACCACGATCACTGCGATCTTTATCGCTGCGGCTTTCATGCCGATCCTCCCCGGACGTTGCTGAGCAGGATGCCCGCGCAATCGGGCGGCGCCGTGGCTAGGTCGGGGCAGATTCTGACGCCCGCGTGCACTCCTCCCTGACCTTCGCGCGAATGATGTCCGCCAGGCGAAGCGTGCCCGGGCCGGCGGCATCGCGGTCGGCGAAGACCAGATAAAGGCTTCCGCTGCGCTCGGCCCCTTCGCGCAGCGGCACCGGGGCCAGCGCGCCGCGCTCGAGCTCCCCACGGATCGCCTCGTCGGGAAACCAGGCGTAGCCGTGGCCCAGCAGGACGGCATGCAGCGAGGTCGCCTTGTGCGACACGGTCCAGCGCTGCTCGTTGAGAAAGGCCGTGGTGCGCGTTCGGTGTATGCCCGAATCGCGGACCACGATGTGGCGATGGCGGCGCAGGTCCTCGAGCGTCGCCGCCCGGCCGAGATGGTGCAGCGGGTGCGAGGGCGCGGCGACCAGGACCCCGCGGACGCGCATGAGCTCATCGCCCAGCAAACCCTGCGGCAGGATGGAGGTGATCGCGAAGTCGACGCGGCGCGCGGCGAGCGCCTCGTCGGTGCCGCCGAGCACGGTCTCATAGAGCTCGATGCGGGTGTCGGGTCGCTCGGCGGAAAACGCTCCCAGGCACTGCACCAGGAGCCACGTGGGGAAAAGGATCTCGACGGCGATTCGGATCTCGGCTTCCCAGCCCTTCGCAAGCTCGCCCGCGGCGTGCTCGAGCCGCGCCGCCTCGTCGACCAGCGTCTTGCCGCGGCGATAGAGCACCTCACCCGTCGGCGTAAGGACCGCTCTTCGACCGCGGATCTCGAACACCTTGACCCCGAGCAGCTCCTCCAGCCTCTGGATCGCATATGTGAGCGTGGACTGACTTTTGTGAAGCGCATCGCCGGCCTTGGCGTAGCCGCCTGCTTCTACGACCGCGACCAGCGTCGTCCACTGGTCGAGCGAGATCTTCGGGATCGCCATATTTCGTTTAAGTAACCTATCTATTAAATCGAACGATACGGGCTAATTATTCCGCTTTTTAATCGAGTTGATCAATAGTTGAATACCTCCAACGATCAATTGGAGGGTTCATGAACATCCTGCAAATCAAGTCCAGCATCCTCGGCGGCGCGAGCCAGTCGAGCCGCCTGGCGGACGAGTTCGTCGCGCTGCTCAGCCAGCAGCACCCCGAAGCCAAACTCATTCAAAGGGATCTGGCAGCCGAGCCCGTACCGCACCTCGACGGCGCACGCGCGGGAGCCTTCTTCGCAAAGCCGGAAGAGCGCACTCCCGGGCAGCGCGAGGTCATCGCCTACTCGGACGCGCTGATCGACGAGCTGCGCCGCGCCGACGTGCTGGTGCTCGGTCTGCCGATGTACAACTTCGGCGTCCCCTCGCAACTCAAGGCGTGGTTCGATCATCTCGCTCGCGCCGGCGAGACGTTCAAGTACACCGAGAAGGGCCCCGTGGGCCTGCTCGCCGGCAAGAAGGCGTATGTGTTCGCGGCGCGCGGCGGCCTCTATGGCGACGACCATTCGCAGACGCAGTTCGTGCGCCAGTTCCTCGGCTTCATCGGCATCACGGACGTCGAGTTCGTCTACGCCGAAGGGCTTGCAATCTCGCCCGACAGCCGCAATAACAGTCTGATCGCCGCCCAAGGCCGTGCGCGCGTGCTCGCAACGCAGACGCGCCTTGCGGCGTAAACGAAAGGAAGAGCCAATGACCGCTCGTAAACTGGAAAGGGTAATTCCGTCGATCCCCGCCTCCGATGGCGCCGGGGTCAAGCTGCGGCGCAGCCTCGGCTCGAGCCAGCTCGCGCGCCACGACCCGTTCCTCATGCTCGACGAGTTCTTCTCGGACGATCCCGGCGACTACCTCGCCGGCTTTCCGTCGCACCCGCACCGCGGCTTCGAGACCGTGACCTACATGCTCGACGGCCACATGCAGCACAAGGACGACCACGGCAACACCGGCGACCTCGGCCCCGGCGACGTGCAGTGGATGAGCGCCGCGCGGGGCATCATCCATTCCGAGATGCCGCAACAGAGCGAAGGACGCATGCGCGGCTTCCAGCTCTGGCTCAACCTGCCGGCGAAGGAAAAGATGAAGCCGGCGGCTTACCGGGATATCGCGGCGACCGAGATTCCCTCTGTAAAAGGCCCGCGTGTGGAAACCCGCGTTATTGCCGGCACGCTCGGCACCACAGTGGGACCCATCCACGGCGGGAGCACCGACCCGTATTACTTCGACGTGCATCTCGAGGCGGGCGCGATGTTCGAGGGCGCGCTGCCCGCGGGGCACAATGCGTTCCTCTACGTCTACGAGGGCGAGGCGCTCGTCGGCGCGGAGAAGAAACCCGTCGCCAATCGCGCGGCAGGCCTTCTTTCTTCGAATGAGGAATCCGTCAGGCTGGAAGCGGGGAGCAACGGCGCACGTGTACTGCTCCTCGCCGCCAAGCCGCTGCGCGAGCCGGTCGTGCAGTACGGGCCGTTCGTGATGAATACCCGCCAGGAGATCGAGCAGGCGATCGCCGACTACCAGGCAGGCACTCTGTCGCAGGGTGAAATCGGCCGCATCAAGATCGCCTAAGCTCGTTTTCGATCGTTTTCGAAACTGAAATAAAGCTGACGTGACAAAAGCCGCGGCCCCGCGGCTTTTGTGAACCGTTCATTCCTTCTCGAGGGCCGTCTGTCGCGTGCGCGCCACGGCGCCGCATATCCGCGATTTGTTCCTCGCCATGCGCGCGGAGCGAGTGGAGAGTCAAGCCGTAAGAACAACAGGCTTAGGGGGAAAGGGCTGACATGGACACGCTTCAGAATCGGGTACTGAACGAAGAGCAACAACGCTTGCGGCTCGAAGCCGATCTGGCGGCGAGCATGGAGACGCTGTTCCGGCGTTGTCCCTCGCTTTACGGCTTCTCGGTGCAGCAGGCCTCGAAGGTCACCCGCGAGCGTGCCGTCGACCACCTCGAAGGCGATCTTTACCTCGCGGACGTCGCCTGCCATCCGCTTCTCGACGAAGAGCGCTGCGCGGAGCTGTGCGAGGTCGTCTCGCATACGCTGCTCGAGCTGGTCGACGAGCGGCCCGAGATGGCCGAGCTCCTGCCCGGGCGCACCTTCGCCCGTACGCTCCACTGATCACGGGGGAGGCCATGAAGCGCACCCTCGCCCTTATTGCCCTCCTCGTTGCCGCCTGCGTCTGTCGCGCCGAAGACCTCACGCGGCCGCTGCTGCTCGTCGCGTCGCCGGCGCTGCAGGGCGCCTATAGCCATACCGCGCTGCTCGTCTTTCCGATGAAAGACCAGCACGCCGGCTTCATCCTCAATCGCTCGACCGACGTCAAGATGGCGAGCGTGTTCCCCGACCACCCGCCCTCCGCGAAGGTGGCCGAGCCGATCTATTTCGGCGGCCCCGAGATGATGGACTCGCTCTTCGCGCTGGTGCGCAAGGACCCGGGGCCCGGCTCGGTGCGGGTGCTGGGCGACCTCTTCGTGACCGCGGAATCCGATTGCATCGACCGCATCATCGAGACCACGCCGAACGACGCCCGCTACTTCGCCGGCTTCGTCGGCTGGAAGCCCGGCGAGCTCGCGAAGGAAATCGAGTCCGGCTACTGGTACGTCGAGGAGATGGATCCCTCGCAGGCCTTCCGCAAGGACGCCGGCGCGATGTGGGACGAGCTGGTCCAGCGCCTCGGCAACGGCTACCCGCGCCCGACCAACCTGCACGGCGTCTAGTCCGCCGCGGCATTTGCCGCTTAAACTCGGCGGGCCCAAGCTCATCCCGAGGCCCGACATGAAGATCTCGATGTACCAGGCGAGCGCGCCGCGCTTCGCCAACATGCTGAAGAACCTTTCCGCCGTCCTCGACAAGGCGCAGGCGTACTGCGAGGCGAAGAAGATCGAGCCGGCGACGCTCGCCGGCATGCGCCTCATCGCCGACATGTTTCCGCTGTCGCGCCAGGTGCAGGTCGCCTGCGACAGCGCCAAGGGCGCGGTGGCGCGCCTGGCGGGAATCGACATCCCGAAGCACGAGGATACCGAGCAGACGCTCGCCGACCTCAAGCAGCGCATCGCGAAGACCATCGACTTCATCCTGTCGGTTTCGCCGGACAAGGTCGACGGCAGCGAGGAGCGCCCGGTGACGCTGCGCCTGGGCGGCAGGGACGTCAGCTTCACCGGCATCCAGTACCTCCTCGGCTTCGCCTATCCCAACTTTTACTTCCACGTCACCACCGCGTACGACATCCTGCGCGCGAACGGCGTCGAGCTCGGCAAGCGCGACTACATAGGAACGCCCTAAAAAACGGGAGAAAAATCGGGGTCGGAGCCCGACTTTTTTCTGGGCACGCCGTTTGCTCGGTCCGGGCGTCACCTATTCAAAGGGAAGCCAATGGAATACGCCCAGTCGACCAAGATCCCGAGCAGCGTGGAGGAAGTGCCGACCTCGACCGAAGAGCGGCTGCGCCACATGCGCCAGTCGGTGGATCAGTACATGAGCACGGCCTCGCAACGCGCCCGCGAAGCCGCCGCCTACGCCGACCGCACGGTGCAGGCGAATCCCTGGAGCGCGGTCGGGGTCGGGTTCGGCCTCGGCATGGTGTTCGGGGCGATGATCACCCTGCTCGCGTCGCGGCCCAACCCGAGCATGCTGGACCGCTTCCGCTAGACGACGCGCGGTAACATGCGTCGACTCCACGGAGGAGCGGCGCATGCAAGGCAAGATCGGGCTGGAAGAGCATTTCGCGATCCCCGAGACCCTCTCGGACTCGAAGGGATTCCTCGGCGACGCCGTCTGGCCCGAGCTCGAGAAGCGGCTGCTCGACATCCAGGACTACCGCCTGAGGCAGATGGACCAGAACGGCATGGAGCTCATGCTGCTCTCGCTCAACGCGCCGGCGGTGCAGGCCCTCCCGGACTCAACGCGCGCGAGCGCGATCGCGCGGCGCGCCAACGACTTTCTCGCCGGAGAAGTGCAGAAGCGCCCGCGGCGCTTCCAGGGCCTCGCGGCGCTTGCCATGCAGGACCCCGACGGAGCCACGCGCGAGCTGGTCCGCTGCGTGAAAGAGCTGGGCTTCCGCGGCGCGCTGGTGAACGGGTTCTCTCAAATAAAAGAACAGGACTCGATGGTGTATCTCGACGACGGCCGCTACCGGGATTTCTGGGCCGAGTGCGAGAAGCTCGACGTGCCTTTCTACCTCCATCCGCGCAACCCGCTGCCGAGCGCGGCGCAGATCTACGAGGGCCATCCGTGGCTCCTGGGGCCGACCTGGGCTTTCGGCCAGGAAACCGCGGTGCACGCGCTAAGGCTGATGGCGTCGGGCCTGTTCGACGCCCGCCCGCGCCTCAAGATCATCCTCGGGCACCTGGGCGAGGGGCTGCCCTACGGCATCTGGCGCGTCGACCACCGCAACGCCTGGACGAAGCAGCCGCCGCGCTACCCGGCGAAGAGGAAGCTCGGCGAGTACTTCCAGGAAAACTTCTATCTCACGGTGTCGGGCAACTTCCGCACCCAGAGCCTGCTCGGCGCCATGCTCGAGATCGGCGCCGACCGGATCCTCTTCTCCACCGACTGGCCATTCGAGAACATCGACCACGCGGCGAAGTGGTTCGACGCCGTGCCGATCAGCGAGGACGACCGCCGCAAGATCGGGCGCGACAACGCGGTACGCCTCTTCCGCATTGAGACCTAAGCCACAGGCGCTACTTTTCTACCGGTCTCATGGGGTAAGTTGCGCGCACTGCTCGCGCGCGTAGCGCGACGCCACGAAGCTGTTCTCGTCGGGCCCGCCGTTCACCGCCACGATCTTGTCGTCGCGCATGAAGAAGGTCATGGGGTAGGGGCCCGCGAACTTGCCGTCCTTCTTCTCGTTGACCCACACGCAGGTCGCCCAGCCGTACTGGCTGTCGCGCAGCACCGTATCGCGCTGGTAGAGCTGCTTTGGCTCCGAGCGGTACTCGACCACCGCTTCCTTGGCATTGGGGAGGCGCAGGTCGAGGTAGCTCTTGATCTCCTCGCGCCAGCGCGTCGGCTTCGGCCCGTAATTGAGCCCGGCCGTTTCTTCTTTCTTCACCGTCGTGTCACAACCCGCGAGGGCCAGCAAGGCCAGGACGAGCATGCATTTTTTCATTGTCTACTCCGGTTTCAATCCAGCGGCCTAGATTCTAGAATATCGACGATGCACGCGCACATCAGCTACACCGCCGACACCGGCGAGAAGCTCGTCAACGAGACGTTCGGGCCGAACAACATCCGCCGCCGGACCAGCGGCACGGCCGAGCTTCACGAAGTGGCGATCTCCAATGGGCGGGACGAAGAGCTTTCGCTGGAGAGGAACGGCTTCGAGCTGGTCGAGCACCGCACCGCGGTGAAGAGCTTCTTCGACGCCGACGAGCTGAAGAGCGTCTACTACCGCGAAGTCGAGGCGTTGATCCGGGCGCGCTCGGGCGCCGCGCGCGTGGTCGTGTTCGACCACACCCTGCGCTCGGGAAGCGAGGAGGAGCGCGAAGCGAGGCTGATCCGCGAGCCGGTGCTCTCGGCGCACAACGACTACACCGAGTGGTCCGGGCCGCAGCGCGTGCGCGAGCTCATGGGCGACGAGGCCGAGCGGCTGCTCGCGCGGCGCTTCGCCATCATCCAGGTGTGGCGCGCCATCGTTGACCCGATCGCCTCGAATCCGCTCGCGCTCGCCGACGCGCGCAGCGTGGCGCCCGAAGACCTGCTGGTCGCCGAGCGCCGCTACCCCAACCGCGTCGGCCAGACCTACCGGCTCAAGTACAGCCCGCGGCACCGCTGGGTCTATTTCCCGCGCATGCGCCGCGACGAGGCGCTCGTCTTCAAGGTCTACGACTCCGAAAAGGACGGCCGCGCGCGCTTCACCCCGCACACCTCGTTCGACGACCCGACCACGCCGGCCGGCGCAGCGCCGCGGCAGAGCATCGAGGCCCGCGCGCTCGCATTCTTCTGAGAGCCCGGACTTAGTGATAAGTTTTTAGGCAAGTTCGGACTAGACGATAAGATTTTTGCCTTCAGGCGGAGCAGAGTAGGCGCATCTCCGGGGGGAGGGCAGCCATGGCAAAGCGTGTCCGCGCGCGTCGCGCAATAAGTGCCGTCGCATCCAAGTCACATCCGACGATAGCCAACCGCCGCAGCGGGAAGGTCGGCGTGTTCATCAGCTACAGCACCGAGAACGAGTCGCTCGCGAAGAAGCTGAAGGAAGAGCTTCTCGACCTCGACGCCGGCAAGAGGCTGGAAGTGTTCATTGCGGCCGAGCTCGGCGGACGCGCGTGGCGGCAGGCGATCCGGGAGACGCTGCACACCGCCCAGATCCTCCTGCTGCCGTATCCGAACAAGACCATGAAGCTCGACTGGGTGTGCTACGAGCTCGGCATGTTTCACTCCAATGAGGTCGGCCGGGCGGTATGCATCATGAATACCCAGCTCGACAGCCCGCCGGACCAGATGTCCGAATGGCAGGCGTACCGCGCGGACAAGAAGGACCTGCGCAAATTCTTCGTCGACCTGTTCCAGAAGGGCGCATTCACCGACGGCGTGCCGATCAACCCGGACGTCGACGCCGACGAGCGCGCCCGTGAGCGCCTCGACGAGGCCGTGCAACAGATTGAAGCCGAGTTCGCCGCGTTCCGGCTGCACGAGCGCTACTACACGCACCGCATCGAGATCCAGATGCCGCCCGCGAAGAACCGCCTGCCGGCGAAGCTGGACTTCGAGCACGCGGTCGTGTGCGGCAACGAGCAGACGCTTGCGATCTTCGGGGTCGACATCGGCGCCAGGTGGAAGATCCTGAAGCAGCGCTGCAGCACGGTGCACACCGGCGTGCAGTGGATCGCGCAGATCGAAGCCTTGGCCAGGACTTCAAAAGACAAGCAGCTTGCCGGAACGCTGGCGCCTTTCCGCACCGAGCAGCAACGGACGTTCATTCCGCTGGTGTCCAGGATCGAGACGATCGAAGAAGAGCTATCGCAGGTGAACGTGGTGTTCGTGGAGCTGAACAGCGAAGTGCGGCTGCCGTTGGAGCGGCATGCCGGCTTCGATCGGATGCCGTCGGCGTGGACGGCGCCCTTCTCGCTGCTCGAGATCGGGCGCAGATTCCGCTTCGGCCCGCTCGATGCCGCGCTTACGGCGATGAGCTTTCCCAAGGGAGACGCGCCATCCAAGTGGGAGGAGGATGCAAAAGCGTTGCTGCAGGCGATTGCAGAAGCGAGCGCGGACGTGAGGGGGATCAATATTCACGGCGCCGAGAGCTTCTTTAACGTGTTCGACCTCGATCTGCGCAAGCCGCTCAAGGACGCGGTCTCCGGGTGGAGCGGCGCCGAAAGCGACTTGCGCCTGGCGACCAGGCAGAGCAGCCGCAAGCGGGCATTGCAGGCGGTCGAGCGCATGGGCAGAATCAACGCGGTTTTTCTGGACTGCACCGTGCAGCAGGCGGCGCGGCTGGTCGCGCGGCTCAAGGACGAGCCAGCGAAGCCGATGCCCACGGAGCAAGCCCGGTCCGCGAAATTCAAGGCCGTGCCCAAAGTCGCCGCGATCAAGGACATGGCAAACGTGCTGCCGCTCAAGGATTCGGCCGGTGGGCCAGGGACCAAAGGCGCCACGCGGCCCGCGACTTGACGCCGTGAGCTAAGCCCTGTTGAGCTCGCGGACGCCGCGATAGAAGACAAACATCGCCGCGGTCTGCAGCACGTGGTAGAGATCGTTCTCGTTGAAACGCTCGTGCAGCGCGAGCCCGCCGGCCTGCGCCAGCCCCGCGAGCACTGAGATTGCGACACCGGCAAGAATCCAGCCGTTGAAGCGCCAAAGGTGCAGGAGCGCAACGATCAGCAAAGCGGTTCCCGTATCGGCGATGACCCAGATGAAATCGTCGTGGTAGAGCATCCAGGCGCAGTAGGCCGCCATCTTCCCCAGCGCAAACCCGACCAGCAATCGCTGCAGAGCCCCGCTCGTCGTGGCGAGCGCGGAGCCGGCGACCATGCCGAAGCTCGCGACGCCGACCGAGAGGGTCGTCGCTTTCCACAGCGCATCATCCTCCCAGAACCCGTGCCACGTGCCGCCGAGCGCGGCGCCGAGCCCGAGCGCAAAGAAAGCCACCGCCCAGAGCTTCGAGCTCCCGAGGAGCTTCGAGCCCAGAAAAATCGACACCGCGGCGAGCGCGTAGTCGGTGAGGACGGTCGTAGGCTCGTTCACCCGCGCAGGCGCCTCCTGTGCCACAGGCCGACCGCGATGACGAAGGTGGCCAGCACCCAGTGGAACGGGATCGGGATGACCGGGGCGTCGGGCTTGAAGAGCAGCTGCGCGGGAAGGCGCAGGAGCATGGCCCCCAGGTAGATCCAGCCGAACCACAGCCACGGCCCGGCGAAGAAGCGCCGCGGCTGCACGAAGAATCCCCGGCGGCGCGTGAAGTCGGAGCAGATCTTCGCCATCAGGACGATGATTACGATCTGCGCGGGGAGCAGCAGCGGGTAAGGCAAGAGGCCCGAGTACCAGCGCTCCATCGGCGGCAGCCACGGCGCGCCCCAGAACGCCACCATCGCCTGGCCCGCCACGCGGAGAACAAACAGCGTCAGCAGCGCCCAGAGCAGGGGGACCACGAAATCAGGGACAGACCACGATTATTTGTGCTGCTCCAGCACGGCGAACTCCTCGGATTCTCCGTTCACGCTTTTCAGATCTTATCCGTGCGAGTCGAGCGGGTCTGGCTTCGATCGAGGCGGAAATAAACGTGGTCTGTCCCTGATTTCGGGTTTATTTGTCGCCAAAGTACATGCGCTTGTAGTGCCGGTACCACTCGCTCTGGAAGAGCTCGTCCGGGTCGTACTTGCGCTTGAGCTTGAGGAACTCCGGCATTTGCGGGTAGCAGGCGTCGACCTGGCGGCGCAGCGCGTAGCGGTGGTAGGTGGGGTAGTAGCTGCCGCCGTGGCGCAGCCCGAGGTCGATCAGGCGCCGCAGCGCGTCGGCGCCGCGGATCACCCCGCCGGTGGTGTGCTCGATGTGCAGGTTGAAGATGACGCAGGCGTAGGGCTTGCGCGCCCAGGCGAGGAAGCTCTCGCGGTCCTGCTCGATCAGGCGCACCGTGCCGTAGATGATGTTCCACGCGTTCATGCGCGCGTACTCGCGCACCTCGGCCATGAAGCGCTCGAGCTGCTCGCGCTCGACGTAGATCTCGCAGATCGCCTCGGTCGACTTCCCCTGCGCGTCGGTCATCTTGTCGATGGCGCGGTGGTAGTCCTCCGGGTAGTAGCTCATCTGGCTCTCGTCGGACCAGTAGAGCTGCCCGTTGGTGGACATGTAGTACGCGGAGTAGCGCTTGAACGCCTCGCTCTTGTTGGTGTGCGCGAGGAACAGGAGCTCGGTCCACTCGCCCTCGCTCAGCTCGTGCTGCAGCGAAGGCATCGGCCGCGAGTCGTCCACGGGGCGGTAGCACGCGAACACGCCCCGCTTCAGGAAGTCGTCGGACTTCTCGTCGATGGCATATTGGAAGTCGCCGTAGGTGAAGCCGTCGCCGATGCGGCCGGCGAAAGCCTCGGGGAGGCCGGCGATCTCGCGCACCTCGACCACCCGCTCGAGCTTGCGCCGCGGCACGAGCCGCAGGGTCGCCGAGTAGATGAAGCCGAACAGGCCGTAGCCGCCGATCGCCAGGCGAAAGAGGTCGGCATTTTCCTCGCGGCTGCAGTTCAGGAGGTTGCCGCGCCCCGTGACGAGCCGGAACGACTCGACGTCGTTGATGAACGGCGGCATGGCGAGGCCGCGGCCGTGGATGTTGGCGGACAGGCAGCCGCCGATGGTGACTTTGTCTACGCCGGTCTGCTTCTGCGCGAACGCCCAGGCCTTGCCCGCGGCGTCGGGCTTGTCCGTGGTATTCATCGCCACGACCTGGGTCTGCAGAAAGGCGAGGATCTCCGGCCACTCGATGCCCGACTCGACCTCGAGCAGGCCCTTTTCGCCGTCGAACGCGAGCACCCGGTTGAGCTTGCGGATGTCGAGCATCACGGCGTCGGCGCAGAACTGCTGGCCGCCCATGGCGTGGCGCCCGCCTGCGATGCACACCGGGCGCCGCTCCTTGCGCGCCGACGAGAGCAGCCCGCGCACCGCATCGACGCTGGTCGGCGAGGCGATGCGAAACACCCGCGTCGAGTTGAGCTGCGAGTGGACGTCGTTGACGAGGATGGTCCCGGGGGCGGGCTTGGCGGACTTCTTGGCGGCCTGGGACCACGCCGCCTGCGGCCACGCCGCGGCGAGCGCGGCCAGGCGAACGAAATTCCGGCGCGTGGTCACGCGCCGGATTCTAGACGAGCTTCGAAGTTATTCCGGGCGCTTGATGTCGAGCGGCAGCGTGCCGGGCGGCAGCTCGTCGTGGCGCAGGCCGCGATGCGAGGGCTCCGACAGCCCCTGCGCGGCGGGCGGGGTGGCGTTCTTCTTCGGCCGGCCCGGACGGTGCGTCACCTGGAAGATCTTGACGGGCGGCACAGCCGGCGGGGCCTCCAGAAAGCGGCAGTCCGATTCGGTGGGCACGCTGAGAAGCGCGCCGAGCCGCTTGCCGTTCAGCAGCACGGTGTAGCGGAGCATGTGCGCGGAGCCGAAGGCGGGTTGCGCCACGATGTCGTACTTGCCGATCTTGAAATTCCTGCGCTCGACTGCGGGAAGAGCCATTGAGTCCTCTGCGGTGTGATGGGGCGAAGCAGAGGACGCAGACCGGATGAATGGAAACCCGGCGGAGGCCCAAGCTTCGAGCCGACTATTATATAAGCTGTTGAAGCTAAAGGCTAGGACCGCGTTTGTAGCCGTCGGCTACGCTCGGGTCACGGTTTTTCCGAGGGGTTGAAGACGTGGCTCAGATCGACTTCGTCGAGCTTCACCGCGGCCTTGGAGGCCGCCTCGAGCGCGGCCTTGACCTTGGGCGTCTCGCGGGAGGCGGCATCAAAGGCTTCGGCGAGGCGAAAGCAGAGCGTGGCGAGCGCTTTCGGGTCTGGCTTTTTCTGGTCGGCCGCGGTGGGCGCGCTGTAGATCCGCTGCGCCATGCCGACGAAGATCGCGCGCGCGAGCTCGAGGTTCGGGTCCTGGAACGCCTCGGCGAGCGCCGATTTCTTGTGCTGGCCCGTTTTGTCTGGGCTTTTGTCGGGGTTGCTCATGCCACTGAGCGTAGCGGCGGCGCGGGCCGCTTGGCAAGGACAAAGAACATGGAGCCGACGCCGGCGAGGAGCGCGAGCACGGTGAAGCCGGTGCGGTAGTTGCCGGTCACGTCGGCGAGCACGCCGGCGATCATCGGCCCGCCGATCTGGCCGATCACGATGATCATGAACGAAAGCCCGAGGATCATGCCGATCGCGCTGCGGCCGAAGTAGTCGGCGCGGATCGCGTGCATGAAGGGCCCGCGCAGGCCCCAGGCGACGCCGTGCAGCGCGGCGAATGCGATGACCCAGGGCGTCGTCTTGGCGTAGGTGAGGGAAAGCAGCCCCAGGCCGTGCATGAGCATGCACGCGGCGGCGATGAGTCGCTTCTCGAAGCGATCGCCGATCGCCCAGCCGAGCATCACGCCGCAGATCTGGAACAGCGTCACCAGCGTGATGACGAGCGCCGCGGCGCCGACCGTATAGCCGAGCGATTCCTTCATGTGGGCGATCGCGTGCACGTTGACCGCGCCCACTACCAGGAGCGCGAAACCGTGGCCCAGTGACAGCAGCCAGAACGCGGGCGTGCGCAGCGCCTCGCGCGCGGTGAAGTCCCCACTGGAAGACAAAGGGGAAGCGTCGGCCTTTTCATTCGATTCTGGTTTTTTGGTAACCCCGTCGACGGTCTCGCCGTAGTCCTCGGGGCGGCGGCGCATCACCAGCGCGAGCGGGAGCCCGACCGCGATCGCGAACACGCCCGAGCCGAAGGCGGTCGCGCGCCAGCCCAAGTGCACCAGCGACCAGCCGACGATCGGCACCGAGATCCCGCCGACGGCGAGCCCGAGCGACAGCGCCGAGAGCGCGCGCGCCCGCCAGCGCTCGAACCAGTTGATGAGCGCGACGTTGATCGGGAAGAAGCCGCACATGCTCGAGCCGAGCGCGATGACGATGAACGCGGCGTAGAACTCGAGCAGGCTGTCGATGAAGGAGAGCGCCATGAAGCCCAGGCCGAACATCACCACGCCGAGGCGGATCACGCCCTGCGGGCCGAAACGGTCCATGATCCAGCCGAGCGCCGGCCCGATGATGGCGCTCTCCATCTGCTGGAGCGCGGCCGCCCCGGAAAGCTGGGTCTTGTTCCAGCCGCGGTCGTCCTGCAGCACCGCGAGGTAGCCGCCGAAGGCATGGTGCAGCAGCCCCGCCTGCAGAACCTGCAGGCCGCAGCCCGCCCCGACCATCTTCCAGCCGTAGAAAAGCTTCGCTATTTCAGCCGTCCGGTGAGGTAGTGCAACCGCTCGGCGAGCGCGGCCAGAAGCGCCGCGCCGAGCTCCGGATCGAGCTTGACGAGTGCGATGAAGGCGTTTCGGTTGATCGGCTGCAGGGTGACGTTGTCTTCGGCGACCGCGCTCGCGAGACGCGGCGACTGGTCGATCAGCGCCAGCTCGCCGAGCATCCCGCCCGGGCCGATGCGGTCGACCACGGCGCCGTTGATGCTCACGGCGATGCGCCCGTCGAGCACCGCGTACATGCGCGTTCCGACCTGGCCTTCCTCGAGGATCACCTGGTTGCGCATGAAGGTCACCGGTGCATCGTCGCACAACCCGCGCACCATGTCCGCGAGCGACTTCGGATCGAACACCGGCGGCTCCTGCGGGACGTCCTCGGGGTCCGGGACGCTCAGGGCGCCCTTGTCCTTGGCGCGCGCCACCGCTTCGCGCAGCCGCGCGACCATCACCTTCATCAGCATGAGCGCGAAGGCGGGCTTCTTCGCGAGCGCCTTGCGGAACTGCTTGGAATCGAGCGCGATCAGCCGGCACGGCGTCTTTGCCACCGCCGTGGCGCTGCGCGGCGTGCGGGCGAGCGCCGCCATCTCGCCGAAGATTTCGCCGGCCTTCACCGAGCGGATTTCGTGCGCGGCCGCGGTGAGGCTGACGCGGCCCTTGAGCAGGAGGTACATCTTGTCGCGGCCGAAGAACGAGCGCCGCCCGCGATCCTCACGGAAGATCGTCCGGCCGGCCGGAATCGTTTCCACTTCGCCGCCGGCTTTGAAGAAATCGAGCGCGGCGGCCGGTTCGTAGGTCGGAATGTCCATCGTCTGATCGCCGACACTCTAGCCGGGGGGGCGCGCGGGGGCCGAGGGCATACGTCATGCCCCGCCCGCCGTATAGGTGATATCGTGACGATGTGTCGCAGGGGGGCGAAACGAACCGGGGTCCCGACCGGCCGGACTTGGACGCGCGCATGCGCGCGGTCCGCGCCGAGGCCAAGGTACACGCCGTCTTCAGCCGCCAGCCGGAGCTCCACCGGTTCGTGATCCAGGACAAGGCCAGCCTCGCCGACCACATCGACCGCCAAAGCCTCACGGGCGAGCTTTTCATCACGCAGATCACGCTTTACCCCAAGCGCGGCACCAAGCAGTACGACGAGGTCTACGCCGACATCGCCCGCGCGATCACGCAGGCGGTGGCCGAGCTGCCCGAGGCGGGCACCTGGCTGCGCGGCAGGACTTTCGTGCGCGCACTGCACTAAACAGTAGTTTTTACAAGGGCTTAGGTTAGCGTTCGGCGATGCCTGCCGGGCCCGGAACTTGCGGCACTGCGGGCATGAAACTCGTCGAGCTGGACAGCCTCGCCTCAGAGCCGCACATCGAAGACGACCTCGTCAACCGCGTGGGCGCGATCTTCGAGCGCTGCCCCGCGCTGCAGGGATTCTCCATCCAAGACGCGGCCGGCCTGCCCAAGCACCTCCAGGCGGCAGCGCTCGAGGGACTGGTGGTCACCGATATCGGCATTTATCCCGAGCTTGAGCCCGCGCTGACCGAGCGCGTCTACGACGAGATCGCCGTCGGCCTGCTCGACTTCATCTGCTCGCGGCCGGACGCGCGCTCCGTGCTTACCGGGCGCACTTTCGTGCGGCACCTGCACTAGCGCCTGTCAGGTTCATCAACGGCGTGTAGATCCTGCCGAAAACGTCGCCACCCCGCGACAGGATTCGACCTACGCCGCACGGGCCCGGGGGGCTGGCCCAGAAGCGAAACCAAAGCCTCTTACGCTGGAGCCATGAAAAAGCCCGTTCCAGCGTCGATCGAATCGCTGTTCCAGCGCTATCCGTCGCTCGCAGGGTTTTCGGTGCGCGGTCTGCAGGATGTTCCGGACCACTGCTCGCGCACCGGCGACGAGGATGAGCTCTTCATCTCCGACGTAGGCATCCTGCCCTCGCTCGCCGACGACGACTCCGGCGAGATCTTCGAGGACATCGCTGCCACGCTCGCGGAGCTGCTCGCCGAGCATCCCGAGGCGAGCGAGCTCATCTGCGGCCGCACGTTCGCCCGCACGCTGCACTGACCCTCAGCCTTCCCCTCGGTTTCGCAGCCGTAACAAATCCCCACAAAGGCCGCGCGGCCGCTGCGGCGGCACCGATTTTTCCCGGCTAGGGGTTTTGGTGTAGTTGGGTCAGGTATTTCCCTATTGGTGTTTTCGTGACACGCCGTGTAACGTTCTTGGCGAGGGAAATTACCGTCAAAGGCATGCGATTCATGAAGACTCTCGAGTTCAAACCCGGCCTCCCGGAAACCATGCTCAGCCGCCTCGAAGCCGACGTGGCGAGCAAGATCAAGGTGCTCTTCGCGCGCTGCCCGGCCCTGTGCGGCTTCGCGGTCCAGGACCGCGCCGGCCTGCCGAAGGACCTGGACAAGAACCGGATTCCCGACGCCGACCTCTTCGTCACCGAGATCGGCATCTTCCCGAAGCTCGACCAGGAGCAGTACGGCGAGATCTACGACGAAATCACCGCGGCCATTTCGGACCTCGTCTACGAGCAGCCGCACGCATACGACTACCTGCGCGGGCGCACCTTCGCGCGCACGCTTCACTGAGCCGTAGCGGTTCGGTCGGCCGGATACCGGAACATACCGGAACCATAAGGGGACCTGCAGGGAGGCTCCCCGGCCGAACCGGCAGCAGGGAGTCACTGGGGTAGGGAGTTACAAAATCGGGGCCAAGACCCCGATTTTTTTTCTATTCTTCGCCCGGTGCACTTGCACCGCGACATCCTGGCGGCGCTGCTGTTCATCGCGATCGGGGCGTTCGCGCTATACGGGGCGCGCGGCTATCCGGTCGGCACCGCGATGCAGATGGGGCCGGGGTACTTTCCCGTCGCCCTGGGCTGGCTCCTCATCCTCCTTGGCGCGCTGGTGGGCGTGAGGGCGGCGCGCGCGCGGGACTGGCAGCCGCTCGCCTGGGACTGGAGGCCGCTCGCCTGGATCAGCGTTTCGATCCTCGCGTTCGGCTTCCTCATGCCCCGCTTCGGGCTTGTCCCGGCGCTCCTCGCCATGTTTCCGCTCGCGGCGGCGGCCGGACGCCAGTCTCGCTGGCACGAAGTCGTCGTCCTCACGCTGGTGATGAGCGGGTTCGCCGCCGCGGTATTCGTGTACGGGCTCAAGCTTCCGTACCGGCTCGTCGCTTTCTGATGGGCGTCATCGAGAGCCTCGCGCTCGGCTTTCAAGTCGCGCTCTCGGCGCAGAACCTCGCCTACTGCTTCGCCGGCGTCGCGCTCGGCACGCTGATCGGGGTGCTGCCCGGCATCGGGCCGCTTTCCACCATTGGACTGCTTTTCCCGATCACGTTCTATTTGCCGAGCATTCCGGCGCTCATCATGCTCGCCGGCATCTACTACGGCGCCCAGTACGGCGGCGCGATCACCTCGATCCTCCTCAACCTGCCGGGCGAGACGAGCTCGGCGGTCACCTGCCTCGACGGCTATCCGATGGCGCGCGGCGGCCGCGCCGGCGCCGCGCTCGCGATCTCGGCGCTGGCTTCCTTCCTGGCGGGCTGTCTCGGCACGCTCCTCATCGCGCTCGCCGGCCCGCCGCTCGGCGAATGGGCGCTCGCCTTCGGGTCGGCCGAGTACTTCTCGCTCATGCTGATGGGCCTGGTCGGCTCGGCGGTGCTCACCCAAGGCGACGCCGTGAAGGGCCTGGCGATGGTGGTGGTGGGCCTCCTCATCGGGCTCATCGGCACCGACGTCAACTCCGGGCTGCCGCGCTACGCCTTCGACGTGCCGGAGCTCGTCGACGGAGTCGGCTTCACGGTGATCGCGGTGGGACTCTTCGCGGTGGCGGAGATCGCGACCAACCTCGAGCGGCGTGAGCCGCAGACCGCGTACACCGGCGCTCTTACGAGCATCATGCCGAACGCCGCCGAGCTGGCGCGCTCGTTCTGGCCGGCTATGCGCGGCACCGGCGTGGGCGCGTTCTTCGGCCTGCTGCCGGGCACCGGCCCCGCGCTCTCGTCGTTCGCGGCCTACATGCTCGAGAAGAAGATCGCGCGCGAGCCCGCGCGCTTCGGCAAGGGCGCGATCGAGGGCGTCGCGGCGCCGGAAGCGGCGAACAACGCCGCGGCGCAGGCTTCCTTCATCCCCACCCTGACGCTCGGCATCCCCGGCACCGCGGTCATGACGCTGATGCTCGGCGCGATGGTCATGCAGGGCGTCACGCCGGGACCTCAGGTGGTCACGGGGAACCCGGAGCTCTTCTGGGGGATCGTCGCCAGCATGTGGATCGGCAACCTCATGCTCCTGGTGCTCAACCTGCCCCTCGTCGGCGTGTGGGTGCGGCTCCTGCGCATTCCCTATCGCTGGCTTTTCCCGTGCGTCGTCATGTTCTGCTGCATCGGCAACTACGCGGTGAACAACAACCCGGTCGACGTCTATCTCTGCGCCGCGCTCGGCGTGTTCGGCTATGTGCTCGCGAAGCTCGAGTGCGAGCCCGCGCCGCTCCTTCTCGGCTACGTCCTCGGCCCGCTCATGGAAGAGCACCTGCGCCGCGCGATGCTCCTCTCGCGCGGCGACCCCACCGTCTTCTTCACCCGCCCGATCAGCCTCGTGTTCATGGTAGCGACCGTGCTCGTCCTCCTGTTCACCGTGAAGGGGCTGGACCTCAGGGTCCATCGGCGCGGATGAGGCCGAGCTCCCTGAGGGTTCGGAGACTGGACCGGGATGTTCGGCTGCGCGCGCTTCGACGCGCCGGACGCGTTTGGCGAAGCCGCGGCATGTGATGTTCCTCACCTGCGAAGGCGACGCGATCCACGGCTCGATCTATGGATTGCGTGATGCCGACGGCGCCCGCGTTCTATCGCCAGGCGGGCTTCAGCGAAACCGGGCAGCGGCGGCCGTTACCGGCCGATGCTGCATTGGAAATCGTGGAGTTGCACCGCACGCTGTCGGCATGAGTTAGGTTGAAAACCCAAATCTGTGTCGTAGTTCGTTTGCCGCGGCGCAATTCCCCGGTAACTTGTGGTGCGAAATGGCAACGAGCGTCGGCACCGACCGCGTCAAAGTCGTATTCAAGGAATCCATCGATCTGCTGACCGTGGACATGTTCGCCACGGTCCTCGAGTTCTTTGGATCGCTCTACCGCACACCAACCCCACGAGCCATGGTCGTCATGCCGTCCGATTCCCGGACGGCGCAAAAGTTGAAACTCCAACTCCAGGCGTGGCAGAAGGAAGGCGCGCTGGAGGCCTGGAGTCACGCAACCTGACGGCTGCTACTTGTATCGATAGACCACGATCTTGTCGGCGCCCGACTCGGGGGTCCACACCTCGCCCTTGCGGCCGTGGATCTGGCGCACGTTGGCGTAGGCGCTCGAGGATTTGAAGCTCTCGAACTTTTCGGTGGCGGGATCGAAGCGCAGCATCGTCTGCGAGGCCCACTCCGAGGCCCAGACCTTGTCGGTCTCGTCCACGTAGACCGCGTAGAGCTGAGCGCTCTCGCCGGGCGGCTTCCACACCGACCATTTGCCGCTCTTCGGTTCGTAGCGGCTGAGATTCCCCGAGTTCCATTCGGACACCCAGACCGCTCCCTTGGAGTCGGTCCACACGCGCCGCGCCCCTTGGTTGCGCGTCGGCGGCTCGATGACGGTGGCGGCGCCGGTAGCGCTGTCGATGCGCGCGATGTGCGAGCCGGCGAGCGACGCGTAGTACACCGCGCCGTCGGGGGTGGTCTGAATGCCGTAGGTGCCGCGGCCCCGCGGCGATTTGAATACCTTCATGTCGCCGGACTTCGGATCGAGGCGGCCATAGATGCCGCTCTGCCCGGTGAACCAGAGCACGCCCTTCAGATCGAATGTCGCAGTGTTGAGGTTGGCGTAGCCCGAGTCGTCGGGCAGCTTCCACACCTTGACTTGCTTCGAATTGGGACCACTGCGCGGGTCCACTCGCACGATGGCATTCTGCCCGCCGTCGGTGAGCCACACTCCACCATCCGGCCCCGCTATGACGCCGTGCGGCGCGGAGCCCGGTCCAAGGGGAACGAAATTGAATTTTCCGCTCTTGGGATCGAGGATGCCGAGCTCGCCGCCGCCCTGCACCGAGATCCATACCGGGCCGTCGGGCGCGCGGTCGGCCCAGACGTCGTGCACGCGGTGACCGCGCGGGACCTGGTATTCCTGCACGGTCACCTGCGCTGCCGCGCTCCATGGCAGGAGAATCAGAACAACAAGAAAGGCGAGCGGTCGTGGCATGATTCGCACCGGAGGTGAATGATGGCCGTGCACCAGAATTACATCGCGGGCGCGTGGGCCGAAGCCGCCGAGCCCGCGCCCAATATTAACCCCTCGAACCTTTCCGATGTGGTAGGGGAGTACGCGCGTGCGAACGAAACGCAGGTGCGCGCCGCGATCGCGGCGGCACGCGCGGCGTTCCCCGCGTGGTCGCGCGGCGGCGTGCAGGCGCGCGCCGACATGCTCGACCGGATCGGCAACGAGATCCTCGCGCGCAAGGACGAGCTCGGCGCGCTGCTCTCGCGCGAGGAGGGCAAGACGAAGCCCGAAGGCGTCGGCGAAGCGATGCGCGCGGGCTATCTCTTCAAGTTTTTCGCCGGCGAGGTGGTGCGCCAGGCGGGCGAGGTCCTGCCGTCCGTGCGCCCGGGCATCAAGGTGGAGATCACGCGCGAGCCCGTCGGCGTGGTCGGCATCATCACGCCCTGGAATTTCCCGATCGCGATCCCGGCGTGGAAGATCGCTCCTGCGCTCGCCTACGGCAACTGCGTGGTGTTCAAGCCCGCCGACCTCGTGCCGGGCTGCGCCTGGGCGCTCGCCGAGATCATCGCGCGCGCCGGCGTGCCGTCGGGCGTGTTCAACCTGGTGATGGGCCGCGGCAGTGTCGTCGGCGAGCTGCTCTCAAATAGTCACGAGGTAGATGCAATCAGTTTCACCGGATCCGCGGCGGTCGGACGGCGGGTGGCGCAGAACTGCGCCGCGCGCCTCGCCAAAGTGCAGCTCGAGATGGGCGGGAAGAATCCGCAGGTAGTGCTCGACGACGCGGATCTCGACACCGCGGTGAACGTATCGCTCCAGAGCGCCTTCTTCTCCACCGGGCAGCGCTGCACGGCGTCGAGCCGGCTCATCGTCACGCAGGGGATCCACGACCGCTTTGTGGCCGCGTTGGTCGAAAAGATGAAAAAGCTGAAGGTGGACGACGCGTTGAAGGAGGGCACCGACATCGGCCCGGTCGTCGACAAGCAGCAGCTCGAGCAGGACCTGCGCTACATCGAGCTCGGGCGCAAGGAAGGCGCGAAGCTCGCCGCGGGCGGCGAGCGCCTCAAGCGCGCGACCGAAGGCTTCTACCTCGAGCCGGCGCTGTTCGTGGACACGACCGCGCAGATGACCATCAATCGCGACGAGATCTTCGGGCCCGTGGCTTCGGTCATCCGGGCGAAGGACTACGACGAGGCGCTCGCGATGGCGAACGACACGCCCTACGGGCTCTCGTCCGGCATCGCCACCACCTCGCTCAAGCACGCCGAGCACTTCAAGCGCAATTCCGCCGCGGGCATGGTGATGGTCAACCTGCCGACCGCGGGCGTCGACTATCACGTGCCCTTCGGCGGCCGCAAAGGCTCGAGCTACGGGCCGCGCGAGCAGGGCCGCTACGCGGTGGAGTTCTACACCACGGTGAAAACCGCGTACGTGAATGCCTGAGCTCGAGCTTCGCCTCCAGGTCGGCAAGTACGACGTCCAGAAGCTGCTCGGCAAGGGGTCGACCGGGACGGTGTACCTGGCGAAGGACACTTTCACCGGCCGCGAGGTCGCGCTCAAGACGCTCGAGCCCGAGGTGTTCCGCGATCAGCGCTTCGGCGCGATGCACCGCTCGCAGTTCCTGAACGAGGCCTCGCTCGCCGGGAAGCTGCGCCACCCGCACATCGTGGCGATCCTCGACGCCGTGGTGGGCGAGGAGTCCGGCCACATCGCGATGGAGCTGGTCATCGGCGGAGACCTGTCGCAGCACTCCAAGCCCGGGACCCTGCTGCCGCCCGCCGACGTGCTGCAGATCGCATTCAAGTGCTGCACGGCGATGGACTACGCATACCGCGAGCAGGGCATCGTGCACCGCGACCTCAAGCCGTCGAACATCATGATCGCGGGTGGCACCGACATCAAGATCGCCGATTTCGGCGCCGCGTTCCTCAAGAAGAGCCAGCCGGCGCAGGAAGCCACGATGGGCTCCCCCTATTACATGGCGCCGGAGCAGCTGCGCGGAGAGGAGCCGACCTTCCACAGCGACATCTACTCGCTCGGCGTGGTGCTCTACGAGCTGCTGGTCGGACGCCGGCCCTTCACCGCCGACAAGCTCGAGGCGCTGATCGAGAAGATCACGAGCGCCGAACCGCGGCCGCCGAGCGAGCTGCGGCCGACGCTGCCGCGCGAGATCGACGCGGTGGTGCTGCGCGCCCTGCGGAAGGACCCCGCGCACCGCTACGGCACCTGGGCGCAGTTCGCGGTCGAGCTCTCGAAGGTGATCGGCCTGGTGCAGCCGCCGAGCCTGGTCGCCGACAGCGAGAAATACCTCGCCCTGTCGAAGGTCGAGATGCTGCAGCTTTTGGGCGACGCCGAGTTCTGGGAGCTCGCCGGCGCGGCGCGGTGGACGCGGCGCGACAAGGGCAGCACCATCCTGCGCGAGAATGCGTCGGGCACGAGCTTCTACTTCCTCGCCAAGGGCGAGGTCAAGGTCACCAAGAAAGGGCGCCTCCTAAGCATGATCCACGAAGGCGAGTGCTTCGGCGAGATGGCGTTCATCCGCGGCGGCGAGGAGCCGCGCGAGGCCACCGTCGAGGCGGCCACCGACGTGGTCGTGGCCGAGTTCCAGCCCGAGACCCTGGAGGGCCTGAGCCACAGCGCGCAGCTTCACCTCACGCGGGCGCTGGTGCGCAATGCCGTCGAGCGCCTTGCGCTCGCGAACTCGCGGCTTGCCCGATGAGTATAAAAGGGAAGAAGGTGGCGATCCTCGAGAGCCGGCTGGGGCGCCAGCTCGTCGAGCTGGTCGAAGGGCGCGGCGGGGTCGCGTTCCACGCGCCGGCGCTCGCCGAGCTGCCCGACCTCGATCCGGACGCCATCGCCGCGCTCGTGCGCTCGCTCGAGGAGCGGCCGGCGAAGCTCGCCATCTTCCAGACCGGTGTCGGCACGCGCGCGCTGTTTGCTGCGACGGATTCCCTTGGGGCAACCACCAGGTTAACGGAGCTCCTATCCAGGATGGCTGTTGCGGTCCGTGGTCCAAAGCCTTCCGCGGCGCTGCGCGCGAGGGGCGTGCGCATCGACCGCTATGCGGCGGACCCGTTCACCACCAAGGAGCTGCTCGAATCGATCCGGGATCTTGCGCTGGAGGGTGAGCGCGTCATCGTCCAGAGACATGGAGCCGCGAACGTCGAGCTCGACCGCGCGCTCGAGGGGCGCGGCGCGGCGGTGGTCGAGATTCCGACTTACCGCTGGGCGCTGCCGGCGGACACGGCGCCGCTCGAAGCGCTGATCGGCGCGCTGGAGCGCGCCGAGTTGGACGCAGTGGTGCTCACCAACGCGGAGCAGGTGCGCAACCTCTTCGCCGTCGCCGGCGCGGGGCGCGCCGAGCGGCTGCGCGCCGCGCTCAACCGCACGCTCGTCGCCTCGATCGGCCCGGTGGCTTCCGCGGCGCTGCGCGACGCCGGTATCAGGGTTTCCCTCGAAGCCAGCCCGCCGAAGCTCGGCGCGCTGATGACCGCGCTCGACCAGGCTCTTTCATGAAACTCTGGATTTCGCTCCTTTTGGTGATTTCGAATGCATTCGTTTTTGATGCATTCGGCCAGCCATTCCCGTCCCGCCCGATTCGTCTCGTGGTCGGCTTCGCGCCGGGCGGGGCCGCGGACCTCGTCGCGCGCACGCTGCAGGAGCCGCTCCAGCGCAACCTCGGCCAGCCGATCGTGGTGGACAACCGGCCCGGCGCCGGCTCGAGCATCGCCGCCGAGTACGTGGCCAAGTCCCCCGCCGACGGCTACACGCTGCTGATCGCGAGCCCCTCGAGCATCCTGGTGAATCCGCTGCTCTCGCCCGCCAACCCGTTCGATCCGCTGAGGGACCTCGCCCCGGTCAGCAAAGTGACCTCGTCGCCGCTCGTCGTCGCGGTGAATCCCGCGCTCGGCGTGACGAGCCTGCGCGAGCTGGTCGCTCTCGCGAAGAAAAATCCGGGGAAGCTGAACTACGCGTCCTCGGGCAACGGCTCGGCGCCGCACATGGCGGCCGTGCTCTTTCGCCGCGTCGCCGACATCGACATCGTGCACGTGCCCTTCAAGGGCGGCGCCCCCGCGGTGCAGTCAGTGGCCGCGGGCGATACCCAGCTTTCGTTCGCGACCCCGCCGTCGGTCCTGCCGCTCGTCCAGGCAGGCCGGTTGCGCGCGCTCGCGGTGACCAGCCGCGAGCGCACGCCGCTCGTGCCCGGAGTGCCGGGCATGGCCGAGGCGGGATTGCCCAACTACGAGCTTTCGTTCTGGTATGGGTTCTTCGTCCCGGCGGCGACTCCGGCCGAGGTGACGCGGCGCCTTTACGCCGCGACCAGCGAAGCGCTACGCGCGCCGAGCGTCGCTCCGGCGCTCGCGCGCGACGGGACCGAGGTGTCGGGGTCAGCCTCGCCGGCCGACTTCGGCGCCTACCTCAAACGCGAGGCGCCGGTGTGGGCGCGCCTCGTCAAGGAGTCGGGCGCGAAGGCCGAGTAATCAGGAGCGCCGGCCGAGGATCGCGTCCATGTCGCCGCCGCTCTTCATGCACGCGGCGTAGAGCCGCTCGGCGAACTGCTGGCTCGATGCGGTGCCGCCGGCCGAGGCGTTCGCCTGCTGGTCGGCGCCGTACGCGGCGTCGGTAATGTCACGCAGGAACTCCTTGCCGCGGTCGGATTCCGACACGTCGTAGATGCGCACCATGATGGCGTCCGCCTTAGGGCGCTGGATCTGCTCGCGCGCAAGCGAGTGCGCCACTACGGCCATGTCCGCGGCGACGCCGCATTCCATCGGGCTCTCGGCGCGCGGCGCCGCATGCGCGGCGCCCGCCAGGACTCCTGAAGCGACGAGCGCTGCAAGTACCGGTCTCAAGTGGGTCTCTCCAAAAAAAGAAGCGCCCGGTTTCCCGGGCGCCGTAGTCCGTCCGGCTTACTGGCCTGCGCCGGCCTTGCCCGTGCCGCTGGTCGAGGGGCTCGTCGCCGAGTCGCTCGAGGGCGCGGTGCGCGGGGCGGCTTCGCCCGGGCCCGCGGTCGAGCCGGTCTTGCCACGCGCCGCGGGCGCGGTCGCCGCACCCGCCGGAGCCGCGGTCGAGCCGCCGCTCGCCGACGCGCCGCGGTGATGCGCATCCCACTCGGCACGCGAGATCATGCCGTCGTGGTTGGTATCCATGGCGGAGAAATCGGCCTCGCCCCGGCTCGCGCGCTTGGACGGCTTGGCGCTGCTGCCCGTGGAACTGCCCGCCGTCGGCGCCTTCGGCTCACCCGCAGATTGCGGGCTGGGCGTGCCGCCGGTGGGGCCGTTGCCTACGGCGCTGGTCCCGGATTGCGCAAGAATCATGTTGTCACCGGCCGCCGACACCTGCGCCGCGAAGGGCACAGCGAAGGCTCCGGCCACCGCTACGACCAACAATTTCTTGAAGTTCATACAGTCTCCTGGTTGAAAAGGAAGTCGAATCTCTTCTGGCTGGGCCAGTGCGCGTTTCACCGCAAACAACGTGCCGGAGAGCCGAGTCCGGTAGGATCTACGCACCCCAAGGAGGGGGCTCTAGTGATGAGACTGCTCGCGTTCTTCGTTTTGGCAGTTTTCGCCGGTTCGGCATTTGCCCAGCATGGAGCGAGCGCGTCGAACATGACGCTCGTCGGCCACGAAGAGCTCCAGGGGCGCAGCGCCTACCAGCCGATCCTTCACCAGCAGGGCGGGCGCTGGATCGCCTACGTCGGCCACCACGGGGGCAAGGCGATGAATCCGCTCACGGGCCAGCAGGAAGACAACGGCACTTCGATCGTCGACGTCACGGATCCGAAGGCGCCGCGCTACCTGGCGCACATTCCGGGCGAGGCGGGCGAGGGCGAGGCCGGCGGGGCGCAGATGGTGCGCGCGTGCAACGGCGCCGACCTTCCCAAGGCGGACAAGTCCAAGGTCTATCTGCTGCGCAGCTTCGGCAAGGTGGCGCACGAGATCTGGGACGTCACCAACCCGCAGAAGCCCTCGCGGGTCACGGTCGTCGTCGACAAGCTGAGGGACACGCACAAGAGCTGGTGGGAGTGCGACACCGGGATCGCCTACCTCGTCTCCGGGGTGGAGGGCTGGCGCACGCGGCGCATGACCCAGGTGTTCGACCTTTCGGACCCCGCCCACCCGGCTTTCATCCGCAACTTCGGCCTGGTCGGCCAGCAGCCCGGCGCCACCGGCGACGTGCCCACCGACCTGCACGGCCCGATCTCGACCGGGATCAAGGGCAATCGCATCTATTTCGCCTACGGCACCAACAAGTCCGGGGTGCTGCAGATCGTCGATCGCGCGAAGCTCCTTGCCGGGCCCCACGAGCCGACGCCGGCCAACCTGCTCGCGCCGCAGATCGGCCGCATGGACCTCTCGATCAATAACGGAGTCCACACCGCGCTGCCGGTGCTCGGCATGGACCTCGCCGAGTTCGCCAAGGACAAGGGCGCCAACCGGCGCGACTTCGCCTTCATCATCGACGAGGAGCTCTCCAACGAGTGCCAGGAGCCGCGCCAGCACGTCTTCGTCGCCGACATCACCGACGAGAAAACGCCGGTGGGCGTCGCCACGTTCAACGTGCCGGAGAACCATCCCGACTCGAAGGGCGGCTTCTGCAGCCGCGGCGGGCGCTTCGGCGCGCATTCCTCGAACGAGAACCAGCCGCCGATGTACGCGCGGCAGTACATCTTCGTGACCTGGTTCAACGCCGGGGTGCGCGCGATCGACATCCGCGACCCGTACCATCCGCGCGAGGCGGGCTACTACATCCCCGCCACGACCGCGAAGACCGACAAGCGCTGCGTGAAGACCCCCTCGGGAGACCGCTGCAAGGTGGCGATCCAGTCGAATAACCTCGAGGTGGACGACCGCGGCTTCATCTACGTCGTCGACCGCGCCAACACCGGCATGCACATCCTTCAGTTCAACCGGCGCTAGGCATGGACCTTCTGAAGTAAAGTCCGGCGCCATGGAGCTCCAATTACGCGGCCGCACGGCGCTCGTCACCGGTGCGAGCATGGGCATCGGCCGCGCCATCGCGACGACGCTGGCCAGGGAGGGCGTGCGCCTCGCCGTGATGGCGCGCCGGCGCAATCTCCTCGAGGAGCTGGAGAAGGAGATCGGCTCGAAGCTCGTGATCATCGAGTGCGACTTCCTTCAACCAGATTCTGTCAAGAAGATTTCCGATTCAGCGTTGGCAGGCCTCGGGTCGATCGATATCCTGGTGAACAACGCCGGCGGGAGCCGGCGCTTCACGCTCGAGTCCACCGACGCCCAGTGGGAAGAGGCGCTGACGCTCAACTTCGTGCGCCAGCGCCAGCTCGCGCACGCGCTGCTCCCGCAGATGATCGAGCGCAAGTGGGGCCGGATCATCAACGTTACGGGCAAGTCCGAGCCCGAGGGGCTCAACGGTGCTTTCGCGGCGAAGGCCGCGATGCACTCGTGGGCCAAGGGCCTGTCGCGCGAGGTCGGAAAGCACGGCATCACCGTCAACTGCATTCCGCCCGGCCGCATCATCAGCGAGCAGATCCTGCGCAACTATGCGCCCGAGTTCCGGAAGCACGAGAGCGAGCACGACATCCCGGTGGGCGAGTACGGCCAGCCGCAGGATCTCGCGAACCTCGCCTGCTTTCTCGCCTCGCCGCTCGCGCGCTACATCACCGGCGCGGTGATCCCGGTCGACGGCGGCTTGCGGCGCTACCAGTTCTGAGGAGGAAGGACATGCTTACCCGACGCCAGATGTTGCTCGCCGCGGCCGCGGCCTGCGTCGCGCCGCGCCTCGCGCTCGCGAAGGCTTCGCAGCCGGCGAGCGCCGTGAATTTCGAGGTCCCGGCCGGCGCGTGCGATTGCCACACGCACATCCACGGCGACATGCGCGAATTCCCGATGTTCGCGGGGCGCGTCTACACGCCCGAGCCCGCGCTGCCGGAAGAGATGGCGCAGCTCCACAAGGCGCTGCACATGCAGCGCGTGGTCATCGTCACCCCGAGCGTCTACGGCACCGACAACTCGGCCACGCTGTGGGGCATGAAGGCGCGCGGCAACAACGCGCGCGGCATCGCGGTGATCGACGACAAGACTCCCGAGAGCGAGCTCGACGCGATGGCGCGCGCCGGCATCCGCGGCATCCGCATCAATCTCGCGACCGGCAGCGCCGCGCCCGACCCGGCGGCCGCGCGCAAGCGCTTCCAGGCCGCCGCCGAGCGCATGAAGGCGCGCGGCTGGCACATCCAGATGTACGTCACCCTGCCGGTGATCTCCTCGATCAAGGATCTCGTGGCTGCGTCGCCGGTGCCGGTGGTGTTCGACCATTTCGGCCGCGCCCAGGCGGCGCTCGGCGTCGCCCAGCCGGGCTTCTCCGACCTCGTCGAGTTGCTGCGCTCCGGCAAGGCCTACGTGAAGATCTCGGGCGCGTATCGCGTGTCGCACCAGGGCCCGGATTTCGCCGACGCGGCGCCGCTCGCGAGAGCGCTGATCGCGGCGAATCCCGAGCGCATCGTCTGGGGCACCGACTGGCCCCATCCGAACTCCGAGCCGATGCCGGGCCACGGACCGATGGATGTGCGTCCCTTCTTCTCGATCGACGATGGACGCCTTCTCAACCAGCTTCCCTTCTGGGCGCCCGATGCGCGCGTGCGCAAGCAGATCCTGGTCGACAATCCGGCACGCCTCTACGGCTTTTCGGCGTGACGAGTCTCCATAGATGAAATTACCGGCGTTCGTGCTGGCGCTGGTCGCGGCGGGCGCTTCGGCGCAGAGCTACCCGTCAAAGCCCATCCGCCTGGTCGTGCCGTTCGCGCCGGGCGGCAGCTCCACGCTGGTCGCGCGCTTCATGTCGGAGGAGATGGCGAAGGGCCTCGGCACGAGCATCGTCATCGAGAACAAGCCCGGCGGCGGCGGCAACATCGCCATGCAGGAAGTGGCGCGCGCCACGCCCGACGGCTACACGCTGATCATCGGCCACGTCGGCTCGCTCGCCATGAATCCCTACATGTACGAGCACCTGCCCTACGACGTGGACAAGGACTTCGCCGCCGTGTCGCTGCTGGCGATCGTGCCGAACATCTTCGTCGTCTACCACGAGGTGCCGGCGAAGAACCTGCGCGAGTTCGTGGCGCTGGCGAAGGCGAAGCCCGGCCAGATCAACTACGGCAGCGCCGGCAACGGCTCCGCGGGGCATCTCGCGATGGAGTACCTCAAGCAGGTGACCGGAATCGAGCTGCAGCACGTACCGTACAAGGGCACCGGGCCGAACATCACCGACCTGATCGCCGGGCGCACGCAGGCGACCTCGGCCGGCACGCCGCCGCTCATGCCGCACGTCAAGTCCGGCAAGCTCCGCGTCATCGCCGTCGGCACGTCGAAGCGCCTGCATTCGCTTCCGGACGTGGCCACCGTCGCCGAGCAGGGCTACCCCGGCTTCGAGACCTCGCAGTGGTACGGGCTCAACGCGCCGGCGAACACGCCGGAGCCGATCGTGCGGCGCCTGGCGGAGGAAGCGGCCAAGGCGGCGAACAGCGCGCTGGTGCTCGAGCGTTTCAAGGCCGACGACGCCGAGGCCGTGGGTTCCACGCCGCAGGAATATGCGGCGTTCATCAGGAAGGAGCAGGAGCGTTGGAGCAAGGTCGTGCGCGCGGCGAACGTAAAGGCGGACTGATGTACGACGTCATTGTCGTTGGAGGCGGCAACGCTGCGCTGTGCGCCGCGTTGTCCGCAAGCGAACACGTGAAGAAAGTGCTGGTGCTGGAGAGAGCGCCTGAAGAGGAGTCGGGCGGAAATTCGCGCTTCACCGCGGGTCTCTTCCGCCTCGTCTACCGCGGGCCGGAAGACCTGAAGACGCTGATCCCCGATCTTTCCGAGCAGGAGATCGCCAACACCGACTTCGGCACTTACACCGAAGAGCAATTCCTCGACGACATGGCGCGGCTGACCGAATTTCGCTGCGATCCCGACCTGACCGAAATTCTCGTCAAGCAGAGCCTGCCGACCGCGCAGTGGATGCGCAAGCGCGGGGTGCGCTTCACCGCCGCCTGGGGCCGGCAGGCGTTCAAGATCGGCGGCAGATTCAAGTTCTGGGGCGGCCTGACGGTGGAGGCGGTGGGCGGCGGACCGGGGCTGGTCGAGTCGCTCACGCAGATCGCGAAAAAGGCCGGCATCGAAATCTGGTATGGCGCGCGCGCCTTGTCGCTCCTTTCGGACGACGAGGGCGTCCACGGGGTAGCGGTAAAACGCGAAGGAAAGACGCAGGAAGTCAAAAGCAAGTCGGTTGTACTCGCGGCCGGGGGCTTCCAGGCAAACACCGAGTGGCGCACACGCTACATGGGTCCGGGCTGGGAGCTCGCCAAGGTGCGCGGCACGCGCTTCAACACCGGCGACGCGATCCGCATGGCGCTCGAGGCGGGCGCCGCGGCGCACGGCAACTGGTCGGGCTGCCACGCCGTGGCCTGGGACCGCAACGCGCCGGAGACCGGCGACCTCGCGGTGGGCGACGGCTTCCAGAAGCACTCCTACCCGTGGGGCGTCTACATCAACGCCGATGGCAAGCGCTTCGTCGACGAGGGGGCCGACTTCAGGAACTACACCTACGCGAAGTACGGGCGAGTCATCCTCTCGCAGCCCAAGCAGTTCGCGTGGCAGATCTTCGACGCCAAGTTGAAGCAGCAGCTGCGCGACGAGTACAAGATCCGCCAGGTCACGAAGGTGTCGGGCAACACGCTCGAGGAGCTGGTGTCGAAGCTCGACGACACCGACCAGAAAGCCGCGCTCGAGACCCTGAAGCGCTACAACGCCGCGGTGCGCACCGACATCCCGTTCAATCCCAACGTGAAGGACGGGCGCCGCACCGAGGGACTGGAAGTGAACAAGACGAACTGGGCGAACACGCTCGACACGCCGCCCTTCGAAGCCTACGCCGTCACCTGCGGCATCACGTTCAGCTTCGGCGGGCTGAGGATCGATACCGACGCGCGGGTGCTGAGCTCCGACGGCCCGCCCATTCCGGGCCTCTATGCCGCGGGCGAGCTGGTCGGCGGCATCTTCTGGTTCAACTATCCCGGCGGCAGCGGCCTCACAAACGGAGCGGTGTTCGGCCGCATCGCCGGGGAAAACGCAGGGAAAAGCGCGTCCCGGGCCTAGCTGCGGCTAGGCCCCATCCCATTACGGCGGTGGACGCATGGTGGTGCCGGCTCAGTGCTCGGGCTTGACGCCGCCCTTGCTCACTTGCACGCGATTGGTGACGAGCTTGCCGTCGCCTTCGACGCGCGCGTTGGTCCAGATCGTCTCGCCTTTCTTGAGCGCCGAGCGGTCGCCGCTGTCGAAGCCGACGATCGGCGTGCCGTTGGGCACGGTGATCTTCTGCTCTCCGTCCTTGTACTTGAGCGTGATCTCGTTGCCGCCGGACGCCGCGACCGCGGCCTGCAGGTTGGCGTTGGTCATCTTGGAGCCGGGCACCAGGTCCCAGTCCATGTGGCCCGACGGCGCGGTCGGCGGAATCAGGTGCACTTCCTTGGCCACCTGTTTGCCGCCCTGCGCCACCGACGTCACCCCTACGTACGTGCCGGGCTTGATGTCGGAAAGCGAGAGCTTCTTGGCGACCGCGACCTGCGCGTCGGGCGTGAGGGTCAGCTTGAGATCCTTGCCCTCGCGCGATTTCACCGTAAGGACATCGCCGTCGAGCGACGAGATCGTGCCGCGCACGCGCATGTTGCTTTGCGCGAGCACCGTCGCGCTCGACAGCGCGAGCGCGAGAAACAGCAGCTTTTTCATCGGTATGCCTCCTTGTGTGGACTAGGTTAACACCCTTATGCTTCGCGGCATTCCAATGTTGAACCCGTTCCAGGAAATCCGGAAGAGCGAGGCCCGTCGCTTCACTTCCCTGCCCGCGAAATTCCGCAACAAGGGGCGCACCGCCTGGTCGGACCCCAACCGCGCCGGCGCGCCGCTCGACAGCTTCCTCGAGGGTCCATCGTTCGACCGGGACGGAAACCTCTGGTGCGTCGATATCCCGTTCGGGCGCATCTTCAGGATCGACCCCAGGGGCGAATGGGACCTCGCGGTGCAGTACGACGGCTGGCCGAACGGGCTCAAGATCCACCGCGACGGCCGTATCTTCATCGCCGACTACCGGCGCGGGCTGCTTGTCCTCGACCCCAAGAGCGGGAAGATCGAGCCGCGCCTCGAGACCGCGTTCAGCGAGGGCTTCAAGGGCCTGAACGACTTGCACTTCGCTGACAACGGCGACCTGTATTTCACCGACCAGGGGCAAAGCGGCATCGCCGATCCCACCGGGCGCGTGTGGCGGCTGCGCGAGGCGGGAAAGAATGCGGGAGAGTTGCAGCGCCTGGTGGCGAATGCGCCGTCGCCGAACGGGATCACGCTGAATAACAGGAATACGCAGGTCTACGTGGCGATCACGCGCGCCCAGCAGATCTGGCGCTTGCCGCTCATGGAAGGCGGCACGCCGTCGAAGACCGGGGTGGCGATCCAGCTTTCGGGCGGGCACGCCGGCCCCGACGGCATCGAGATGGACGCCGAAGACGGACTCGTGGTCTGCCACCTCGGCGTCGGCGTGTGGCGCTTCGATTCGAATTGCCTCCCGACGCACCTCGTCCACGGCGGCGACGCGCACCGGCTGATGACCAACATCGCGTTCAGGGACAAGACGCTCTACATCACGGATTCGATGAACGGCGAGATCCTCACCGCCGAGATGCCGGTCGCCGGGAAGAAGCTGTTTTCTTTTTCCTAGTCGATCTTCGCGCCGGAGCGCTTGACGACGTCGGCCCACTTCGCCGAGTCGCGGCGGATGAGCTCGGCGAACTCCTCCGGCGTGCCGCCGCCGCCCTCGCTGCCGAGCTGCTCGAAGCGCTGCTGCGTCTCGGGCACCAAGATGGCGGCGTTGATGGCCTTGTTCAGCCGCTCGAGGATAGGGCGCGGCAGGCCGGCGGGCGCGATGACGCCGCTCCAGGCATTCACTTCGTAGCCTGGCACGCCCGCTTCGACGAGCGTCGGCACTTCGGGCAGGCTGATCGAGCGCTTGAGCCCGGTCACCGCGAGCGCGCGCACGCGCCCGGCGCGCACGTGCGGCGCGATCGAGTTGGTGCTCTCGAACATGAGTTCGACGTTGCCGGCGATGAGGTCGGCGATCGCCGGCGCGCCGCCCTTGTAGGGGACGTGGACGATGTCGGTGCCGGTCATGTACTTGAAGAGCTCCCCGCTCACGTGGCCGGGAGAGCCGTTGCTCGAGGACGCGTTGGAGAGCTTGCCGGGATTCTTCCTGGCGTAGTCGATCAGCTCCTTCACCGAGTGAAACGGAGTCTTCGGCGAGACCGCGAGCAGCATGTAGCCCGTGGTGACGAGCGCGACCGGCTGCAGATCGCGCTCGATGTCGTACGGCAGCTTCGCCACCATGTGGCGCGTGATCGCGAGCGCGCCGACCGGACCCTGGCCGATGGTATAGCCGTCGGGCGCGCTCTTCGCCACGATGTCGATGCCGATGGTGAGCGCGCCGCCGGGCCGGTTGTCGACCACGACGTTCTGCCCGAGCTGCTTGGAGAGCTCCGGCGCGAGGGTGCGCGATACGTTGTCGGTCGCGCTGCCGGCGGCCTGGGGGACGACCAGCCGGATCGGTCGTTCGGGATACCTGCTGGGATCCTGAGCCGCCGCGTTATTGGCCGCAGCCGCTGCGGCCAGTAACGCGACGTAAAGCAGAAACGGCTTCAACTCTACGGGTTGAGCTGGCCGCGGACCTCGCCGCCCTTGTTTGCAGCGGTATGAACGTTCACGTACAGGTCGCCAGCCTTGAACGCCTTGATCTGCGCGTCGTTCAGCTTGGCACCGGCGGGAACGCTGTAGGTGTCGCCGCTCTTCGTGAGCGGGATGATGACCGGGCCGTTCTGGCCCTTCGCGCCCTGGTGAATGTGCGCCATGGTGCCCTGCACGCCGGTGGTGGTGACACTGCCGCTGACCGCGCCATCGGATTTCACGTGGATGGTGCCGCTACCCGACCCCTGGACGTTCGTCGGCGGGACTTCCTCGGCGCCGCTGAGCTTCACGCTGACCGAGCCGCTTCCGGGCAGCCAGCTCGGTGCATTGTCCTGATACGTGGCGCACGACGCGAGCACGCCCGCGGCCGCGATGAGCAATACCTTTTTCATCGAAAGTCTCCTTGTTGATCGGTGGTTTGCAGTGGAACACCCCGTGCCGCGCCATATTCCGGGCGGCTCCGATTTAGAATCGTGCCACACCATGGCCAAAATCTCCGCTTCTTCCGCGCTTGCCCGGTTCCGGATCCTGGACCTCTCCAGAGTGCGCGCCGGGCCCACCTGCGTCAAGCAGTTCGCCGATTTCGGGGCCGACGTCATCAAGATCGAGTCGCCCCCGGGGGTGGACCCCAACGAGGGCATGGGCGGGCCGCGGCAGGGCCCGGACTTCCAGAACCTGCACCGCAACAAGCGGGCGATGACCCTGAATCTCAAGCTGCCCGAGGCCCGGGAGCTGTTCGGCCGGCTGGTCAAGACCGCCGACGTGGTGGTCGAGAACTTCCGTCCCGACGTGAAATACCGGCTGGGGCTCGACTATCAGTCCCTCGAGCGGCTGAACCCCCGCATCATCCTCGCCAGCATCTCGGGGTTCGGCCAGGACGGGCCCTACCGCGACCGGCCGGGCTTCGACCAGATTGCGCAGGGGATGAGCGGCCTGATGTCGGTTACCGGCGCACCCGGCAAGGGTCCGATGCGCACCGGCGCGGCGATTGCTGACATTGCGGGAGGCCTCTATGCGGCGCTCGGGATCATGACCGCGCTGCTCGAGCGCGAGACCTCGGGCAAGGGGCAGTGGGTGCAAAGCAGCCTCTTGCAGTCGGGGATCGCGCTGCTCGACTTCCAGGCGGCACGCTTCCTCATGAAGGGCGAGGTGCCGCCGCAGGTGGGCAACGACCATCCGACCAGCATGCCCACCTCCGCCTACACCACCGCCGACGGCCACATCAACGTCGCCGCCTCCGGCGAGGGCATGTGGGCGCGCCTTTGCGAGGCCATCGGGCGCAAGGACCTGCTGGAGGCGCCGGAGTTCAAGGGACAGGAGAACCGCGCGAAGAACCGGGCGCGACTGAACGAGGCGCTCAATCAGGCACTGAAAGCGCGGCCGTCGCACGAGTGGGTCGAAAAGCTGAACGCGGCGGGCGTGCCGTGCGGCCCGATCTACAGCGTGGACCAGGTGTTCGCCGATCCGCAGGTCCAGCACCTGCAGGCCGCGGCCGAGGTCGATCACCCGACGCTCGGGCGCTTCAAGGTCGTGAACCAGGCGGTCAAGCTCTCGCGCACGGCGTCCAGCATGGCGGCGGCGACGCCCGAGATCGGCCAGCACACCGAGGAGATCCTGCGCGAGCTCGGCTACTCGGAGAGCGACATCCGCGGCATGCGGGAGCGGAGGGTGATTTGACCGTCGAGACGAAAAGCGAAGCGAGGATCGTCGCGCGGAAAGACGGCGCGATCGGCTGGCTCATCTTCGACAACCCCGCGCGCCGCAACGCCGTGTCCGTGGGCATGTGGCAAGCGATTCCGCGCGTGCTCGAGGACTTCGGCGCCGATCCCGCGATCCGCGTGGTGGTGCTCGCCGGCGCGGGCGACAAGGCGTTCGTCTCGGGCGCCGACATATCGCAGTTCGAAGCCCAGCGCGCGAGCGCCGAGGCGGTGCGCCGCTATGAGGAAATCGGCGACGCCGCGCAGTCGAAGCTGCAGGGGTTCGACAAGCCCACGATCGCCATGATCCGCGGCTACTGCATCGGCGGCGGGCTCGGCATCGCCGGCGCCTGCGACCTGCGCCTCGCAGCCGACGATGCGCGCTTCTCCATTCCCGCCGCCAAGCTCGGGCTCGGCTATCGCGCCTCGTCGATGAAGAAGCTGGTCGACATCGTCGGCGCCGCGTACGCGAAGGAAATCATGATCACCGCGCGCCAGTTCAGCGCTGCCGAAGCGAAGGAAATGGGCCTGGTGCATCGCGTGGTGCCGGTCGCCGAGCTCGACAAGCTCACGCGCGAGTACTGCGAAGCCATCGCGGCGAACGCCCCGCTCACCATGCGCGCGGCCAAGCGCATCATCGGCGAGGTGGGAACGACGCAGTACGACGAGGCGATGTGCACGGCGCTCGTCAAGGAGTGCTTCGACAGCGCCGACTACACGGAAGGGCGAAAAGCGTTCATGGAGAAACGCAAGCCCGTGTTCAAGGGCAGGTAGAAGGTCAGGAAAAAACGAGGAGGATTACTGCAATGACGAGACTCACGAGAGTGCTCGCGGCGGTGTTGAGCATGCCGCTCGCGTGCGGCGCGCTCGCCCAGGGCGCCTATCCCAGCAAGCCGGTCACCGTGGTCGTCGGGTTCGAGCCGGGCGGCGGCACCGACACCACCGCGCGCATCCTGCAGAAACCGCTGGGTGATCTTCTCGGCCAGCAGGTGGTGGTCGAGAACCGTTCCGGGGCGGGCGGCGATATCGCGGTCGACTACGTGGCGAAAGCCGCGCCCGACGGCTACACGCTGGTGCTCGCCAACGTCGGCGCGCTGGCGGTGAATCCGCACATCCTCAAGACGCCCTACGACCCGCTCAAGGACCTGAGCCCGATCGGCATGGCGGTGGTGTTCGCCAACGTGCTAGTAGTGCAGCCTACGCTGCCGGTGAAGTCGCTCGCCGACTATCTCAAATTGGCGAAAGAGAAAAAGGGGCTGACTTACGCCAGCTCCGGCATCGGCGGCGCCGGGCATCTTGCGGGCGAGCTTCTGAGCCGCGTTGCCAAGGCGCCGCTCGTGCATGTGCCCTACAAAGGCGGCGGTCCGGCGATGCAGGGCTTCCTGGGCGGGCAGGTGGACTCGTTCTTCGCCACGCCGATCTCCTCGATCTCGCAGATCCGCTCGGGCAAGGCGCGCGCCATCGCGACCACCGGCCTGAAGCGCGCCGCGCTCATGCCCGACGTGCCCACGGTCGCCGAATCCGGCTACCCGGG
>DATLUZ010000272.1:0-15974 GCA_035577785.1 Burkholderiales bacterium | reverse complement strand
CGTCGGCAAGCCACCTGGCTACATCTGGCGCGTCAATCGCAATGGCAAAGCCGAGACCTGGGTGGAGATTTCGGACGCGGTGTTCATGAACGGATGCACGCCCCATCCCGACGGGCGGACTCTGCTCGCCTGCGAGAGCGTTACCGGACGGATCCTGCAGATCGATCAGGATCGGCCGAAGTGGCGAACCTGGATCGACGATGAGCGCTTGCGTCCGCGCAGGCCTCAGATGCCCGGAGCCAACGGCATCAAAGTGCGCGATCGCACAGCCTGGATCTCCGTGACCGATAGCGATCTCATCCTGCGCGCCGCTATACGCGAGGACGGCGCGGCGGGTCCGCTCGAGGTGGCAGCCGAAAAGTTGCGCGCTGACGATTTTGCGTTCGGCGCGTCGGGCGCGCTTTACATCGCCACCCATCCCGCGCATACGGTGCTGCGGCTCGCACCGGACGGATCGCGCATCACCATTGCGGGGCCGGAGCAAGGCGCGGTCGGCAGCACTGCCTGTGCGTTCGGGCGCGCCGCCGGCGACGAGAGAGCGCTCTACGTCACCACAAGCGGCGGCCTGTGGACACCCTACCGCGGCCAGGTGCAGGACGCGAAGCTTGTGCGGATGGAGGTCGGCGAGGCCGGCCATCCGCTCTCGCTGGAATGACGAGCCCGTCGCGCATCCGCGACCCGATCGGCGTCGTCGTCAGTTGCCGTGTGCGGCCGGAGCAGGCCGTAGCGTTCGAGGAAGCTCTGCGCGAGCTGATGCACGCAGCCGCCACGCATCCCGGGCGCGTCTCGGCCGATGTGCTGCGCGGAACGGCCGGCCCCGGCGGTCAGGAGTATTACGTCGTGTATCGGTTCGTCGACGAGGCGAGCCTGCGCGCCTGGGAAGAATCCCCCGCACGGCACGCGCTGTTCGCGCGCCTCGCACCGCTTTTCGAGGAAGCGCAACGTCTGGAGCTGACCGGAATGGAGGCCTGGTTCGACTTGCCGCGCGGCCGGCCGCCTCCCGCCCGCTGGCGAATGGCGGTGCTGACCTGGCTCGGCATCTGGCCGCTCGTGAGCTTGTCGCTTTGGCTGGTTGCGCCGCATCTCGCGAGGCTCCCTTTTCTCCTTCAGACCGCGCTCAACAGCGCGCTGCTGGTTCTCGCAATGACGTATCTGATGATGCCCTGGCTCACGCGTCTCGCCGCGAGGGCGCTATGACACGACGCGCGTTGGTGCTCGGAGCGGGCGGTCACGCGGCCATCGCGTGGGAGCTCGGCGTCATTGCGGGCCTGGCGGACGAAGGCGTCGACGTGCGAGACGCGGATCTCTTCGTCGGCACCTCCGCCGGATCGATCGTCTGCGCGCAAATCACGAGCGGTGTGGCGTTGGAGGAGCTGTTCCAGCAACAGGCCGATCCGCGCCGCCAGAGCGCCGAATCGGCGCCGTCGATCGACTTCGCGCGATGGCGCACCGAGGTGATGCGCGCGAAGGAAGAAGCTGCGAACGGTGCCGACTTCCTGCGCGGCGTCGGCACCTTCGCCCTCACCGCGAAGACGGTCTCGGAAGCCGAGCGCCGGCGCGTGATCGCGTCGCGTCTACCGGTCCACGAGTGGCCCGCGAAGCGGCTGTGCATCGCCGCGGTCGACGCACAAAGCGGCGAGCGTCGCGTGTTCGATCGGACCTCGGGTGTGGAGCTGGTCGACGCGGTCGCGGCGAGCGCGGCCGTCGCCGGCATCTGGCCGGCGGTGACGATCGGCGGCCGCCGCTACATCGACGGCGGTTTTTACTCGATCGACAACGCCGATGCCGCGGTCGGCTTCGAGCGCGTCCTCATCGTGACGCTGCGCGCTCGCACGCCTGCACTCGGCATCGTGTCGCTCGCCCAGGCGGTCGACACGCTGCGCGCGAGCGGCGCGTCCGTCGACGTCGTGCATCCCGATGATGCGGCGGAGGCCGCGTTCGCGTCGGTGCACGGCAATCTGCTCGATCCTGCGGTGCGCGCGCCGGCGGCGCACGCCGGACGCGAGCAGGGGCGGCGTGTCGCATCCTCACGGTCGTTCTAGCAACTGGATCGGTGCCGCGCCCCGATTCCCTGCCGATCCGGCGCTTCCCCAGCGAGCGCGACTGGGCGGCGTGGCTCGAGCGCAACCACGGCCGATCGCCCGGGCTCTGGTTGCAGATCGCCAAGAAGGGTGCGAAGGTACCCTCGGTTTCATATCCCGAAGCGCTTGACGTGGCGCTCTGCTACGGATGGATCGACGGGCAGAAGCGTCCGCAGAGCGATACGTTCTGGCTGCAGAAATTCGGCCCGCGCGCGAAAACGGGCCTCTGGTCGCGCCTCAACCGCGAGAAAGCGCTCGCGCTCGTCGCGGCGGGCAGGATGCGACCGTCCGGGATGGCGGAGATCCAGCGCGCGAAGGCCGACGGCCGCTGGAAAGGCGCCTACGATTCGGCGCGCACCTCCACGGTGCCCGAGGACCTGGAGGGGGCGCTCAAGCGCAACGCGAAGGCGCGCCGCTTCTTCGAGGCGCTGGATCGCGCCAATCGCTACGCGATCCTCTTCAGGCTGCAGACGGCGAAGAAGGCCGAAACACGAGCGCGGCGCCTCGCCGGTTTCCTGAAGATGCTCGAGCAGGGCCGCAAAATCCACAACTGATCAGTCGAGGACCGGATCATCATGGCCGCAATCCCCTCCCGAAAGGGCGTCGTCGTCCATATCAACGTCTTCACCGTCGCTCCGGAGAAGCAGCAGCTCCTCGTCGACTCGCTCATTGAGACGGTGAACGAGGCGCGCAAGGTGCCGGGATGGCTGTCCGCCCGGGTTCACCGCAGCTACGACGGAACGCGCGTGGTCAACTACGTGCAATACGAAAGCCAGGAGGCCGCGCAAGCGGTGCTTCGGCATCTCGCCGCCGGCGGCTACCTCAAGCGCAACACGGAGCTGGGAACGGTCGCGCCGGGACAATACGAGGTGGTGTACACGCTGGACAAAGCGTAGAAACCCGCCTTAGGCTGCTCCGTCTACAGGGGAGGTCCCATGAGACAAGCGCTGATTTCTTCGGCCATTGTGCTCGCCGCCATCGCCTGCGCGGCGGGCGTGCGCGCGCAGGACGAGAAGCCGCCCACCGTCGTGCGGCTCGACCCGGCGCTCGACGCGCTCGTGTCGAAGGACGCGAAGCTCGAGCTGGTCAAGGGCGGCTTCGGCTTCACCGAGGGCATCGTCTGGGTCGAGAAAGGGCGCTACCTCCTCTTCAGCGACATCCCGGCGAACGTGATCTACAAGCTCACGCCGAAGGGCGCGGCGTCGATCTACATGCAGCGCAGCGGCTACACCAAGCCCGACATCTGGCGCGTGGGCTTCGAGCAGACCAACGGCAAGGATCCGGCGGATCCGCTGTTCGAGAAGTTCTACATGATCGGCTCGAACGGCCTCGCCCTCGACCGGCAGGGCCGCCTCGTCATCGCGACCTGGGCGGGGAGGTCGATCGACCGCATCGAGAAGGACGGCAAGCGCACCGTGCTCGCCAACCAGTACGAAGGCAGGCAGTTCAACGGCCCGAACGACGTCATCGTCAAGAAGAACGGCACGATCTACTTCACCGACACCTTCGGCGGCCTGCGCCAGCGAGAGAAGGACCCGCGGAAGGGCCTCGAGTACCAGGGCATCTACATGATCAAGGACGGCCGGACGCGCCTCGTCATCAGCGACATTCCCAACCCGAACGGACTCGCGCTGTCGCCGGACGAGAAATACCTGTATGCGAACGGCAGCCGCGACAAGTACGTGCGGCGCTACCGCGTCCTGCCCGACGACACCGTCACCGACAGCCGGATGTTCATCGACATCAGCGGCGACAAGACGCCGGGGATCACCGACGGCCTGAAGGTCGACGTCAAGGGCAACGTCTGGGAAACGGCGGCGGGCGGCGTGTGGATCGTCTCGCCGGAGGGCAAGCACCTCGGGACGATCCTGACGCCGGAGCTCGGGGCCAACGTCGAGTTCGGCGACCCCGACCACAAGACGCTCTATATCGCCGCGCGCACCAGCATCTACAAGATCCGCGTCAACATCGCCGGCATTCCGTAAAGCAGGGACAGTCCCTATTTCTGACCGTCAGCGGATCGCCATCGGCGCGACCGCCGAGCCGCTCGCGCCCTTCAGCTTCAGCGGCTGCACGATGAAGGCGAACTCGTAGGCGCGCGCCGCCGCGAGCGCCTCGAGCTCCAGGTTCTCCATCAGGTAGACGCCGTGCTGGATCAGCATCATGGCGTGGATCGGCAGGCTGTGCGGCTTCTCCGAAGGCCGCACCTCGACGCAGCAGTTGTCGGCGGCGATCAGCATCGGCTCCTGCGCGAGCAGCCACTGGCCCGCCGCGATGCCGATGCCCGCGTTCTGCGTCCCGTAGCGCTCGTTCTCCTTGCCCATCAGCTTCGACCACCCGGTGCGGATCAGCACCGCGTCGCCGCGCTCGAGCTTGACCCCCGCCTTCGCGAGGGCGGCGCGCAGGTCCTCGGGCGTGACGGTGTACGAGGTGGGCAGCATGTCGACGCCTTTCGTTCCGGCGACGTCGATCAGCACGCCGCGGGCCATCAGCCCGCCGACGTGCTCAACCCCGAGCTTCCTGAAGCCCGTGCGCGTGCCGATGTCGCCGAGCTTGAAGCAGTTGTAGAAGCTGTCGCCCCACATCTGGTGCGCGAAGGCGTCGAGCTGCGTGCCGATCTGGCCGAGCTCGGTGACGACGAGCTCCTCGTTCACCTGGCGGGCGTTCTGGAGCGGCGGCGAGGGCTTGGTGTAGATGTTGAACACGCGCCCGGCGTTGATGAACGCCTCCTTCGGATCCGGCGAGAGCAGCGCGCCGAGCTCGAAGCTCTCGCCGGTCCTGATCAGCTTCGCCGCGCGCACTACGCTCTCGCGCGTCATCATGTTCGCCGTGCCGCGCTGGTCGCCGGCGCCCCACTTAGACGGGCAGCGCTCGCTCTCGGGCGGCATGCGCCATCCGTCTGCCGGAGGGGTCTGGGCGTGAAGCGCGCTGGCGAGGCCGAGCGAAATCGCGAGGGCCATTGCCTTCGTGATCGATGTCATGTTTCTCCCTTAATCAAGTGACCGCAACCGCATGCGCAATCCCGTCGGCGCCATGGTGAACGAAAGCTGCTCGCGCGGCTCGCCGCCATCGCGCGTGGCCACGCTCTCGACCTCGAAGCCGCCGAGGAGCATCGCGATCGCCATCTTGATCTCCTGCATGGCGAGATAGCGCCCGGGACACAGGCGCGGCCCGGCGCCGAAGGGCATCGCCACGCGCTTGGCCGAGGCCGCGGCCCGGCCCGGCGCCGAGCCCTGCTCGTGACCTGTCAACCAGCGCGCCGGGTCGAACGCCTGGGGATCGGGGAAGTGGCGCTCGTCGGTCGCCGCCGGGCGCATCAGCAGCATGACGAGCTGGCCCGCGGGAATCCGGATGCCCGCCACGACGCTGTCGCGCGCCGCCTGGATCATCTGGAGCGGCGCGACCGGCTTCAAGCGCATCGTTTCGTGCGCGCAGCCCTCCACGTAGTCGAGCGCCGAGAGCTGCTCGTACTGGGTCGGGAGCGGCTCAGCCCCGATGACGCCGCGCACCTCGTCGCGCGCTCGCCGCATCGCCTCCGGGTGGCGGCTCAGGAGCCAGATCACCCAGGCGAGCGTGTTCGCCGTCGTGTCCTCGCCGGCGAGCAGCATGGTGAGCACGTTCCCCGCGACGTCCGCATCGCCGAGGCCGCTGCCCTCGACGTCGCGCGCAGCGATCATGGCCTCGATCAGATTCCTGGGCTGGGCGCGAAGCGACGGATCCGCGTCCATGCGCTTGCGCGCCATCGCAATGAAGCCTTGGACCGCGCGATGCAGCTCGCGAAGGTGGCCAACGAGCTCGCGTTCGGCCCCTAGCTGGAACCAGCGCCAATAGGCAAACGGCGACAGCAGCCGCCGGTGGAGTGCCGGAAACACCTTGTCGAGGTGGGTCTGGATCACCTCCTGGTCCGATTCGAGCGTGTTGATGTCCACGCCGAAGGCGAGCCCGGCGGTGACGTCCACCGTGTAGCGCATCAGGTCCGCCTGCAGCTCGATCGTCTCGCCCGCGGCCGCCGCGCGCCGCCATCGCCCGGCAAGCCGCTGCGTGACCTTCACCAGCGCCGGGAAGTACGATTTGATGTGCGCCGGGTCCAGGCCCGCCATGACCATCGGCCGCTGGCGGCGCCACTGCTCCCCATTCACTGAGAACAGGCCGTCGAAGCCTATCTCCTTCGCGATCCGGTTCATGCGCTGAGTGCGCCCGAAGCCTTCCGGGCGGTCGCGCAGCACCGCCGCGATCGACTCGGGGTTCTTCATGACGAGCAATTGCCGCCCGCCGAGCCGGACGCGAAAGTAGTCGCCGTACTTGCGGCCCCACGCTTCGGCGATGAGGTGGATCCTGGCGGGATCGATCTGCAGCGAGTTGCCGAGGATCGGCAGCCCGCGCGGGCCGGGCAGGTCGCGGATATTCACTCGGAGTGCGCTATTTCCAGTCGCCTCGCAGCGCGGTGACGATACTCTGTAATTGCTCGGGCGTCGCGGCTGCCGCCTGCAGCGGCGCGCCGACGGCCAGGGCGATCTTCGAGAACGGGCCCGGCCCGCCACCGCCGGCCTTGCGGCTGAACAAGCTGCCCCACAGGCCGCGCAGCGCCAGCGGCACGACCGGCACCGGATTTCGCTCCAGGATGCGCCTGACTCCAGGACGGAAGCGATGGATGTCGCCCGTGTCCGTGATGCTGCCCTCGGGGAAGATGCATACGAGCTCGCCCGCGTCGAGCGCCCTGGCGACCTCCTCGAACGCCTTTTCCATCACCACCGCGTCCTCTTTGGCGCCGGCGATCGGTATGACGCGGTATTCGCGGAAGATGAAGCTGAGGAGCGGCGTCTCGAAGATGCGGTGGTGCATGACGAAGCGGATCGGACGCGGGCTGGCCGCGGTGATCACGAGCGAATCGACCAGGCTGACGTGGTTGCTGACGATGACCGCCGGACCTTCCTCCGGAATGTGCTCGACGCCGCTCTTTTCCAGCCGGTAGATCGAATGCACGAGCAGCCAGGCGAGGAAGCGGTAGAGGAACTCCGGTACCAGGCCATAGATGTAGACCGCGACCGCGGCGTTGCAGACCGCCGTCACCAGGAAGAGCTGCGGGATGGTCAGGCCTGCCGACAGGAGCAGCACCGACACCACCGCCGATACGACCATGAAGGACGCGTTGAGGATGTTGTTCGCCGCGATGACGCGCGACTGGTGGCTCTTCTCGCTGCGGGTCTGGATCAGCGCGTAGAGCGGCACGCAGTAAAAGCCGCCGAAGAGCCCGAGCAGGGCGAGGTCGGCGAGCAGCCGCCAGTGGCCCGGAGCGGCGATGAAGGCGGTGAAACTGGCGCCGTCCGCGGGCGCCGGCGTGGCGAAGAAGAGGTCCACGCCGAACACGGTCAGCCCGATCGCGCCGAAAGGAACCAGGCCGATCTCCACCTTGCGGCCCGAAAGCCGCTCGCAGAGGAGCGAGCCCGTGCCGATGCCGACCGAGAACACGGTCAGGAGCAGGACGAACACGGTCTCGTCGCCGCCGAGCACGTCCTTTGCGTAGTTGGGAAACTGCGCGAGCATGGTCGCGCCGTAGAACCAGAACCACGAGATGCCGAGAAGCGAAAGCCACACGGTGCGGTTGCGACGCGCGAAGCGGAGGTTCTTCCAGGTCTCGGTGAACGGATTCCAGTTCACCTTGAGCGCGGGGTCCACCGGCGGCGTGGCTGGAATGCCGCGGCTCGCCAGGTAGCCGAGGACCGCCACGCCGACGACGGCGATCGACGTATACACGCCGCCCTGCGGTCCGACCGCGAGCCAGGCGCCGAGCACCTCGCCGAGCAGGATGGCCAGGAAGGTGCCCATCTCGATCAGGCCGTTGCCGCCCACCAGCTCGTCCGGGCGCAGGTGCTGCGGCAGGTAGCCGTATTTGACCGGGCCGAACACCGTGGAGTGCACGCCCATCAGGAAGAGCGCCGCGATGAGCTCCCACAGGCCGTTAGTGAGAAAACCCCAGGCCGCGAGCGACATGACCCCGATCTCGAAGACCTTCACCGCGCGCGCGATCGCCGCCTTGTCGAGCTTGTCGGCGAGCAGCCCGCTCGTCGCCGAGAAGACGAAGAAAGGCACGATGAAGAGGCCCGGCAGCGCCGTCGCCAGCATCCGTGGGTCGGCGCTGGTCAGGCGTCCGGCCTGGAAGGCGATCAGGGTAACCAGCGCCGTCTTGAAGACGTTGTCGTTGAATGCGCCGAGAAACTGCGTGAAAAAAAGCGGGCCGAAGCGCCGCTCGCGCATCAGCCGCCACTGGCTACCCATGCTTCCCTCCCGTTCCGGCGGCGCAGCCTGCGCGTTCTCATTTGCCAAACCCAGCGCCAGATCCACACCGCACCGATGAGCAAGGCGAGAGCATACGCGCCGAGCGCGTACAAGGAGGCGCGCGGCGGATCCCCTGCCGAGGCGGGGTCGCGCAGCTCGGCAGGAAAAGGACGCGGCGCGACCGGGACGATCTTCCACTTGGAGCGGTCCGCCGGTGCGCGCTTCATGTACTCGTCCATGGACGCCACGGGCGCCTGGCCAAAGGCGCGCGACGAAGGAAATTGCGGGATGCGCACGTAGAGGACCGCGTCCAGGTCCTCCGCCAGCATGCGCTCGTACGCCGTGCCGGGCGCACCGCGGCCTGCGGGCACCCGCTCGAGCAGGTCGCGTCCCGCCGCCTGAAAGGCGGCGAACGGATAGAGGTCCGTCACTTCGACGGAGAGGTAGTCATAGGCGTTGCGGCCGCTCTCGAGACTGCGCTCCTTGAGCGTCATGTAGGGCAGCGCGAGCGCCGCCTTGACGCGACCGCTCGTACCCTCCGTGGGAATCATCCAGCCGATCGAGCGCAGCGTCTCCATGCTGATGCCGGCGCAATTGGCGCTCGCGTGGCGATAGCTGAAGTCGTGGCGGTAGAAGTGGTTGTAGACGCGGCCGATTCCTTCCTGGTAGAGGCGCGCGGCGCGCTCGTCCTTGAGCACGGCTACCAGCATGTACGAGGGGCGGTACCAGGACTGGCCGCTGTTCAGGTCGGCGAGGTAGTTGTCCATCGGCAGGCTGGCGGCAATGATGCCCTTCTCGCTCACCGAGTCGAGGTTGTAGAAGTTGTTGACCAGCCAGTCGCCCCACTCGCCGCGCGGGCCGAAGGCGCCGGTGGCGATCGCAAAGTGGCCCGCGTGCGCCTCGTCGTCGTCGCCCTGCGCGCCGTTCAGCATCACCGCCAGCACGGTTTTGCCATTCCAGGAATTCGAGTTCCGACGCCACAGGACGCGCGCCGCGAGCGGCAGAGCCGCGCCGCCGTTCTCGGAGCGCACCAGCGACTCCAGGCTCTCGCCGGGACCGAGCGGCCGGTAGGGCACGCGGGCCGCGTCGAGCGCGTAGTCTTCCGGCCAGATCGTGCGTGCGACGAACCGTCCCTCTTCGATGCGCCCGCGCAGCCGCAGGCTCCGTCCGGCGAAATGGCGCTCGCTCGACTCGTCGTAATAGGACAGGTTGGTGTCGATTTTCGGCACCACGGAGAACGGCAGGCGCGCGCCCTCGGCCACGAGCGGCGCGCCGACCCACAGCAGCGGAGGCATGGACTGGTCGCCCGCGGGATGCGCCAGCAGCCACGCGCGCACGTCGTCCTGCGCGCTGAACCCCGCGACGAACCCCGACGCCGGGCGGCGCGGCACCGCGATCATGTCGTCGCGGAAGTACCACAGCGCCTGCGGAACGGTCGTGCAATCGGCGCAGGCGCCGTCGAGCAGCCGGAAATCGCTCCCGGTGTAGAGCCCGAATCGCGTGCCTTCGAGCGCGCCATGCACGGCCGCCGGCTCGGCCAGCGCGTTTCCATACAGCGCGAATGCGGCCAGGATCAGCGCGCACTGCGTGGGGATGCGCTCGGTGCGGACCTCAATGCCCCGGTAGGCCGCCCGGCGCGAGCGCGCGAGCCGCATGCGGTTGCGCGCCGTTCTCAACGTCCAGCCCCTGATCCGCTCGATGCCGTGCTGCTTCAGGGTGGAGTAGATCGCCCGACTGATGCAGATCCGCATGTCCATCGATGCCCCCCAAGTTTTGTTGCCTTACGTACCAAAGTGCACTTGGTACTTCGCGCCGTTGGAGAAGAGGCACGCCCCGGCGCCGCGATTCGGCGCAGTCAGGGCGTATTCGCAGTTGACGTACATCCCTCGAGCTCCGGCCGCGCTCGCGATGCCGCGCTGCCCGGCGGGCATCCGTCCGTCTCCGTACACCTGCTTGTGCACGCTGCCGAAGCCGGGGTAGTTCGGCCCGACCCGGGTCGCCTCGCCCTGCAAGACCTCGCCGCCATACGTCAGGACGAAGCTCGCATGTCCGCTCGCGTTGTCGGTGAGCGTCACCGTGAGCGGCCCCATCCCGCCGGCGACGTCGTTCAGCGGATAAAGCCTCGCCATCAGGCTTGTGGGTCCTCCCTGGGGAACCGGGGACGGAGCCGCTTTGCCGGCGACCACGGCGGCCTGTTCCGATGGCGTGTAGCGAGGGTCCATCGGTATCACGTAGCAGCCCGCCAGCACGCCTGACGCCGAAACCGCGGCAGCCGCCGCAAGAAGCCTGGTCTTCACGTCTCCTCCTCTAGGAACGCGAGGCGATGGCCTCGCCGTGCGGCGCAGTATCCCGAGAGCAGGTCACCGGGTTCAAGAAGACGATACGGAGTTGCAGGCGATCCTTATTCCGGTATCATTAATTGATACTTAACCAAGGGAGGCCGCTTGTCTTCCGGATTCGTTTTCGAGGGGCTGAAGATGCACCTCAAGGCACGCGGCATGACCTACGCCGACGTCGCCCGGGCGCTGGGCATCTCCGAAGCGACCGTGAAGAGAATCTTCGCGGCCAAGAACTGCACCGTCGAGAGGCTGGACTCCCTGTGCGAGCTGGTCCAGGTCGATCTGGCCGAGCTCGCGCGCGGCATGCCGAGGGAAAGCCGCCTGATCAATCGGCTGACGCAGCAACAGGAAGAAGAGCTGATGTCGGATCCGGCCTTGCTGCTGGTGGCGGTGTCCGCGCTGCAGCAGCTGCGGGCCGAGGACATCGTCGAGACCTACAAGCTGACCGACGCTCAGTGCCTTCAGTGCCTGTTGCGCCTGGAACGCATCGGCATCCTGGAGCTCCACGAGAAGAACCGTATCCGGCTTCTTATTTCCCGCACCTTCTCCTGGATCCCGGACGGCCCGATCATGCGCTACGTGCGCTCGCAGACGGCCGACTTCTTCGATCATTCCTTCGGCGGCAAGCGCGAGCTCATGCGCCTGATCAGCGTGCGCGTCTCCGCCGAAGCGCAGGTCGCGCTGCTTCGCCAGATCGAGCAGATCGCTCGCGAATACAGCGAGCAGCACAACGCCGATGCCCGGCTGCCGCTCGAGCAACGGCAGCCGGTGAGCGTTCTGCTTGCAGTCAGGTCCTGGGAGCCCGAGCTCTTCAAGGCGCTGCGCCGAGGGCCGTGACGCCCGCGCGGCGTGACGCCCGCGCGGCCCCGCCCCGCCTCCCTATTTGTCGCACAGCCGCTGCTGGACGAGCAGCTCGCGCATCTGGGCGAGCGCCGGCGCACTGATGCCGCACGTGGACTGCGCCTCCGATTTCGCCTCCGCAGTCTTGCCCTGGTCGTCGAGCACGAGCGCGAGCAGGGCGCGCATGCGTGCCTCGAGCTCGGGCTTGAATTTGGTCTTCAGGATCTCGTTCTCGGCGAGCCCGGCACGCAGCTCGCGCTCGGCGCCCGGCAGGTCCTTGGCGTCGAGGAGCGCGCTCGCGAGGTAGAGGCGTGCGCGCGGGTCGCGCGGAAAGCGCTTGGCGAGGCTGGGCGCCTTGTCTTTCGCCTCGGCGTTCGAGGCCGGCAGCTCGCGGCTCGGAATGAGCACGGCGTCGAGGGTGTAGCCATGGTGGTCGCGCACGACCCGCAGCGCCGAGAGGCCGAAGGCCGTGACCGCGGCGACGCAGACCAGCGTCGCAACCGGCAGGAGCGCCGGCCGCTCCTGGTCGGGCTTCCACGTCCTGAGCATCGCGAACCCGAGGACAAGGCCCGTGACAGCGCCGCCCAGGTGCGCGCCGAAATCGATGTGCCCGCCCGTGCGTGTGGTCGCGATCGGGATGAGCGCAGGAATCAGCACCTGCATCATCGCCATCTGGATCTGCGTGCGCGCCGGGCCGGACGGGTAGCGGAAACTGCAGACGAGGGCGGCCCCACAGAGTCCCATGATCGCGCCCGAGGCGCCGACCGACACGACCGTCGGCGGGTTGACCGCGAGCGACATCAGGCTGCCGCCGAGCCCGCCGAGGACGAAGAGCGTGAAATACCAGCGCCGGCCGACGAGGCTCTCCAGCACCATGCCGGCCATGTAGAGCGCGACGCCGTTGAAGACCAGATGGAGGATGTCGCCGTGCAGGAGCGTCGAGGTGAAGAGGCGATGCCACTCGCCGTCCAGCACGGCCGGCTTGTAGAGGCCGCCGAACGCGACGAGGGTCTGGATGCTCGGGGCCAGGGGCCCCGACCACTCGCCGATGCCGTGGTAGAGCTCGGCGCCGAACACTGCGGCGAGCACGGCGAGAAGCGCGATGGTGAGCGCCGGGAAACGCTCACGGCCAACGGCGAGCTGCGGCGCCTGGAGGTCCTTGTCGGCGAGGCGCGGGCCGCGCATCAGATCCTCCATTGCGCGCTTGCCCATGAGCAAGCCGCCGAACGGGGCGTTCGTCCACGCCCTGCCGGCGGTCGTGTCGAGGCGCCAGGCGATCGGGACCACTTTGCCGAAGGCCGACTTCCTCTTCAGTGCGCCGAGGCGCTGCCGGTCCTGCGGCGAGCCGGGCCCGCGGCCGACCTCGACGATCTGGAGCGTCACCGGCATCTGCTGGCCGCTCACCTTGCCGGTGTACTTCAGGCAGCGCTGGCCGATCTCGAGCAGCGCTTCGAGCGGCATCGCAAACGTCTTCTGCGGGTTCTTCTCGCGATCGACGATGCACACGACCTGGAAGCTCATGCCGTCGGCCTGCGTCAGCACGATGTCGCAGACCTGCGCGAGCGGCTCGGCCTCCGGCACCGTGCCCGGCTGGAACCCCTTGCGGCCGATGTAGTGCTTGGCCAGGTAGCTCGCGAAGCTGTCCTCGTTCATGCCGCCCTCCCTTTTTTCTTATTGTGCTAAGTGAACCATATTGCCACGCGCAACGTATGAATATGCACAGACCGATGCCGCCGTTTCAGCTGCAATGGGCGCTGGAATTGACGCGAAACACCGGTACGCGATGGTGCATGCAACCTTATTCAAGGAGGCAGCAATGAACATCAAAACGCTACAGCGGCTCGCCGCCGCCTTCGTGCTCGGGTCGCTGGCAACTTCGGCGGTCGCTGAAGGTCTGGGCGAGCACCCGGCCGTGATCGTCGCGCGGACCTGGAACGCCCGCGGAATCGATCCGAATACTTTCATCGTGCTGCATCCCGCGGCTCCGCAATTCTTCGCCGCCGCTCCGACCGACAAGGCCGACAAGGTTGCGAAGGACGGCGCGCGAACGCCGCAAGCCGGCCGCGGCGGCTGACCTACATCGCCAGGGCGGCGTCGAAGAAGTCGACCAGCTGCTCGCGATACACCGCGCCGAACCGCGGCGTGAACGCCTCCGCGTGGGCGCCGCCCTCGATCCTGACCAGGCGCTTGGGCTCGCCGGCCTTGGCGTACAGGCGCTCGGAGTGCGAATAGGGAATGACGGCATCGGCGGTGCCGTGCAGGAGCAGGAGCGGCATCGGCGCGAGCGCGCCGACGAAGCGATCCGCGCTGTACGTGTCGTCCACCAGCGAGCCCGCGCCGACCAGCTTGTCGCTCGCGATCGCCGAGTAGGAGAAGAAGGTCGACTCGATGGCGATCGCCCTGACCCCGGCGCGGTTGCCTGACCCGACCGCGGCGATCGCGTTGGTGCCGCCCAGGCTCTGTCCGAGGGCGAGCAGGCGCTCCGGATCGACGTCGGGCCGCGCGCGCACGTAATCGAGCGCCGCGAGCGAGTCCTCGAACACGCCCTTCGGCTCCGGGCTGCCTTGCGAGGCGCCATAGCCGCGGTAGTCGAACACGAACAGATTGAATCCCCGCTGCGGCAGCCAGTCGACGAACTGCCAGTGCGCCGACAAGTTCTGCGCATTGCCGTGGAAGTGGACCACGGTCCCTTTCGCCCGCTTCGGATCGGCATAGCCACGCGCCGGAATGAACCAGCCGACTAGGCGCGTGCCATCCTGGCTCGCGAACGTGACCTGCTCGTACTTGAGGCCGAGGCGCGCCGGGGTGTCGTACAGCACCCGGTCGGGATGATAGAACGCGCCCTGCACGCAGCCCGTCAGGCAGGCGAGCGCCAGTGCGAGCCCGAAGAATCTAGTGGCATTCCACACGCTCGAGTAAACGGGTTCAGGCGCAGTTGCGTTTACAGCTTGAAGCGAAGCCAAGTGACAGCGGTTCATTTATCCAGGACTCCTGTCCTATGGCTTTGGTCACAGTGGCGTGCTACGGTTTCCGCTAGTATCCGCGCGAGTCCAGCGCACACTTATTCGGGAGGAAAACAATGACAAAGCGGACTTGGTGGTACACGTTGGTAACAACGCTGCTCATCTCTGGCCTGGCCGCCTGCTCCGGCGGCGGAGGGGGCGGTGGCGGCGGGGGCGGCAGCGGCATTCCGAGCGCAACCAACGCGGCGATTACACCGCCGCCGACGACGCCGGTCACGATCACGTCGGCTACGGCGGGCCAGCCGGCATCGCAGACGAATCAGACCATCGGCGCAAACGGCTTCCAGGCGTCCGATGGGGCGAAGAACAACGCTTCGGCGGCTTCGGGGCTGGGGCAGGTATCGGCCCAAGCCGACAACAGCGGCACGCCCCAAAGCGAGACGTTCGGCGCGATCGTTCGCCGCCATGCGGAAAAGCTCAAGGACCACAAGAGCTCCGTGACCGGTGCGCTTCAGGTGGAGACGGAACCCTGCAGTGGGGGTGGAACGAGCACCTTTGCCTTTGACGACGCGAGCCAAAGCGCGACCGAGGTCTTCGTCGGCTGCAACGAGGGCGGGACGGTCTTGCACGGTACCCTCTCGTCTTCGAACGTCGGCGTAAGTCAAAACCTCGGCCAGACGCCGGGCAGTGCCTACAGCATTAGTGTCTCGGCGACTTTCACCATCGATCTGTCGGTCACGACTACGTCGCCTGCGTTGATCGTCGTCTCGCAAGGCTCGCTCAGCTTCACGGTGGCCTTCTCCGGGAACATGGTGGCCGCAGGCAACGGCGTGCAGCCGGGTAACCCGAACCGGGTGCAGATATCGATGAGCGGCTCGAGCCTTCTTAGCTCGACGACCATCGGCACGAACACGCCCCAGCGCTCACAGCTGTCCAATTTCAACCTGTCCGTCGACGACAACGATACGCTGGGGAGGACGACGGTCTCCGGGGGGTATACCTTCGCGAGCACGGCTATCAACGGTTCGGTCACAGTGAACGTCACGACGCCCATCGTGTATCAGCCGCAGGGATCCCGGCGTCCGAGTTCCGGGGCCGTCACCATCACCTCGTCGCTATCGCCCGGAAAAATCGTGGTGACCGTCATCTCCTCGGTCGCCGGCGTAACCGTGGACGTGTACGCGAATGCGACCGATATGGCGGCCGCAAATAGCAGCACCCTCACTTGGTCGCAGGTCGACCCGACCTAAAGCATTCGTTCCTTTCAAGGTGGGCGCGGCTTTCGAGCCGCGCCCTTTTTGTTTGTACACTCCGGATTCATGGACTCGCTCGAGCTCACCATCCGCAACGGCACGGTCGCGACCGCCGCGGAGACGATGCGCTGCGACATCGGCATCGCGGGAGAGAAGATCGTCGCTCTCGCGGAGCATCTCCCGGCGGGTAGGCGCGACATCGACGCCCGCGGACGCTACGTC
>DATLUZ010000271.1:0-15998 GCA_035577785.1 Burkholderiales bacterium | reverse complement strand
CGCCTTCGTTTCGGTCGGGCTCGAGACACGCTTCGTCGACCTCGCCACCATGGAAGGCGGCCGGCCTGCGCTCGCCTTCATCGCAGCGCAGCTCGTCAACGTGGTGTGGACACTGCTCCTCGCCTACCTCCTCTTCGGCGGAATTCTCTTCCCGCTGCCCAACATCAGCTAGTCGGTCGCTTTTCGCAGCTAGTCGGTCACTTTTCGCCACAGGAAATGCCGGGCGCCGCCCGGATTTTCGTTCACGCTGTCGATTCGGACGATCCGATAAGGCTAGGCACCGCATCCATGCTGAAAAGTTTTCGCGCAACGCGGACCACCTGGAAGATCGCCGCCGTGCAAGCAAGCCCAACAACGACTCTCAGGAGGATATCGATGTCTCGTCACTCGAGCTGAGCAGTCCTGCTCGCCGCTTTTCTTTTCAGCACCGCATCGACGCTTGCCGCAGAGCTAAGCGTGCCGCAGCAGTATGGAACGATTCAGGCCGCAATCGATGCCGCCCGGTCAGGCGACACGGTGCTGGTCGCTCCCGGCACTTACTTTGAAAACCTCTCCATAAGCAAGTCGCTCACCCCGCGCTCCACCGCAGGTGCGACCGATACGACCATCGACGGGCAGCGCACCCGCGTAGTGGTCGAAGTACGGGGCACCGGAACGGAGACGGTCGTGATTTCCGGCTTCACCATCACTAACGGACTCCAGGCCAATACCTTCCAATCCGGCGGAATTTACCTCGACACGGTGATCGCGGAAATCTCCGACAACGTCATCCGTAACAACTCCGGCTGCCTCGGAAGCGGCATATCCACCACCACTGCCGCGGTGACGATCGTGCGCAATCGCATCGCCGACAACGCGCAGGATCCAGTGTGCTCCGGCGCCGGCGGCGGAGGCATGTTCCTGAATGGGGACGGCCCCGGAGCCTCGCTGGTGGCGAACAACGTCGTCTCGGGCCATAGCGTCGGCGGTGGCGGTGCCGGAATCGCTGCGCAGGCGATGAATCAACTAACCATTCGCGAGAACCTGATTAAGGACAACGCAGCGAACGACGGTCCGGGAGGTGGCATCCTTTTCAGCATCGGAAGCGCGGTGATCAGCGGCAACGTACTCGTCAACAACTCGGCGCAGTCTGGCGGCGCCATGGCGCTCCTTCCGGTCGACAACGCCGATCGCCTCGTGGTTCGATCCAACGTCATGGGACAGAACCAGGCTTCGCTCGACGCCTCGGCGGTGTATCTCGTGACGGTCTCCCAGCAAGGTCTGCAAATGGTGCAGAACGTCATCGACGGCAACTCGGCGGTAGCGCTTGTTCGGTGCGACGGCACGGAGTACCAGGTCTCGCCGAGCAACCGCCTACGTAACGGCGGCGGTCCGGCGTTAAGTGGAGCTTGCGTCTCGCCGAAGGGACAGTAACCGGGACGTCACCAGCGTAGCGTGGCGCTGCCGCCACAAAAAGGGCGGCGGCGCTACGCCATCGGAGTAGGATGGCCTAAAGAACAAGCGAGGAGGCCCCGATGGCGAAGTACACCCTGAAGGTCAACGGCCGTAATCGGACGGTCGACGCCGAGCCCGATACACCCCTGCTCTATGTGCTGCGCGAGAACCTCGCACTGAAGGGCCCGCGCTTCGGCTGCGGCCTGGGCCAGTGCGGCGCCTGCACGGTGCACCTCGACGGCCAGGCGGCGCGCTCGTGCCTGCTGCCGCTCGGCGACGTGAAGGGCGCGATCACGACGCTCGAGGGCCTGGGCACGAGCGCCAAACCCTCGAAGCTGCAGCGCGCGTTCATCGACGAGCAGGCGGCCCAGTGCGGCTACTGCATCAACGGCATGATCATGGCCGCCGCCGCGCTCCTGGCGACGAACAAGTTCCCGAGCGAGACCGAGATCCGCGAAGCGCTCGCGGGCAACCTGTGCCGCTGCGGCACCCACCAGCGCATCATCGCCGCGATCAAGCGCGCGGCGGTGGCCTAGGAAGGTCTCCTTATGACTACGAACCTTTCCTTGGACCGCAGGGAATTCCTCAAAACGAGCGGCGCACTGGTGGTCGGCTTCTCCATGTTCGGCGCAGCGAGCGCCCAAAACGCCCAAGCTCTGCGCACGCCCAAGTCCGTGGCCAAGGAGGCAGTGGATTCCTGGCTGACGATCAGCCCCGACAACCGAGTCACCGTGTACTGCGGCAAGGTCGACCTCGGCACCGGCAGCCGCACCGCGCTGGCCCAGCTCGCGGCCGAGGAGCTCGACGTCGCCTTCGAGCGCATCGAGATGGTGATGGGCGACACCGCCACCACGCCCGACCAGTGGCTGACCGCGGCGAACCTCACGATTTTCCAGGGCGGCTCCGAGCTGCGGCGCGCCGCCGCGAGCGCGCGCCGCGCTCTCGTGGAACGTGCGGCCCAGCGGCTGTCCGTCCCGGTGGATGAGCTCATCGTAGACGACGGCGTGGTGCGGACGAAGTCCAATCCCGCGCAGGCGCTGCGCTACGGCGAGCTGATCGGAGACGGCCTCAAGGTCGAGGTGGATCCGAAGGTCGCCCTCAGGAAGAGCTCCGAATACCGTCTGATCGGGAAGTCGATCCGGCGGGTCGACATTCCCGGCAAGGTCACCGGCGAGTTCACCTACATCCACGACGTGCGCGTGCCGGGAATGCTGCACGCCCGCGTGATCCGCTCGGATCTGAACGAAGCGCACATCGACGAGGTCGACCTCTCCGAGGCGCGCAAGGTGCACGGCTACGTCCAGACCGTGCGCAAGAAGAACTTCCTCGCCGTGGTCGCGCGCAGCGAATGGGCCGCGATCAAGGCGGCGCGCGCCGTGAAGGTGTACTGGAGGCCGGGCACCCCACTTCCCGACCAGGGGGGCATGTTCGACTACTGGCGCAGGCTGCCGGTGGCGAAGGAGGAGATCACCCAGACGGCGGGCGACGCCAAGGCCGCGCTCGAAACGAGCGCGCGGCGCGTCAAGGCGCGCTACGACTTCGCGGTGCAGACGCACGCCACCATCGGCCCGTCGTGCGCGGTGGCCGATTTCAAGGACGGCAAGCTCACGGTGTGGACCTCGTCGCAGGCGACGCATTCGATGCAGCACGAGCTCTCCGCGATCACCGGCCTGCCGCGCGACGCGATCCGCCTGGTGTTCGTCGAGGGTGCGGGCTGCTACGGCCGCAACGGCACCGAGGACGCCGCCGCCGATGCGTCGCTCATCTCTCAGACGATCGGCAAGCCGGTGCGCGTGCAATGGTCGCGCGCCGACGAGACCGCGCGCTCGCCCAAGAGCCCGCCGCGCAGCATGGACCTCGAGGCGGGCCTGGACGCACAGGGGAACGTCGTCGCCTGGAACGGCGACTTCTACATCGCGCTCAACCAGATCGTCGCCTTCAAGCCGCTCGACTTTCCGCTGCTCGCGGCGATGGAGTCGGGCCTGCCGAGGCCGGGCAACTGGGTGGGCTTCCTGTTCCAGAATTCGGGCCAGCCCTACCCGTTCCCGAACGTCCGCGTCAACACCAAGCACATCAGCGAGACCTTCTTCCGCTCCTCGCACCTGCGCAGCCCCGGCAGGATCGAGAACAGCTTCGCCAACGAGTCCTTCATGGACGAGCTCGCCGCGGCCGCCAAGGCCGATCCGGCGGAGTTCCGCCTGCGCTACCTCAAGGACGATCGCGCCATCGACGTGATCCAGGCGGCGATGAAGCTGGCGGGCTGGCAGGCGCGGCCCGGGCCGAATCCCAACGCCGGGAGCGGCGACGTCGTTAGCGGGCGCGGAATTTCTTACCTGCGCTACAACAACGCCATAACCTACGTGGCGGCAGTGGCCGAGGTCGAGGTCGACAAGCGCTCGGGCGCGATCCGGGTCACGCGGGTGTGCGCAGGCCACGACTGCGGCGAGATGGTGAATCCCGACGGCGTGGCGAACCAGGTCCAGGGCGGCGTGCTGCAGACGGTGAGCCGCACGCTCAAGGAGAGCGTGCGATGGACCGGCGACCGGGTGACGAGCGTCGACTGGGCCACCTACCCCATCATGACCATGACCGAGGCGCCCAAGGTGGAGGTCGCGCTGATCGACCGGCCGGGCACGACGGCGTGGGGCGCCGGCGAGCCGATGGCGTGCGCCATCCCCGCGGCGATCGGCAACGCCGTGTTCGACGCCACAGGCGTGCGGCTGCGCTCGGTGCCGTTCACACCGGAAAAGGTGAAAGCGGCGCTGACGGCGAAGACCTGATTTCACTTCGCTGCGGGATAATGGACGGCATGAAAGCCATTGCCGCCCTTGCAGTCGCCTTGTGTGTCTTCAATCCCGTCCGAGCGCAGGACGCGGCTGCGAGTTTTCCTTCCAAGCCGGTCCGCATCTTCGGCCAGGGGATAGGAAGCACGGCCGATTACGTATCGCGCTACCTCGCGCAGCGCCTGCAGGAGCGCTGGGGCCAGCCGGTGATCGTCGACAGCCGCTCGGGCGCGGGCGGCACGATCTCCACGGACGTGGTGGCGAAGTCGCCGCCCGACGGCTACAACCTGGTGATGGGGCACGCGGGCCCGTTCGTGAGCGCCGTGTCGCTCTACGCGAAGACCCTGCCCTACGATCCGCTCAAGGACTTCGCGCCGGTCTCGATGGTCGCGACCGGAGTCACCGTGCTGGTGGTGCATCCTTCGGTGCCGGTCTCGAGCGCGAAGGAATTCATCGCCTATGTGAAGCAGAAAGGCGAGATCCCCTACGCTTCCGCCGGCAACGGCTCGATCAGCCACCTCACCGGAGAGCTCCTGAAGAAGGTCGCGGGGATCCAGCTGCAGCACATTCCGTACAAGAGCGCGGGCAACGCGCTCACCGCGCTGATCTCAGGCGAGGTGCCGGTGTCGTTTCTTTCGCCGCTCACCGCGCACGCGCAGCTGAAATCCGGCAAGGTGCGTGCGCTTGCCGTGTCGAGCACCACGCGCTTTCCCGGCGCCCCGGACATCCCGAGTGCGGCCGAGGCCGGCATCCCGGGGATGGATGCGAAGCTGTGGTTCGGACTCTTCGCGCCGGCGAACACGCCCGGGCCGGTAGTCGCCAAGCTGAACCGCGAGGTCGGCGCCATCCTGAGCGCGCCGGAAACCCAGGAAACGTTTCTCAAGCAGGGCGTCGCTTCGACTCCGTCGACGCCCGAAGAGCTCGGCGACTGGGTGCGCGCAGAGCTCGCGCGCTGGACTCCAATCATCCAGGCCGCCGGCATCAAGGCCGACTGATGAGGGAACGCAGGCTCGGCGCGCGCGGCCCGATGGTCTCTGCGATCGGCCTTGGCGCGGGAAGCGCCACCACGCACTTCGGCGAGCGCGACAGCGAGGTGCAGATCGAGACCATGCAGCGCGCGCTGGATCTCGGCGTCACGTTCTTCGACACCGCGGACCGCTACATGAAGGGGCGCCACGAGCACCTGCTCGGCCGGGCGCTCGCGGGACGCCGCGACCAGGCAATCCTCGCGTCCAAATTCGGCAACTTCGACCTGCCTGGCGGGCGCAAGGGTTACAACGGCAAGCCCGAGTACGTGCCGCAGGCGTGCGAAGCGAGCCTGAAAAACCTCGGTGTCGACTACATCGATCTCTACTATCTGCACCGCATCGATCCGGAGGTCCCGATCGAGGACACCGTCGGCGCGATGGCGCAGCTGGTGCAGGAAGGCAAGGTGCGCTGGCTCGGGCTCTCGGAGGCGGGCCCAAGCTCGCTCGAACGGGCTTGCAAGGTGCATCCGATCGCCGCGCTCCAGACCGAGTACTCGCTCTGGGCACGCGAGGTGGAGGACGAAATCCTGCCCGCCTGCCGGCGCCTGGGCATCGGCTTCGTCCCGTACGCGCCGCTCGGCCGCGGGCTGCTCACCGGAAACGTGCGCTCGCTCGACGATATCGCGCCCCACGACCTGCGCCGCCTGCAGCCCCGCTTCCAGCCGGGCAACCTCGAGCGCAACCTGGAGCTGCTCAAGCCGCTGGACGCGATCGCCGCCGCGCATGGCGTCACCAAGGCGCAGATCGCGCTCGCCTGGCTCCTCGCGCAGGGCGAGGACATCGTCCCGATTCCCGGAACCAAGCAGCAGAAATGGCTGGAACAGAACATCGCCGCCGCTTCGCTTTCCCTGAGTGAACGGGAATTGGCCGTTCTTGCCGATACCTTCAAGCCCGGCGCGCGCGCTGGCGATCGCTATACCCCCGGATACTTCACCACCCTCGGAGCCTGAGCATGTCTGCAGTCCTGCAAACCAAGAAAGACCCACGGGTAGAAGCCGCGATCTCCCACTGGGCACCGCGCTTCGTTGCGAACGGCGTGCCGCTCTCCGACTTCGAGGAGGTGACCGCAAGCTGTGAGCGCTGGGAGGACTGGTGCCGGCTGTGGTCGGAGCGCGCCGCGATCCACGAAGCGCTGGGTGCAACCGCTCTTTCTGAAAAGAATACTTTGACAGCAGCGGGTCATTACACGCGTGCTGCCGTCTGCTACCACTTCGGCAAGTTCCTCTTCGTGATCGACCTTGCGCAGATGAAGCAGGCACACATGAAGGCAGTCGAATGCCGCAACCGGGCACTGCCGCATCTCGTGCCGCCGGGCGAGCGCGTGGCCATTCCCTACGAAGGGAAGCATCTCTACGGTAACCTGCGCAGGCCCGCGGGCGGCGCGCGCGCTCCGATCGTCGTGATGTGCATGGGGCTCGACTCGGCGAAGGAGGAAATGAACGACTACGAGGAGCGCTTCCTGGCCCGTGGCCTCGCCACGCTCGCCTTCGACGGCCCCGGACAGGGCGAAGCCGAATACGACTTCGCGATCTGCCCCGAGTACGAGAAACCGGTGAAGGCGGTGTTCGATTGGCTGGAGACGCGGCGCGACATCGACCCAAGGCGCGCCGGCATCTGGGGCGTATCGCTCGGGGGCTATTACGCGCCGCGCGCCGCGGCATTCGAGCGCCGCGCCAAGGCCTGCGTGGCGCTCTCCGGGCCCTACGCCCGCTCGGAGAGCTTCGAGGGCCGGCCGTCGATCAACGTGGAGACCTTCCGCGTGCGCTCGAAGAGCGCCACGTTGGAGGAAGCGGGCAAGGTGGCGCTCCGCATGTCGCTGAAGGGCGTGGCCAAGAACATCACCTGCCCGATCTACATCGTCGCCGGCACCCGCGACCGTCTCACGCCGCACACCGAGGCCGAGAAGCTCGCTGCCGAGGTTTCGGGTCCCTGCGTCCTATCGGTGATCGAGGGCGGGAACCACGTCGTGAACAACCTCTGGTACCGCTACCGCGACCAGACCGCCGACTGGATGGCGGCGCAGCTCAGAGGATAAACGCGACGCCGCTGCGCTCGCAGATCGCGTGCAGCTTCTCGAGCAGCGAGCCCGGCAGCGGGATCCCGTCGCGCAGCCGGCGCTCGCGCGACGCGGCCTCCGGATCGCCCGGCACCAGCACCGGCGCCGCCTCATCGACCGCCGGCGTCCCGTGCAGCTCGTCGATCACGGCGTCGAGGTCGTCCTCGAATGCGCCTTCTGGGCGGAATACCTTCGGGTCGATCGCGAGAAAGAAGTGGCCGAGCCGGTCGGGGTCGGAGGGCTTCTGCGTCTTCACCCGGATCGGCGAAAAGGAAGCGCCGGAAAGCGTGCCGCCGAGGATGTGCACCATCAGCGCGAGACCGTAGCCTTTGTGGCTGGACATCTCGGCCGTGCCTCCGAGCGGCGTCTGGCCCCCGCCTTTCTTCTTGCTATAGACGATTTCCAGCGCGTCGGCCGGATCGGTAATGGGCTTGCCCTGCCCGTCCAGCACCCATCCCGCCGGCAGGCGCTTGCCGTTCAGCTCGTACACCTTGATTTTGTTGTTGGCGACGCTCGACGTCGCCATGTCGAGCAGAAACGGGCGGTTCCGCCGCGCGGGCGCGGCGAACGCGATCGGGTTGGTGCCGAGCACCGGCACCGCGGCGCGCGTGGGCACCACCGCGATCGAGCGCGTCGCGCTCGTCACCATGCCGAGGAGGCCTTCCTTCGAAGCGAGCGCGGCGTAGTAGCCGGCGGCGCCGAAGTGATGCGAATTGAACACGCTCACCACGCCGACGCCCATCGCTTTCGCCTTCGCGATGGCGAGCTTCATGCCCATCACCGCCGCCGGGTGGCCAAGTCCGGCATCGGCGTCGACAAGCGCCATCACCGGCGTTTCCTTCACGACGTGGGGACGGGCGTTGACGTTGAGCTTGCCCTTGGACTTGGAGTTCTCGTAGTCCATCAGCATCGAGATGCCATGCGAATCGACGCCGGCGAGGTCGGTCTCGACCATCACCTCCGCGGTGGTGCGCACGATCTCTCGGTCCATGCCCCAGGACTCGAGGATCGACACGATCTGCTCGCGCACCCGCGCGGCGGCGCAGAGCTTCGGCGCGCTCATTCTTCCACCCCTCATTCCTCCACCCGAATTCCTGCCGCCTTGATGATCTCTGCCCACTGCGCGGACTCGGCGCGCATCGCCGCGCCGAACTCCTCGGCCGAGTTGCCGACCACGTCGGCGCCGAGATCGGCGATCCTCTTTTGCAAGTCTTCCTGCTGCAGGATCTTCAGGACGTCCGCGTTGAGCTGAACCAGAACCTGCCTGGGCGTGGCTGCCGGAGCGAGCAGGCCGAACCAGTTGGTGAGCGCATAGCCCGGAAGACCGGATTCGGCGATGGTCGGGATTTCGGGCAGCAGCGCCGTCCGCTTCGGCCCGAGCACGGCGAGCGCCTTCAGCCGTCCCGACTTGATGTGCGGCAGCGACTGCACCAGGCTGTCCATGGTCAGCATGACGCGCCCGCCGATGAGATCGTTGAAGCTCGGACCGCTGCCCTTGTAAGGCACGTGCTGCAGATCGATGCCGGCGCGGCGCTTGAAGAGCTCCATCGCCAGGTGCGGCGCGCCGCCCGGACCCGACGAGCTGTAGGCGATCTCGCCGGGGCGTTTCTTCGCCAGCTCGATCAGCTCCTGCACGTTCCCCGCCGGAAGCGCGGGATTGGCGAGGAACACGAAGTGCACGTCGACCACCTTGGTGATCGGCGCGAACGCTCTCAGCGGGTCCACCGCCATCTTCGGATAGAGATGCTGGTTGGCCGTCATGTTGCCCATCGTGGCCATGAAGAGCGTGTGACCGTCGGGGTCGGCGCGCGCCGCGACCTCGGTCCCTACGGTCCCGCTCGCGCCGGCCCGGTTTTCCACGATTACCGCCTGGCCCCACGCCTCGCCGAGGCGCGGCGCGATCAGCCGCGCGACGATGTCGGTGCCGCCGCCGGGCGGAAACGCCACGATGATCTTGACCGGCTTGGTCGGGAACGCGTGCGTCGCCGCTGTGAAGGCGAGCACAGCAAGGAAAAGTATGATCTTCATGGATTCACTTAGACTAACCGCGGTGTAGCCTGACAGGCAAACCAGATCGAATTCCGGAGGTAGAGGCGATGCGCAAGCTCATCGGCACCCTCGTGGTTGTTCTGTTCGCCTCGGCGGCGCTCGGCGCGGACGACTACCCGGCGCGCGCGGTGCGCGTGGTCGTGCCGTTCGCGCCCGGTGGAGGCACCGACCTCGTGGCGCGGATCCTCGGCCAGCGGTTGTCGCAGAAGCTCGGCCAGAGCTTCGTGATCGAGAACCGGCCAGCCGGCTCGGGGATCGTCGGCGCCGACCTCGTCGCCAAGGCGCCGGCCGACGGCTACACGCTGCTCTTCGCGTTTTCGTCGCTGTCGAGCAGCGCGAAGCTCTTCAGCCACCTGCCCTACGACCCGATCCGGGACTTCGCGCCGGTCGCGCTCGCCACGACCTCGCCGCTGCTCGCCGTGGTGCCCGCGTCGCTGCCGGCGAAGAACGTCGGCGAGTTCGTCGCCTACGCAAAGGCAAACCCCGGGAAGCTGAACTACGGCTCCTCCGGACCGGGCAGCTCGCCGCACCTCGCGACCGAGCTTTTCCTTTCGATGACCGACACGCGCATGACGCACATCGCCTACAAAGGCATCGCGCCCGCCATCACCGCCCTCCTCGCCGACGAAGTCCAGTTCTCGCTGGTCCCGATCGCGGTCGGCATGCCGCATGTGCGCTCGGGCAAGCTGCGGGCGCTGGGCGTGGCCGGGCTCACGCGCTCGAGCGCCGCGCCCGAGCTGCCGACCATCGCAGAGTCGGGACTACCCGGCTTCGAGGTGATCGGCTGGTGGGGCGTCCTCGCACCCGCCAAGACGCCGCGCGGCGCGGTCGACCTGCTGAACCGCGAGCTGCGCGCCGCGCTCGACGCGCCGGATGTCCGGCGCACGCTGCTCGAACAGGGCATGGACCCCGCGCCCGGCACGCCCGAGCAGTTCGGCGCGCTGATCAAGGCCGACATGGACAAGTGGGGCGAGATCGGCCGCCGGCTCGGCGTGAAGCTCGACTAGAGAATTTGGCCGTAAATCAAAATTACCGCGGGAGCAATGCGCGCGGGCTGCGCCCAGTCCGGGTATTTCGCGCGGAATTCGCCGCTGAGCAGCTCGGCCGCTTCCCTGGCCGACTTTCCCGTGCGCTTGAGCTCGGCCACGCGCTCTTGCAGACCCCGAATGTAGGTGCGGTACTGCCCGATGATCGAAGCATCGGCGAGCGGGCCGTGCGATGGCACCAGGCGTTGCGCCCGGAAAGTATCGAGGACGTCCAGGCTCTTCAGCCAGGTATCGGAGCGGGACTGCGGGGTGGCGAAAGCCGGAAAAGCGCCGCTCATCGCGAGGTCTCCCGAGAAGAGCACCCGGTCCTCCTCGACGTAAAACACGGTATCGCCGCGCGTGTGACCGGGTCCGAGCCTCACGCACCGCACCTTCACGCCGCCGAGGTCGAGCGCTTCCCCCGTGTCGAAGAGCTCGTCGGGCTTGCGGAACGAGGTGAATCCCTGCAGCACGTCGCCAACGACTGGAGAGCGGCCGGCGAAAATCTTCACCCACTCCATGCCCATCTCGTCGACGTCCTGCTGCTGAGCCTTGGGGCGGATGAGCTTCGCCGTCGACGGCAGCCCTGCCTCTCCGGTGGTGTGCTCCGGATGAAAATGCGTCGTGACGAGATAGAGCTCGCGGTTGCGGCTCAGCTTGGCGCTCTCGCGCATCACCGCCTCGCCGCTGCGCGCGCCCAGCCCCGGGTCCACGATCAGCGTCGCGCGCGTGCCCACCACGATCCCGACGTTCGGGACCATCGGCCTCAGCTCGTCCGGGATGACGAACACGTGCTCGGAGAGCTTGATGGTCTGGCCTTCCTTCACGACCGGCGGCATCTGCGCCACGCCATAAACAGGGACGAGAAGCGAGAAAAAAAAGACACTAAGCAATTTCATGCTTGCTCACTCGGGTTGGATGCCGACGTCCTGGATGATCTTGCGGAACCTCGGGATGTCGCGCTTCACGATCTCGCGCAGCGACTCCCCCGTGCCGCCCGTGGGCTCGAGGCCGGCGGCGCCCAGCCGCTCGGCGATCGGCGGGGCGGCCAGCGCGCGCCGCATCGCCTCTCCCAGCCGCTCGGCGATCGGCCGCGGCGTGCCCGCCGGAAGCGCAAAGGCGAAATAAGTCGGTACCAGGGCGTCGTCGTCCACGCCGGCCTCGGCGAGGGTCGGAACGTCGGGAAGAAGCGCCGAGCGCTTTTGCGCGCCGATGGCAAGCGCACGCAGCCGTCCTTCGCGCACGAAGCCGAGCACCGCCGCCGGCGAGCTGATCGTCACCCCCGCCTCCCCCGCGACCACGGCCTGCACTGCGGGCCCGGCGCCTTTATAGGGCACATGCGTGAGATTGACGCCGAGCCGCGCCTTCAGAGCCTCGATGTTGAGCTGAGCCATGCTCGCGATGCCGAAGCTCGCGTAGTTGATGGCCGCGGGTCTGGCCCTGGCGAGGCGCACCAGCTCGGCAAGCGATGTCGCTCCAAGCCGCGGGTCGACCACCAGGACGTAGGGCGCCGAAGTTACGACGCCGACGTATTCGAAGTCGCGCAGCGGGTCGTAGGGCAGGCTCTTGTAGAGGCTCGGGTTGACGCCGAGCGCGCCGCGGTCGGTCAGAAGCAGCGTGTAGCCGTCGGGCGGCGACTTCGCGACGGCGGCCGCCCCGACGAGGCCGTTCGCGCCGGGACGGTTCTCGACCACCACAGGCTGACGCAGCGTTTCGCTCATTCCCTGCCCGACGGTACGCGCGGTCAGGTCGGCGCCGCCGCCCGGTGTGAACGACACGATCAGACGGATCGGGCGAGACGGATAGGCATGCTGTGCCAGCGCAAATGCACTCCACAGAAAAATCAGACAAGCGAGCAACTGCCGCGTCATTCGAGCTGCCACCATCCCACGCCCATCCCCATGATGCTGCGGAACAGTGGCTCGTAGACGAGGAACTCCGGTTTCGCCTCGCCGACGGCACCGAGGAGCACGATCCACTGGCGCAGCTCGGCCTCGCCGTGCTCGATCAGCTCGGAGGACGAGAGCCCGGCGAGGCGATGGCCTTCGCCGACGCGCATCCAGGCGACGATGCGCCGATCGAACTCCACGCTGATGTCGCCGACATAGCGCGAGCCGACGTGGTGCGCCCACGGATGGGAGGGCGAAAAGTGCGACAGGCCGCCCGAGCCGCACAGGACGACGCGGCGCGAGCCGAGCTTTCGATCGATCACGCGCCGCAGCGCCTGGCCAAACGCGTAGCAGCGCGCCGCAGAAGGCGCCGGCGGATGCACCGCGTTCACGAACACGGGGATCACCGGCGTCCCGCTCTCGCGCACGAGATAGAGGATCGGCTCGACGTGCGCGTGCGAGAGGAGCTTCCCGTCCCTGAACGAGGCCGAGAAGCCGACGTCGAAGCCCTCCTCCAGGCAACCTTCGACGAGGGCGCCGGCGATTTCAGGGTGGGACGCGATCCGCGCGGCCTGCTTGCGGTCCCAGTCGTCCGCGACATACTCGCCGCCGGTGTACACGAGAAGCTGCGGCAGGTTGTCGGGACCGAAGTTCTCGGTCTGATCGTCGCCGACCATGAGAACCGCGTCGGCGCACACCTGCCTCAGGCGCTCGCGGATCGAGCGGTGCGCGTCCCGGATGCGGGCGTAGCGTTCGCGGTTATCCTCCAGCGTCTCCGCGCGCGCTTCGGCCGTGTCGGCAGCCGGGCGGCCGGCCTTGCGCTCGACGTTCGCCCTTGAGCGCGCGCGCCGCCCGTCCCAGGTCTCCGGCTCCTGGAACGTGTAGGCGTGCGAGGTGGCGAAGGCGCAGATCAGCGGCATCTGCGCACTTTACCGGATGAAACTTTAGAGCGGCTTGATCTCGACCTTGCGGAACTTGATCGCGCCGCCGGGGGCATCCTTCGCCCCGCTGCCGAACTGCAGCGCGACCGGCCCTTGCGCGTGCTTGCTGTCGTTCACGTCGACGGTCTTCTGGCCGTTCAGCACCACGACGAGGTTCGTGCCGCGTGCGGTGATCTCGTAGGTGTTCCACTTGCCGCCGGCCTTCGGCATCGGCACAACCTTGGCGACGTTGACGATGGCCCCGGTGCCAAAGGTGGGATCGGGCCGCTGATCGAAGATGTTGACCTCGTACGCAGTGTCGGCACCGATCTTCTTCGGATCCTGCGCTCGAAGGAAGATGCCGCTATTGGTCGTCGTGTCGGCCCAGAACTCGGCCCGGATCTGGAAATCCTTGTACGAGTTCTTCGAGACGAGGTAGCCGCCCTTGCCCTTGTCGGCCACGATCGCGCCGTCCTCGGCCCTCCAGTTCGCGTCCCCGATCTGGTTGAAGTTCTCCAGACCCTTCGTTCCGTCGATCAGCGTGGTCCAGCCGCCATCCATGCCGGGGATCATCGAGCAGCCGGCAACAACTAATACAGATCCGAACAGCGCAACCGCTACCAAAGACAAGCGTTTCATTTCACTCCTCCCCTAGGATCCCGCCAGGACGCCGGCGGGCGCGGCCATTCTACGCGCGGTAACATAGATGTGAACATGAAAAGCCCGTTTTGCGGTGCGCCATGAAAGCCGATGACCCGAAAAGCCTGAGGGCCGAGCCCTTCACCGAGAACTTCCGCGAGTTCGTCGAGCGGCTGCGCGTCGCGGGCGAGCTCGCCGACATCCGCCAGCCGGTCGACATCCGACACGTTGCGACGCTGGTCGATCAATCCGACAAGGCGCTCTGCTTTCACCGCCCGGTGGGCTACGACATGCCGGTCGTCTCGGGTCTCATCCGCTCGCGCAACCGCGCGATCATGTCGATGGGCTGCACCGATTACACCCAGATCGAGGCGAAGCTGCAGCACGGGATCGATCACCCGATCCCGCCGCGGCACGTCGCCACGTCACCGACCAAGGAGCGCATCTTGGCGGGCGACGAGGTGGACCTCTTCCGCCTGCCCGTGCCGATGTCCTCGGTCTACGACGGCGGCCCGATGATCACCGCCGGCGTGGTGATCGCGCGCGATCCCGAGCACGGCATGAACAGCGGCGTCTACCGCTTCATGCTGAAGGAGCGCGCGCTCACCGGGATCGACATCGTCACGCCGAATAACATGCGTCTCTTCGCGCAGCGCGCGTACGAGGCGGGCAGACCCTGCCCCATCTCGATCTCGATCGGCACCCACCCGATGGAGATCATGGGCGCGGGCTATCGCGCGCCGATCGGCATGGACGAGATGGCCATCACGGGCGGCATCCGCGGCGCGGCCGTCGAGCTCGCGCCGTGCGAAACCATCGACCTGCCGTACGTGGCCGACGCGGAGATCGTGCTCGAGGCGGAGATCCTGCCGACCGGATGGACGCAGCCCGAGGGCCGCTTCGGCGAGTTCACGGGCCTGATGGGCGGGCTGCACTGGAACCCCAATGTGCGCGTGAAGGCCGTCCTGATGCGGCGCGACGCGATGTATTACGCGCTGCACATGCCCTGGGAAAACACCTGGCTTGCCGCGCCCACGCGCTACCAGGCGATCCGGCGCGCCTTGCGCACCGCGGGCGTGCAGGTGAAGGACATCAACGTCACGCTCGGCGGCCGCGCCTTCTGGCACGCGGTGATTTCGATCCGCAAGCAGGCGGGCGAAGGCAAGAACGCGCTGCTCGCGGCGCTCTCGGTGATGGATCTCAAGCACGTGGTGGTCGTCGACGACGACATCGACGTCTTCGATCCCACGGAGGTCGAATGGGCCATTGCGACACGCGTGCAGGCCGACCGCGACGTCATGATCGTCACCCATGCCCGCGGCAAGCCGCTCGACCCGAGCCTCGCACCGACTCCTCCGGGGGTCGTGCCGACCACCGCCAAGGTCGGCATCGATGCGACCATCGCCGAAGGGATTCCGCGCGAGCGCTACGAGCGCATCTCGTATGCCTATGCCGACCGCGCCCGCATCGCCGATTATCTCGCCGGCAAGGCGGACGCCGGGAAGCCCGCCGGCCCCGACGCGGCCGCGGAGCTCGCGCGGAAGATTCTCGGAGTGATCGACAAAACTCCGCTCTACTACACCGAGCTCGCCGACAGGTTTTCCGGCTACGACTTCCAGAGCGTGGCGCGCGCGCTGGGCAGCCTGCACGCCGAGCAGAAGCTCTGGCAGGACGCGACGGGCCGCATTTGCGTGCGCGGCTCGGTGTTCGCCGCCAAACCGTAGCCTGCCCTACTTCAGCAACCGACCCTCGTCGTCGAGCTGCGGCACGCCGTATGCGGAGAGGATCGTCTGGATTTGCTCGCGCTTCGCATCGAGCAGCTGCTGGATCCGATCACGCCATTCGCGCTCGCCGAAGCGCACCCCCATGGCAATGCGGAAATCGAACTGGATCGCCGGGTCCGGCAGGAAGGGGATGACCGCCACCTCCGTCCCGGAGGCCTTCTTCCCGAAATAGCCGGCGATCGGACCCCACAGGAACGCGACGTCGATCGCGCCGCCGACCAGGTCCTTCTCCACCATCTCGCCCGGGTAGCGCTCCGGGTCCCCGGACTGCGTCTGGTAGGGCACGGCCTGGTCCAGGAGGCCTCGCTTCAGCAGCCAGTCCACGGGCGGAGTCTGGCCCACTACGCCGAGCCGCAGCGACTTCAGCTTCGCGGGCTCGACCTTCATCAGG
>DATLUZ010000270.1:0-45898 GCA_035577785.1 Burkholderiales bacterium | reverse complement strand
GCCACCAGCACCGAGGAGTAGATGCCGAAGCAGATGCCGATGGTAAGAGCGAGCGCGAAATAGTGCAGCGCCGGGCCGCCGAAGAGCAGCATGGTGGTGACCATCATCTGGGTGCACAGGTGCGTGATGATGGTGCGCGAGATGACCCCGGTGATCGCCGAGTCGATCACCTCGACGGTCGAGGCCTTGCGCATCTTGCGGAAGTTCTCCCGCACCCGGTCGAACACCACCACCGACTCGTTCACCGAGTAGCCGAGCACTGCGAGCACCGCGGCGAGCACAGGGAGCGAGAACTCCCACTGGAAGAAGGCGAAGAACCCCAGGATGATGACCACATCGTGCAGGTTGGCGATGATCGCCGACAGGCCGAAGCGCCACTCGAAGCGGATCCACAGGTAGAGCACGATGAACACCGCCGTCGTGAGCAGCGCGAGCGCGCCGTACTCGACCAGCTCCTTGCCCACCTGCGGCCCGACGAACTCGACGCGCCGCACCTCCGCGCTCGCGTCCTGTTCCTTCAGCACGCCCTGCACCTTCTGCGAGAGATCCGCGCTCGATTGGTTTTTCTCGAGGTGCAGGCGCAGCAGCACGTCGCGCGCCGAGCCGAAGTTCTGCACCTCCGCCTTGTAGCCCGCCTTTTCGAGCGCCTGGCGGATGTTCTCGATCTCCGCCGGCCGCGAGTAGGCGACCTCCATCAGGGTGCCGCCGGTGAACTCGATCGAGTAGTTAAGGCCGCGGTGCACGAGGAAAAACACGGCGGCGAGGAAGGTGATGAGCGACAGCACGTTGAACACCAGCGCGTGCCGCATGAACGGGATGGTGCGCCGGATCTTGAAGAATTCCATTCGCTTAGCTCCAGGCGCTTTGTGCCGGTCTCATTTCCAGGCCGTGTTGCCGATGGCGAGGCGCGCCAGCCGCCGCCGGTGACCGTAGAGCAGGTTGACCATGGCGCGCGACACCATCACCGCCGAGAACATCGAGGTCATGATGCCGAGGCAGTGCACCACCGCGAACCCGCGCACCGCGCCCGGCACCATGAGCAGCGACAGGCCGACGATGAACGTGGTGACGTTGGAGTCGAGGATCGTGGCCCAGGCGCGCTCGTAGCCGGCCGCGATCGCGGCCTGCGGCGTGGCGCCGCCGCGCAGCTCCTCGCGGATGCGCTCGTTGATGAGCACGTTCGCGTCGATCGCCATGCCAAGAGTGAGCGCGATCGCCGCGATGCCGGGCAGCGTAAGCGTCGCCTGCAGCAGCGAAAGCAGCGCGACCAGCAGCAGCAGGTTCACGCCGAGCGCCACCGAGGAGATCACTCCGAAGAGCACGTAGTAGACCGACATGAACGCCACGATGGCGATGAAGCCCCACTTCGTGGCGTTGAATCCCTTTTCGATGTTGGCGCGCCCGAGGCTCGGGCCGATGGTGCGCTCCTCGATGATCTCCATCGGCGCGGCGAGCGCGCCGGCGCGGATGAGGAGCGAGAGGTTGTTGGTCTCCACCGGCGTGAACGAGCCGGTGATCTGAAACCGGCTGCCGAACTCGCCCTGGATGGTCGCGACCGAGATCGCCTCGCCCTTGCCCTTCTCGAAGAGCACGATGGCCATCAGGCGCTTGAGGTTCTCGCGCGTGGTGATGCGCATGGCGCGGCCGCCCGCCTGGTCGAGTTCCACGGCCACCGCCGGCCGGTGATCCTGGTCGAAAGTCGCCTGCGCGCCGACGAACTGGTCGCCGGTGACGATCACCTGCTTCTTGGTGGGCACCTGGCCGACGCTGCCGTCGCGCCGGCGCTCGGGGAACACGTCGGCGCCGAAGGTGTTGCCGCTGCGCATCGCCTCCTCGTCGACGAGGCGCACCTCCAGCGTCGCGGTGCGGCCCAGGATCTCCTTGGCGCGGGCGATGTCCTGCACGCCGGGCAGCTGCACCACGATGCGGTCGGCGCCCTGCTGCTGGATCACCGGCTCGGCCACGCCGAGCTCGTTGACCCGGTTGTGCAGCGTGCTGATGTTCTGCTGGACCGCCGTTTCCTGGACGCGCTTGAGCACTTCGGGGCGCAGCGTCCCGACGAGGAGCAGATCCTGGCCATCGTCGCGCTCGGCGAGCGCGAGGTCGGGCACGGTCGCGAGGATGGCGCCGCGCGCCGCCTCGCGCGTCGCCGAATCGCGGAAGCGCACCCGGATCGCCTGGCCTTCCCGCGTCACCCCGCCGTGCCGGATGTTTTTCTCGCGCAGCTGGCTGCGCACGTCGGCGGCGAGGTTCTCGATGCGCTTGAGGCTCGCCGCGGGCATATCGATCTGCAGGAGGAAGTGCACCCCTCCGCGCAGGTCGAGGCCGAGGTACATCGGCAGGGCGTTGATCCTGGCGAGCCAGCCCGGCGAGGCCGGAAGCAGGTTGAGCGCGACGGTGTAGGCACCCTCGTCGGCGCCGGTGTTGAGCGCGCGCTCGACCAGGTCCTTCGCCCGCAGCTGCGTGTCCGGGTCGGCGAAGCGCACCTTCACGCCGGTGGCGTCGACCTGAGCGCCGCTGAAGGGAATGCTTTCCTTCTTGAGGATCTCCTCGACGCGCCCGAGCAGGGCGGTGTCGACCTTGACCGTCGACTTGGCGCTCGAGACCTGCACCGCCGGCGACTCGCCGAAGAAGTTCGGCACCGTGTACAGGAACGCGGTGAGCACGATCACCACGATCAGCACGTACTTCCAGGTTGGGAAGCGGTTCACTTACTGGAGGCTTTTCAGCGTGCCCTTTGGAAGAAGCATCTGCACCGCCGCCTTCTGCACGCTGATCTCGGTGTTGGGCGCGATTTCGATGGTCAGGTACTGCTCGCCCATCTTCGAGATCCTGCCCACGATTCCGCCGGCCGTGATCACCTCGTCGCCCTTCTGCAGCGCCTCGATCATCGATTTCGTTTCCTTCGCGCGCTTCATCTGCGGGCGGATCATGAGGAAGTACAGCAGCACGAACATCAGGATGATCGGCAGGAAGCCGATAAACCCCGAATCGCCGCCGACGGCGGCCTGGGCGTACGCGTTCGAGATGAGCACCCGGACTCCGAATGAAGAAACGTTAAATTATAGCTGCTTACGCTGATCGAGCAGGTCCTTCGCCTTGCGCGCGAGATCGCCCTGCTCGATCGCCGCGCGCAGCTCGCTCATGAGCTCCTGGTAGTAGTGCAGGTTGTGCAGGGTGTTCAGCCGGGCGCCCAGGATCTCGTTGGTCTTCTGCAGATGGTAGAGGTAGGACCGAGTGAAATTGCGGCAGGTGTAGCAGGCGCAGCGCGCGTCGAGCGCGGCGAGGTCGTCGCGGTAGCGCGCGTTGCGGATGCGGATGTCGCCGTGGCGCGTGAAGAGCCAGCCGTTGCGCGCGTTGCGGGTGGGAAGCACGCAATCCATCATGTCGACGCCCGCGGCGACGGCCTCGACGATGTCCTCGGGCGTGCCCATGCCCATCAGGTAGCGCGGGCGCGCCGAGGGCATGCGCGGCACCAGGTGGGCGAGGATGCGGCTGCGCTCCTCTTTCGGCTCGCCCACGGCGAGGCCGCCCACGGCGTAGCCGTCAAAGCCGATGCTTTTCAGCTCCTCCAGCGATTCCTCGCGCAGCGCCTCGTACATTCCGCCCTGGACGATTCCGAAAAGGGCATTGCTGCCCCCATACGAAGCTCTGCAGCGCCGCGCCCATCTCATGGAAAGCCGCATCGACGCCGCGGCGTCGGCCTCGCCGGCGGGGTACGCGGTGCACTCGTCGAACACCATGGCGATGTCGGAATCGAGGATCGCCTGGATGCGCATCGACTCCTCGGGCGTGAGGAGCAGCCGGTCGCCGTTGACGGGGGAGGCGAAGCGCACGCCTTCTTCCGAGATCTTGCGCAGCGGACCGAGGCTGAACACCTGGAAGCCGCCCGAATCGGTGAGGATGGGGCCGCGCCATCCCATGAAGCGGTGCAGGCCGCCGTGCCGCGCGATGACCTCGAGCCCCGGCCGCAGCCACAGGTGGAAAGTATTGCCGAGCACGATCTGCGCCCCGGCGGCGGCGAGCTCCTCGGGCGAGGTCGCCTTCACCGCGCCGTAGGTCCCAACCGGCATGAACGCCGGGGTGTCGACACGCCCGTGCGCGAGCTCGAGCGCGCCGCGGCGCGCCGCGCCGTCGCTGGCGGTCACCGTGAAGTTCATCTTTCGATCAGCATGGCGTCGCCGTACGAGAAAAAGCGGTAGCGCAGGGCGATGGCGTGGTGGTAGGCCTCCAGGATGCGCTCTTTCCCGGCGAACGCGCTGACCAGCATGAGCAGCGTCGATTTCGGCAGGTGGAAATTGGTGAGCAGGCGTTGCACCACCTTGAACCGGAAGCCCGGGTAAATGAAAAGATCGGTTTCGCCTTGGAGCTGGCCACTGGCGGCGCAGCTCTCAAGCGCGCGCAGCGAGGTCGTTCCGACCGCGAGTACACGCCGGTTTTCCAGGGATTCTTTTGTCTGAAGCGGGATGGAATAGCGCTCCCGGTGCATGCGATGCCCCTCCACCGTATCGCTGCGCACCGGTTGGAAAGTCCCCGCGCCGACGTGAAGCGTGAGGCGCAGTACCGCCGCGCCGCGCGCCTCGATCGCCGCGAGGAGCGCATGGTCGAAGTGCAGGCCGGCGGTCGGCGCGGCCACCGCGCCCGGTACCCGCGCGTACACGGTCTGGTAGCGCTCGGCGTCCGCTTCGCCGGGAGGATGCGCGATGTAGGGCGGGAGCGGCACGGCGCCAAAGCGCTCGAGCACCCGCTCGACGTCCTCCTCGAACGCGACGCGGTACAGGTCCTCCTCACGCGAAATGACGTTCACGCGAAGCTCGCCACCGACGACAAGCGCCGAGCCCGCCGCGGGCGGATGGCTCGCGCGGACGAGCGCCAAGGCCTCGCGCGGCCCGACGATGCGCTCGACGAAGAGCTCGATCCGGCCGCCGCTCGCCTTGCGCCCGGCGAGGCGCGCCTTGATCACGCGAGTATCGTTCAGGACCAGCGCGTCGCTCCGGTCCACCAGGGCGGGCAGGTCCGACATCCTGAGATCTTCAATAGACCCGCTGGAGGACAAATGAAGCAGGCGGCTGGCGCTGCGCTCGGGCGCCGGGTGCTGCGCGATGAGCTCGGCCGGCAGGTCGTAGTCGAACTCGGAGACGAGCATCCGGCGCAATTATAATTTTCATGCCCAGCGGTTAGACCTAGTGGAAAAACGCGGGGAAAACGCGCCGGAATGGCGGAACCGGTAGACGCAGCGGACTCAAAATCCGCCGGTGGCAACACCATGAGAGTTCGAGTCTCTCTTCCGGCACCACTTCACACAGTACAGGGCCTACTGCGCAACTGCAGGGCCCACTTCACAGCAACAGGACCTTAAAAAAGAGTGTAAAAGCCGCCGATTTGCTGGACACCGGCGGGGGCGCCCGGCTACCCTTTTTCCCGAGCCAAATCAAACAACCGGGGCGATCATGGGCAAGGCGCAGGTGAGGGTTTTGCCTTCGGCGCGCAACACGGTGATGGTGGTCGACGACCAGTCGACCGGCCGGGCCATCCTGGAGCAGGTGGTGCGCAGCCTGGACGAGCGCGTGGCGGTCGAGGGGTTCGCCCGGCCGGTCGATGCCGTGGTATGGGCGACGCGCCACGTTTCCGACCTGGTGCTCGTCGACTACATGATGCCCGACATGGACGGCATCGAGTTCGTGAAGCGCCTGCGCGCGCTCCCCGGCTACGAGCACGTGCCGATCGTGATGGTGACGGTGCATGACGACCGCAAGGTGCGCTATGCGGCGCTCGACGCCGGGATCACCGATTTCCTGACGAAGCCGGTCGATGCGCGCGAATGCCTGGCGCGCTGCCGCAACCTGCTCACGCTGCGCCGGCAGCAGCTTGCCCTGGAGGACCGCAGGCGGCTGCTCGAGCACATGGTGGAGGACGCCACGCGCGAGGTGCGCGAGCGCGAGAAGGAGACGCTGCTGAGGCTCGCCCGCGCGGGCGAGTTCCGCGACGAGGAGACGGGCTACCACCTGATCCGCATGGCGCGCTATTCGCGCCTCATCGCCGGCGCGGTCGGGCTGGAGCGCGACGAGGCCGAGACCGTCGAGCTCGCCGCGCCGCTGCACGACATCGGCAAGATCGGCATTCCCGACCAGATCCTGCTCAAGCCGGGCAAGCTGGACGAGGCCGAGTGGCAGGTCATGCGCCGCCATCCCCTGATCGGGCACGAGATCCTCAAGGGCAGCGCCTCCAAGTACGTGCGGATGGGGGCGCTGATCGCCCTGGGCCACCACGAAAGGTTCGACGGCACGGGCTATCCGAACGGACTGGTGGGGGACCACATCCCGCTGTGCGCCCGCATCGTCGCGGTGGCCGACGTCTACGATGCGCTCACCTCGCCGCGACCCTACAAGCCGGCGTGGCCGGCGGAACGTGCGTTCCAGTACCTGGCGGGCCAGCGCGGGCGCCACTTCGATGCGCGCCTGGTCGATGCCTTCATCAGCCTGCGCAGAGAGATCGCGGAGGTCCAGAGCCAATGGCAGGACCCGGGTCCGGCGGCGGCGGGCTCGTGAGCGGCGAGCCGGAAGCCGGCGCGCCGCCCGCGCGCGCGAACGCGCTGCAGCGCCTGAGAGCGCGGCTCGCCGCGCGTCCCGACACCGAGCACGAGCAGGGCATCCTGCGGCTGATCATCAGCTCGCTGGTGTTTCTTTACCTGCTGCCCGACGCCCTTACCAAGCACAACACGCTGCCGCTGTACGTGATGGGCATCCACCTGGTGCTCGCGCTGGCGATCTTCCTGCGCATCGCCTATTCCACGAACGTGTCGCCCGCGCGGCGCGTCTTCGCGCAGTTCGCCGACGTCGCCGCGATCACCTGGTACATGACCGTGTTCGGCGAGTCGGCGGCGCCGCTTTTCCTGCTGTACATCTGGGTGACGCTGGGCAGCGGCTTCCGCTTCGGCCCGCGCTACCTGGTGTCGGAGCTCGCGATGAGCGTGGGCGGCTTCGGCATCGCGCTCTACTTCAACGACTTCTGGCGCGGCCACACCGCGCTCGGCGTGGGCCTGCTCCTCGGCATGTTCGCGGTCAGCCTGTACGTGCTCTCGCTGGTGCGGCGAATGTTCGACGCGCTCGCGCGCGCCGAAGCGGCAAACCTCGCCAAGCGCCGCTTCATCTCGATGGTGAGCCACGAGCTGCGCACGCCGCTCAACGCCATCATCGGCATGGCGGACCTGCTGCGCGACACGCCGCTCAGCCGCGAGCAGGCGGACATGCTGCAGACGCTGCGCGGCTCCTCGCGCGTGATGCTGGGGCTGGTCGAGGACGTGCTCGATTTCTCCAAGATCGAGGCCGGCAAGGTCGTCATGGAGAAGATCGACTTCGACCTGCACGCGCTCGTGAACAGCACCTGCCGCATCGTCTCGGCGCAGGCCGCGGCCAAGGGTGTCGACTTCGTGGTCTCGATCATGGCGGAGGTTCCGCCCGCGCTGCGCGGCGACCCGCACCACCTGCGCCAGGTCCTCATCAACCTCGCAGGCAACGCGGTCAAGTTCACCGAGAAAGGCAGCGTCACGGTCCACGTGTCGGTGCAGGCCGAGACCGAGGCGATGGTGAGGCTGAAGTTCTCCATTCGCGACACCGGAGTCGGCATCGCGCCCGAGGCGCAGAGCAAGATCTTCGAGAGCTTTGCGCAGGCCGACGAATCGACCACCCGGCGCTTTGGCGGCACGGGGCTGGGAACCACCATCGCCAAGCAGCTCGTCGGCCTGATGGGCGGGCGCATCGGGCTCGAGAGCGCGCTCGGCCTGGGCAGCACTTTCTGGGTCGAAGTCGATTTCGACAAGCAGCCCGAGCGCACCGCGGCAGGCAGCGAGACGACGCGGGAGCTCGGCGATGCGCGCATCCTGCTCGTCGGCTTTCCGCCGCGGGAGCGCGACGCCGTCGAGGAGGCGCTCGCCGGCTGGGGCGCAACCGCGGTTGCCGCGGCCACGGTGGATGAGGGCGTGGCGCGCCTGGTGTCGGAAATCAGCCTGGCGAAGCCCTATCACAGCGCGCTGCTCTACGCGGCGCGCGAGGACACGCAGCTTGCGCAGCGCTTTCGCCGCGCCGCGCCCAACCCGGCGCCTCCCACAATCCTCGCCGTGCCGCGCGATGCCGACGTGCGGCGCTTCGAGATGCTGTCGTCGGGGTTCGCCTCGGTGCTCGAGCTGCCGTTCGACAAGCGGCGCCTGTTCAACGTGCTTCATTCGGTGGCCGCGGGCGACGAACCCCGCGAGGGCGTGGTGCGTCTCCAGGACTACGCGCGCCGCGCCAGCGTGGCGACGCCGCTGCGCATCCTGGTCGCAGACGACAATCCCACCAATCGCGAGGTGATCGGCCGGATCCTGGAACGCGGCGGCCACGCGGTCACCCTGGTGAACGACGGCGAACAGGCGCTGGATGCGTTCGAACGCGATGCGCCGAACCTCGTCATCCTCGACCGCAACATGCCGGGAACGAGCGGGCTGGAGGCGCTGCAGGCGCTGCGGCTCATGACGCGCGGCCGCGAGCGGGTGCCCGTGATCATGCTGTCGGCCGACGTGACCACCGACGCAAGGCGCGAGGCGCTCGAGTCGGGCGCCGACGCATTCCTCCCCAAACCGATCGAGACGCTCCGCCTGCTCGACGAGATCGAGTCCCTGGCCGCGGCTAGTGCCGCCACGGGGCGCCGGGCGGAGGCGCCCGCGAGTCTTCACGTCGTGCCGGCGCGGGCGGCGCCCGCGGTGGTCAACGCCGAAACGCTGCAGCATCTCGAGGAGCTCGGCACGTCGCTCGCGTTCGTCGAGAAGCTGGTGGGCGTGTTCGTGGCCGACGCCGCTGCGATGCTGGCGCGGATCGAGCAGGTGCTCGCGGGACGCGACTTTCACGAGTTCCGTTCGCTGCTCCACGCGATGAAGGGCTCGTCGGCGAGCATGGGCACGGACCGGCTTACCCGCCTGTGCGAGAGGCTCGCCGCGCTGACGGACAGCGAGCTTCGGCTTCAGGCCTCGTCGCTGCAGCGCGTGCTCGCGCAGGAAATGGGCGAGGCGCGCACGCAGCTCGAGCGCCACATCGTCGAGCGCCGCAAGGCAGTCGGTTAGCTTATTCTCGGCGGGTGGAAAGTCGCGACGTAGGGTCGTTGCCGGTCCGGCTGCGCGCGCACGACGGCTACGAGCTCGGCGGTGCGTGGTACGCCGGCGACCTGCCCGAGGAGCCCGCCCAGGTGGCGCTACTGCATTGCGGCGCCGGAATCCCGGCGCTGAGCTACCGCCGCTTCGCGCGCTTTCTTGCGCGACATGGTATCCCGACGCTGACCTACGACTACCGGGGAATCGGCCTGTCGCGGCCCGCGCGCCTGCGCGGCTTTTCCGCCTCGATCGAGGACTGGGCCTTCTACGACTGTGCCGGCGGAATCGCGTGGCTGCGCGATCGCTATCCGCGCGCCACGATCGTGGGCATCGCGCACTCGATCGGCGCGCTTCTCTTCGGCGGCGCGCCGAACGCAGCCGAGCAGAGCCGCCTCGTCATCATCAGCGGCCATACTGCGTATTACGGGGACTACGACGCGCGGTACCGGCTGCCGATGGCGGTGCTGTGGCACGGCGTGATGCCCGTGACGACCGCGCTCCTGGGCTATTTCCCGGCTCGCCGGCTGGGGCTCGGCGAGGACATCCCGGCGAACGTGGCGTTGCGGTGGGCAGGGCGCCGCTCCCCGGAGCTCCGGCCCGCCCGCGACGCGCCCTATTACGAGCGCTTCCAGGTGCTGCTAGATCGCTGCGCCGCCCTGCAACGACCCGCGCTTCTGGTCTCCATCAGCGACGACGCGTTCGCGACGCCCGCCGGCACCGGCCGGCTCATGGCGTACTACCCGCGGCTGTTCCCGCGGCAACAGCTCCAGTTCACGCCCGCGGACGCCGGCGTGCGCAGCATCGGGCATTTCGGCTTTTTCACCCGACGGGCAGGCTCGCCGCTCTGGCCGCGTGTGCTCGCCGAACTGAAGGCGCCGGCGCGCTGAGGCTCAGGCGGCGGCCTCCGCGGCCACCAGCCGCTCGCTCAGCACGATGCTCTGACCCGACTCGACCCGCCGGATCTGCGCCCGCACCAGCCGGTTCATCATCTTGAGGTCGCGCTCGGACAGGCGCATTGCCGCATCCACCCACAGGCCGACGATGCCGTCGAGCTCCTCGCGCGTGATCGGATGAATGAACTGCCGCGCGCGGAACACCGCCTGCAGGCCGTTGCGCCGCTTCGCGTTCTTCGCAATCCAGTTGCGCACTGCCGTCTCGCCCTGGCCGTCGGTCGCGACCACGTCGACCACGCCCATCCGGTGCAGCTCGGAAGCGCTCAGGATCCTGCCGGAAAGGATCAGCTCCTCGGCGGCGCGCATGCCGATGCGCCGCGCGAGCAGGCTGCATGCGCCCATGCCCGGGAAGAGGTTGAACAGGATCTCGGGCAGGCCCATCTGTGCGCTCTCCTCGGCCACGATGACGTCGGAGGCGAGCGCGCATTCGAAGCCGCCGCCGAGCGCGTCGCCCTGGACGAGCACGATCTTGGTCAGCGTCGGGCTGAAGAAGGACTGCGTGCGCGGATAGACGTTGTCGATGCACAGCTTCGCGTACTGCGCGAGGGCCTCGCGGTCCTGCGTCTTGATGAGCATCGAAAAGAGCGCGAGGTCTCCGCCGACGTTGAATACGCGCGGGATGCGCGACGCGGTGACGTAGTAGTTCACGGCGTGGCGCAGGCCGTCGACTTCGACCTTGCATTGGTTGGCGACGAGCTCGCGATCGTGCGCGAGGATGTCCTTCAGCAACCCGAGGCTGTAGCAGGGCGCGCCGTCTTTCGGATTGAAGTAGCCCCACACGGTTCCGGTCGCCGGCTCGAACTCGGTCTGGTATTGCGAGTCGGCTCGTCCGTATGGAATGCAAAGGCCTACAGTATCGCGGAGGTTGCTCATCGATTACTCCTTCCCCAGAAAGATCGCCCCTCGGGTAGGGGGCACGTGAATCGGCCCGGAGCCCATGCATGGGAGCGGCGCTCCGGTACCTCCCGCATCCATTAAAACTAGGCGTGACAAATGTCGCAATCAGGGAGTCCCTGAGGTGTTACGTTCTAGTCGCTGCCCCGTATTCGTGTAAATTACCTCGCAACCCCCCCTGCCCATGTATGCAATAGTTTGCAAATCGGACGGATTTCCTATCTGTCGCCAGCTCCCGGGTGTAACGCCGGACCCGGTGGTCACCTGGAATACCGAGGCCGCGGCCAAGGCCTTCATCTCGTCGAGAGCTGCGGAGAGCGAGTTCCATGCCGTGCAGCTCACCGACGAAGCGATGGATCGGATCGCGCGCGCGATGGGCTGCCCGGTCGAAGCGATGACCTTCGATCCGTACCCTTCGTAGACTAGAGCTAGAACTAGAACTTCAGAGCTAGAACTCGCAGCTAAAACTCCAGGTTGTCGATGAGGCGCGTGACGCCGATTCGCGCCGCGCCGAGCACCACCAGCTCGCGCTCGGGCGCTTGCGGGACCTTCAGATCGGCGCGGCGGCGCACCTCGACGTAATCGGGCTTCCATCCCGCGCCGGCGAGCTGATGCATCGCCTGCTCGGGTGTGATTTTTTTCACGGTTACTTCGCGCAGCAGCTGGTGCAGGCGCGGCGCCTCGGCGCGCTCGGCCGCGGAGAGGTATGCGTTGCGCGAGCTCATGGCGAGGCCGTCGGGCTCGCGTGCGGTCTCGCCGGCGACGATCTCGATCGCAAGGTCGAGCTGGCGCACCATCTCGCGCACTACCGCCAGCTGCTGGTAATCCTTTTTGCCGAAGACCGCGGCTGCGGGCCGCACGGCGTTGAAGAGCTTCAGCACGACCGTCGACACGCCGTCGAAGAAGCCCGGCCTGAAGCGGCCCTCGAGGTCCTCGCCGAGCGGGCCCGGGTGAACGGTCACCGTCTGCGGCTGCGGATAGAGCACGTCCTCGGCGGGCGCGAAAAGAAGCTCGACGCCTTCCGCCTCGAGCAGGCGCCGATCCTGCTCGAACGTTCGCGGATAGCGCTCGAAATCCTCGCTCGGCGCGAACTGCAGCCGGTTCACGAAGATGCTCACGGCGACCGCGCGTGCGTGGCGCCGGGCGAGGCGCACCAGCGAAACGTGCCCGGCGTGCAGGTTGCCCATGGTCGGCACGAACGCGAGCGGCCCGAGCGCCGCGGCCGCAGCGCGCAGCGTGGAGAGCTCGCGCACGATCTTCATCCCAGGCTGAAGAACTCGCGCCGGCTGCGCATGCCGCGGATGCGCGACACGAGCAGCTCGAAGTCCGCCTCGCGCTCCACGAAATTGAGGTTATCCGAGTTCACCGTCAGGACCGGCGCCGCGCTGTAGTGATAGAAAAAGCGCGCGTAGCTTTCCGCGAGCAGCGCCAGGTATTCCTCGGAGATGCCGCGCTCGAACGCCGCGGCGCGCCGGCGCACGCGTTCGGCGAGCACCGAGGGTTGCGCCTGCAGGTAGACCACGAGGTCGGGCGCCGGGGCCTGCGGCCGCAGCGCCTCGTAGATCTTGTGGTACAGGGCGAACTCGTCGCCCGACAGCGTGACGCGCGCGAACAGCAGGTCCTTGTCGAGCAGGAAATCCGCGACCGTCGGCCGCGCGAACATGTCGGGCTGCTTGAGCGGCTCGACCATGCGCGCGCGCTGGAACAGGAAGAAGAGCTGCGCCGGAAGGGCGTAGCGCGCCATGTCCTGATAGAAGCGCGCGATGAACGGATTTTCCGCCGGTTGCTCGAGCAGCAGCTCCGCCGCAAACCGCGGCGCAAGGCGCCGCGCGAGGCTCGTCTTGCCGGCGCCGATCGGCCCTTCCACCACCAGGTAGCGAAACTTATCCACGGAAGACGAAGTACACCGCGCCCATGATGCACAGCGACGCCCAGAGATAGTCGAGCTTGATCGGCTGCTTCATGTAGAGGATGGCGAAGGGCACGAACACCGCGAGCGTGATCGCTTCCTGCATGATCTTGAGCTGCGGCAGCGTGAGCGCGGTGAAGCCGATGCGGTTGGCCGGCACCTGCAGCAGGTACTCGAAGAGGGCGATGCCCCAGCTCGCGAGCGCCGCCACCCACCAGGGCCAGGTCGCGAGGTTCCTCAGGTGGGCGTACCAGGCGAAGGTCATGAACACGTTGGAGGCCGCGAGCAGCGCGGCCGCGGCGACGACCGGCGAAAGCTGGATCACTCGAGCTTCTCCACGCCCTGGTTCCTGCATTCTTCCAGGAGGGTCCGCGCCGGCCCTCGCCCCGGAACCTCGGCGTGCGGCGCGATCTCGACCAATGGGAGCAGCACGAAAGCGCGCTCGTGCATCCGCGGGTGCGGAATCTTCAGGTGCGGAAGATCCAGCACGAGCTCGCCGTACAAGAGGAGATCCAGGTCCAGCGTGCGCGGCGCGTTGGCGAAGCTGCGGCTGCGGCCGTGGCGCGCCTCGATCTCGTGCAGCTCGGCGAGCAGGCGCTCGGCCGGCAGGCCGGTCTCGATCTGCGCCACCGCGTTCACGAAGCTCGGCTGCTTGGCGTAGCCGAGGGGCTCCGACCGGTACAGCGAGGAAGTGCCCACCACGCGAGTATGCGGGATGGCGTCGAGTTCCCGGAAGGCCGCGCGCACCTGGCGCTGCGGGTCGCCCAGGTTGGCGCCCAGGCCGACGAACGACGCCGTCACGCCGCCTCGGGCGTCGGCGCGGCCGCGGGACGCTTTTTGCGCCGGCGGCGCCTGCGCTTGGGGGCTCCGCTCTCGGGCAGCAGCATGGCCTTGCGCGACTCGGCGTCGGCGTTCTGGAATGCGCGCCACCACTCTTCGAGGTCCGCGGGCACCTCACCGCTCGACGCGCGCAGCGCGAGGAAATCGTAGGACATGCGAAAGCGCGGCGCTTCGAGCAGGCGGAACGCGCGGCTGCCGGAGCGCTGCTCGAAGCGCGGTTGCATCGCCCAGACTTCGCGCATGGTCGCGGTGAGCTTGCGGGTGATGGCGAGCTTCGCGCACTGGGTGTCGAGCACCTCGTCCATGGCGGCCTCGAGCGCGGGCAGCTCCCGTTCGCCACGCGCCTGGCGCGCCTTCCAGGCCGCGAGCACCTCGTGCCAGAGCAGCGCCGCGAACAGGAACGCGGGCGATACCGGGCGTTCGGCGAGCACGCGCTCGTCGGTCTGCGCGAGCGCCAGGGTCACGAAGCGCTCGCCGAGGGGCTGCTCGAGGATCACGTCGAGGAGCGGCAGCAGCCCCTTGTGCAGGCCCACGTCGCGCAGCTGCCGCAGGCAGGCGCTGGCGTGCCCGGACAGCAGCAGCTTGAGCATCTCGTCGAAGAGCCGCGCCGGCGGCACGCGCTCCATGAGCGGCGCGAGGCGGCGGATCGGCTCGCGCGTCTGCGCCTCGAGGGTGAGGCCGAGCTTCGCCGCGAGCCGCACCGCGCGCAGCATCCGCACCGGATCTTCGCGATAGCGCGTTTCGGGATCGCCGATCACGCGCAGCATGCGCTTCTTCAGATCGTCGAGCCCGCCGTGAAGGTCGACGATCTCCTCGCTCGCGGGGTCGTAATACAGCGCGTTCACCGTGAAATCACGGCGCCGGGCGTCCTCCTCCTGAGTCCCGAAGACGTTGTCGCGCAGCACCCGGCCATGCTCGTCCTTCTCCGCCGTCCCGGCGTCCGCGCCGCGAAACGTCGAGACCTCCACGGTCTCGCCGCCGAGCATCACGTGCACGAGGCGGAAGCGCCGCCCGATGATGAGGGCGCGGCGGAAGAGCGGCCGGATCTGCTCTGGGCGCGCGTCGGTGGCCACGTCGAAGTCTTTCGGGGTGATTCCCAGGAGCAGGTCGCGCACGGCGCCGCCGACGATATGGGCCGAAAAGCCCGCCTCGCGCAGCGCCGCGCACACCTTGCTCGCCGACGGGCTGATGGCTTCGCGGCCGAGGCCGTGCCCTTCCCGCGGCACCCGCTGCAGGTTTTCGGTGGGCAGCCCGAGCACCCGCCGTATGAACCTCTTGATCATTGAGGGCCGGGATTCTACCGGCGAAGGGAAATTCGTTCCCAGCCGCGGCGCGCCGCCTCGCGCGCGAGCTCGCCGTCGGGGTCCACCGCCACGGGGCGGGTCACGCGCTCGAGCAGCGGCAGGTCGTTGTGCGAATCGCTGTAGAAGGCCGATTCGGCGAATTCACCGAGGCGCCGGCCCTGGGCGCCGAGCCACTCCTCGAGCCGGCGCACCTTGCCCTCGCGGAAACACGGAATGCCGGCGACCCGCCCGGTGAAGCGGCCGTCGCGGCACTCCGGCTCGGTCGCGATGAGGTGCGGCACCCGGAATTCGCGCGCGATGGGCGCGGTAACGAAGCTGTTGGTGGCGGTGATGATCGCGCAGAGATCGCCGCGCCCGAGGTGGCGCGACACGAGCTCGCGCGCCGCGGCGCCTACCATGGGCAGGATGCGGCTTGCCATGAAATCGGCGTGCCAGCGGGCAAGATCGGCCTGCGTGTGCGCGGCGAGGGGGCGCAGCGCGAATCCCAGGTACTCGTGGATGTCGAGCGTGCCGGCGGCATACTGCGCGAAGTAGGCGCGATTTTGCGCCTCGTAGGCTTCGCGCTCGAGGATCCCGCGGTCTATCAGGAACTGGCCCCACTCGTAGTCGCTGTCGCCTGCGAGCAGGGTGTTGTCGAGGTCGAACAGGGCGAGGCGCATGGCGCCCCGCAGTCTATCCCGGCGAGATGCTCAGAACCGGCGCTGGACGCCGATGCGGAAGTCCTGCAGGCGCAGCAGTCCGGTCGGCTCGCGCGAAAGGCTCTCGGCGCTGACCGCCCAGTTGTCCGCGAACCAGTAGCGGCCGAAGACCGAGACGGCGCGCGGGTCGTAGTCGTAGTCGCGGCTGTTCATCGACAGGCCGAGGCTGGTGCGCTCGCCGAACGAGTAGGACCAGTTCATGCGCTGCGGCGGCGCGAAGCCCATTCCCATCGCCTGGTAGGAGGCGAACCCGAAGCGGTCGAATTCCGGCGCGAGCCAGCCGCGCGCGAGGCCCGGATCGATCCCAGGCTCGCTGCGCTCGGGCACGCGCAAACCCGATTGGCCAAACGCTGGCGCAGCCGCGACCAGCGCGATGACTAGGGTTCGACGAACAAGAGGGCGGAAGGACATCGCAGCGTCCTTTTCGTGCCTCCAATCTAGTCCTCGCCGGGGGTCGTTGTCCATGCAGAATTCCCCCGTAAGGGGGGACCGAGCGGGCACTGTTGCTTTTAGCCGTCGTCATTTTTCGACAATGCGTCGCGCACCAGCGCGAGCGTCACGGCGCGCTGGCGGGCGAGCGAATGGCGGTCGAGCCGGTCGAGGACGGCATGGAGGCTCGCCAGGTCGCGTGGAAGGTGGTTCAGGAGGTACCTGACCACCTCGTCCGACACGGAAAGCCCCCGGCGCTGGGCCTCGCTGCGCAAATGCAGGGCCTTGTCCGCGTCGGTGAGCGGTTTCAACTGGTAGACGAGCCCCCAGCCCAGGCGCGTGCGCAGGTCCTCGCGCAATCCGAGCCCGGCCGGCGGCGCGGCTCCGGCGGCGAGGACTGCCGGACCGCCTTCGCGCGCCGAATTGATCGCGATGAAGAGCGCCTGCTGGGCGGCCTCGCTCAACGCGTCGACGTCGTCGGCGATCACCAGCGCCGGGTTGGCGCTCGCAGCGGCGGCGAGCAGATGGCTGCGGCCGCTGCCGGGCGCGCCCCAGAGATAGACGATCGCCTCCTTCAGCCGGCCCTGCGCGAGCGAGCGGACGCCTTCGAGAGCCTCGGCGTTTGCCCCGGCGACGTAGTTGTCAAGGCTCGGCTGCGCGGCCGCGGAAAGGGGAAGCGGGAGCTGCCGCATTAGAATGGCGGAAACCTTGAAATCTAGCATGCCGCAGCCACCACTTTCCTATCGCGACGCCGGCGTCGACATCGACGAAGGCGACGCCCTGGTCGAGGCGATCAAGCCGCTCGCGCGGCGCACGCTGCGTCCCGAGGTGCTCGCGGGGATCGGCGGCTTCGGCGCCCTGTGCCGGATCCCCGAGAAGTACCGCCAGCCGGTGCTCGTTTCCGGCACCGACGGGGTCGGGACCAAGCTCAAGCTCGCGTTCGAGCACGAGCGCCACGACACGGTCGGCGTCGACCTCGTGGCGATGAGCGTGAACGACGTCCTGGTCCAGGGGGCGGAGCCGCTTTTCTTCCTCGACTACTTCGCCTGCGGCAAGCTCGAGCTCGCCGTTGCCAAGGATGTCGTGAAGGGCATCGCGCGCGGCTGCGAGCTCGCTGGCTGCTCGCTGATCGGCGGCGAGACCGCCGAGATGCCAGGCATGTATCCCGAGGGCGAATACGACCTCGCCGGATTCTGCGTCGGCGTGGTCGAGAAGGACCGGGTGATCGACGGCCGCTCGATCGCGCCCGGCGACGCGATCCTCGGCCTCGCTTCGAGCGGCCCGCACTCCAACGGCTACTCGCTCATCCGCAGGATCGTGCAGCGCGCGGGACCGGCGCCCTTCGACCTGCTCGAGCCGACGCGCATCTACGTGAAGCCGATCCTGCGCCTCATCGAGACGCTGCCGATCAAGGGCCTCGCGCACGTCACCGGAGGCGGCCTGGTCGGCAACGTGCCGAGGGTCTTCCCGGAGGGAACCAAGGCGGTGATCGACAAGGGCGGCTGGCCGCGGCCGCCGGTGTTCCAGTGGCTGCAGCAGGCGGGCAACGTCGCCGAAGACGAGATGTGGCGCGTGTTCAACTGCGGCATCGGCATGGTGGTGGTGGTCGCGGCGGCGCACGCCAAGGCGGCCGCCGACCAGTTGCGGAAATCCGGCGAAACGGTCTACGAGATCGGGCGCGTCGAAAAGTCCTCGGGCGCGCCCGAGGCGCTCGTGGTCTAACCCGGGACGCTACTTCACTTTGTAGACCACGTCGTGCTCGCGCACGTGGTCGACGACTTTCAGACCGAAGTCGTCGTCAGGCCCGACCTGCTCCACGGGAGCATGGCCGATTTGCAGCGATTCGACGCGCTGGCCGAAGTCGCTGGTATGTCCCTTGACGTGAATGTTGTCGCCGACGTGCAGATTCGTGCCCGGGTCGAGCTTCAGAACCGCGACCGACAGGTGGCCGAAGTAATGCGTGACCACGCCGACTCGATCGCCCGGCGGCGGCGCAACGGGCGCAGGGCTCGGCTGCGGCGCGACCGGCTTCTTGAAAGGCTTAGATGCCGGCTTCGCGGAAACCCTTCCCGCTGCCGTCGGCCGCTTGGCTACGGTTTTTCGTGCGGGTTTCTTGCGCGACGCGGGTTTCCTCGCCGCGAGCTTCTTGCGCTTGAGCTTCGAACTGGCTTTCTTTGCTTTCTTTGCTTTCTTCGCCTTGGCCATGTGACCTCCCGTTAAGGTCATTGTCCCGTGCTCGATCCGCGGCGCGCAAGGTAGATTGCCACGAGCACGATCACGCCGCCGGCAATTTGCAGCGGGACGAGCGGCTCGGCGAGCAGGATCCAGGCGAAGATCGCGGCCATGACCGGCTGAAAGAGCAGGCTGACCGACGAGAACGCCGCCGGAAGGTGCGCCAGCGCGTAAGCGATGAGGCCCTGGCCGGCGGCGTGCGAGATCAGCGCGAGACCGATGAGAATCCACCAGCCACCCGCGGACCGCGGAATCATCGGCTCGCCGGTGCCGAGCGCGGCGGGAAGGAGCAGGATCGCAGTGATGGTGGTGGTGACCGCCATGAGGTGGAGCGTGTTTTCGCCGCGGTCGCGCAGGCCCTTCACCGCGAGCAGGTAGCCGGCGTAAAACATCGCGGTAACGACGCCGGCCGCGTCGCCCACCAGGCCGGTGGACGAGAACGCGAGGCTGGTGTGCACGAGCAGCGCCACGCCGACGAGCGCCGCGCCGAGCCCGGCGAGGAAGGTGAGGGTCGGCCGCTGGCGCAGGAAGATCCACGCCGCGAGGGTCACAAAAATCGACGCAAGGTTTGCAAGCAGGGTGGCGTTTGCCACCGATGTGAGCTGGACCGACTTGTGCCAGAAGGCGAGGTCGCCGGCGAAGGCCAGCGCGGCGGCGAGGAGCAGAAACGATTTTCCAGGATACAGGTGCGCGCGGCGCCGACTATTGAGGCCGTACACGATCCACAAGATGGGAACCGCCAGGGCCACGCGCCAGAACGCGGCCGCGGTGGGCCCGACACCGGCGGCCAGGGCCTCTCTCACGAAGATCGGCGACAGCGCGATGAAGGTGGCGCCCGCCAAAAGCGCCGCCAGCGCGGGATTCATGGCCCGCGCATCGTAAGGGTTTTTACGGCTTCGCTATTTCAGGTCGTTCCAGCGCTTGAGCGCGGCGTCGTAGCGCTTGCGCGCAAGCTCCACTTCCTGTTCGAGGAGCATCTGGCGGCTTCGGTACTGCTCGCTGGGGCGCGTGCCGCCCGAGGCGGTGCCCTGGATTTCGCCTGGCTGCGGCTCGACGCCCTCGTCGCGACGCGCTTCGGCGTCCTTCAGCGCGAGCGCCGCGCTGCGCGCCTCTTCGTAGGCCTTGTCAAGCTCTTGGCCGCGGTCCTGCGCATTGGCGGCGCGCGCGGCTACGCCGATCGCGAGCGCAACAAAAACAACGGTTAAGGCCTTCATGGATCGGTTCCGGTAAAATTTTTTCGACATGCCGGCGCCGCGCTTCGTTCACCTCAGGCTGCACAGCGAGTACTCGGTGAGCGACGGGATCGTCCGCCTGGACGAGGCCGTGAGCCGGGCGGCCGCCGACGGGATGCCGGCGCTCGCGCTGACCGATCTCGCGAATCTGTTCGGCCTGGTCAAGTTCTACGGCGCCGCGCGCGCCGCCGGCGTGAAGCCGATCATCGGCGCCGACTGCTGGCTGCAGAATCCCGGCGACCGCGACAAGCCGGTGCGCATGCTGCTCCTTTGCGCGAGCCGCGCCGGCTATCTGCGCCTGTGCGACCTGCTCTCGCGCGCGTGGCTGCGCAATCAGTACCGTGCGCGCGCCGAAATTTCGCGCGAATCGCTCGAAGAAGCGGGAACCGAGGGCCTGATTGCTCTTTCGGGCGCCGCGGCGGGGGACGTCGGCCAGGCCCTCGCCGCCGGCAATGCCGAAGCCGCGGAGCGCCTGGCGCGTGGCTGGGCCGAGCTCTTCCCGGGTCGCTACTACATCGAGCTGCAGCGCGCGGGCTTTTCCCAGGGCGAGGCGCTCGTCGCCCGCTCGGTGGCGCTCGCCGGGCGCCTTGCGCTGCCCGTCGTGGCGACGCACCCGGTGCAGTTCCTCGAGCGCGACGATTTCAAGGCGCACGAAGCGCGCGTTTGCATCTCGCAAGGCTACGTGCTCGCCGACCAGCGCCGGCCGAAGCTGTTCACGCCGGAGCAGTATTTCAAGCGCCAGCGCGAGATGGTCGAGCTGTTCGCCGACCTGCCGCAGGCGCTCGAGAACTCGGTCGAGATCGCGCGGCGCTGCAACCTGGCGATCCAGCTCGGCAAGAGCCGTCTGCCGGCTTTCCCGACGCCGCCCGGCGTCACGATCGATGAATTCCTTCGCGGCGAGGCGCATGCGGGGCTCGCGCGCCGCTGCGACAAGCTCGGCCTCAAGGAGGACGAAAGGCCGCGTTACCGCGAGCGGCTCGAGTTCGAGATCGGGACCATCGTGCAGATGGGATTCGCCGGCTACTTCCTGATCGTCGCCGACTTCATCAACTGGGCAAAGCAAAACGGCGTGCCGGTGGGCCCCGGGCGGGGCTCGGGCGCGGGCTCGCTGGTCGCCTACTCGCTCGGCATCACCGACCTCGATCCGCTGAAGTACGACCTCCTGTTCGAGCGCTTCCTCAACCCCGAGCGGGTGTCGATGCCCGACTTCGACATCGACTTCTGCCAGGACGGGCGCGATCGGGTGATCGAGTACGTGCGCGGGAAGTACGGCGAAGCGAGCGTCTCGCAGATCGCCACGTTCGGCACCATGGCCGCGCGCGCGGTGGTCCGGGACTGCGGCCGGGTGCTCGATCTGGGCTACAACTTCTGCGACCAGATCGCCAAGCTGATCCCGGTGCAGCCGGGCAAGACGATCACGCTCGAGGACGCGCGCGAGATGGAGCCGCTCCTCGCCGAGCGCGAAGAGAAGGAAGACGAAGTTCGCGAGCTGCTCGAGCTCGGCGGGAAGCTCGAAGGCCTGGTGCGCAACGTCGGCATGCACGCCGGCGGCGTGCTGATCGCTCCGGGGCGCCTCACCGAATTCTGCCCCCTGTACGCGGCCGACGGAACCGCCAACGTCATCTCGCAGCTCGACAAGGACGACGTCGAGGCGGTGGGGCTGGTCAAGTTCGACTTCCTGGGCCTCACCACACTCACGATCCTCGACTGGGCGGAGCGCTACGTGCGCCGCCTGGGCGAGGCTTCCTTTTCGCTCGAGAAGGTGCCGCTGAACGACGCGCTCGCCTACAAGCTGCTTTCGGCGGGCAACACCACCGCGGTGTTCCAGCTGGAATCGCGCGGCATGCGCGACCTCATCAAGCGGGCGCGTCCGGATCGCTTCGAGGACGTGATCGCGCTCGTCGCCCTGTACCGCCCGGGGCCGATGGATCTCATTCCCGAGTACATCGAAAGGAAGCACGGCAAGCGCGTCGAGTACCTCGACCCGCGCCTCGCGCCGATCCTCGGTCCGACCTACGGCATCATGGTCTACCAGGAGCAGGTGATGCAGATCGCGCAGGTCATCGGCGGCTACTCGCTCGGCGGCGCCGACCTGCTGCGCCGGGCGATGGGCAAGAAGAAGCCGGAGGAAATGGCGCAGCAGCGCGAGGTCTTCGTCGCCGGCGCCGAGAAGAACGGGCTCGCGCGCACGCGCGCCACGCAGCTCTTCGACCTGATGGAGAAGTTCGCAGGCTACGGCTTCAACAAGTCGCACGCCGCCGCCTACGCGCTGCTCGCCTACCAGACCGCGTACATGAAGGCGCACCACGCCGCCGCGTTCTTCGCGGCGAACCTCTCCGCGGTGATGGACGACACCGACAAGGTGCGCCCGTTCCACGAGGACGCGGTCGCGAACGGCCTCGTCATCCTCCCGCCGGACGTCAACGCGTCGGAATACCGCTTCGTCCCGGTCGACCGCGCCACCATCCGCTACGGGCTCGGGGCGGTCCGCGGCACCGGGGAGAGCGCCATCAACGCGATCCTCGAGGCACGGCGCGCGAAGCCGTTCGCGGATCTCTTCGACTTCTGCAGCCGGGTGGACAAGCGCCTGGTCAACCGTCGAGTAGTGGAGGCGCTGATTCGCGCAGGTGCTTTTGATTCCATTGATCCTCAAAGAGCAAGGCTTCTTGCTTCGGCCGGGCGCGCGCTCGAAGCCGCCGAGCAGGCGCTGGCTCAGGCGTCGCAGGAGAGCCTCTTCGGCGAGGCCGAGGCGCCGCGCGGGGGTGCCGTGGTCTACGTCGACGCGGCGCCGTGGGACATGCGGCAGAAGCTGACCGAGGAGAAGGTAGCGCTCGGCTTCTACCTGTCCGGGCACCTCTTCAAGGTCTACGAGCGCGAGCTCGCGGGCTTTGCGCGGGTGCCGCTCGCGAAGCTTTCCGCGGGAGAGCGCGTGACGATGGCGGGCATCGTGGTGGCCGCGCGCACCCAGATGACGCGGCGCGGGCGGATGATGGTGGTGATGCTGGACGACGGCACGGCACAGGTCGAAATCTCGGTGTTCAACGAGCTGTTCGAGAAACACCGCGAGAAGCTGAAGGAGGATTCGCTGCTCGTGGTTGCCGGCAAGGTGCAGTCGGACGAGTTTTCGGGAGGGCTGCGGGTCAGCGCCGACGAGCTCATGGACCTCGAGACGCTGCGCAACCGCCATGCGTCGCTCCTCAGGCTCTCCCTGAACGGCCAGGCCGACGCCAAGCGGCTGCAGCAGGTGCTCGGACCGTACCGTGCCAGCGGCAACGGCAGCTGCCAAGTACTCGTGGAGTACGAGAACGGGACGGCGCTGTGCAAGCTTGCGCTCGGCGAATCCTGGCGCGTGCGGCCGGATACGCGGCTCATCAGCGAGCTCGGCGCCTGGCTGGCGCCGGAAAACGTCGAGGTCGTCTACAGCTCTCTCTAGCTGCCCCAGCGCACCTCGCACGCCTCGCGCGTCAGGAGGCTTCTCTGGCGGCGCAGCCATCCGTTCACCCAGCGTTCCTGCGGGTCGATCCTGCGCTGCTCGGCAAGAAACCCGGCGAGCTGCGGATAGCAGGCCTCGGTCTGTTCGCGCGTCGCCTCGGGGGTGCACGAGATCGGAAAGCCGCCGCCGTGGGAGATGGCGAGATCGATCAGGCTGCGCTTGAGCTGCGTCAGGCGGACCTGCGCGCCCAGATTGGCGCCTTCGGCGAGCCCGAAGCTGACCTCGCAGTATTCCTGTCCTGGAAGCCGCAGGAAGGTTTCCTCGTCGGCGCGGACCCGCCGGACGGCGAGACTCTCCAGGTCGAAGCGCCATTCGGCGCAGCAGTCGCGGCACGCCGCAACCAGCGCTTCCAGCCTGACGGGCGGTACCAGCAGAACGAGCTTCCGCGGCGTGCGCGCGCGGAGCTCGCCCCGTTGGCCCAATTGGCCGAAGCGGTCCAATTGGTCCTCCGGCGCCCGGGCCTCGGCGAGCGCGCGCGCGAGCGACTCGATGCGCAAGGTCACGCTGTAGATCGCGCCGAAGAGTCCGTGCCCGCCGACCACCAGGGCGAAGAGGCCCGGGTTCGTCATGCGGTCGACGCGCCGCAGGTGGCCGTCCGGTGTGACCATGGTGAGCGACTGCACGTGGCTCACGGTGGGGCGTCCGTCGGGCCCGGCTGCGTTGCAAGCGAGGCTCTCGCCGATGGTCGGATGCGCGGTGCGAACCTCCTGCGCGCGGCCGTCGCCGGGGCGCAGGCGCGCCGCCAGGCTTTTCCAGCTGGCGCCCGACTGCACCTCGACCAGCCCGCGCGCTTCGTCGACGGCGAGCACCCGGTCCAGGCGCGAGGCATCGAACGATGCGCACGAGCGAACCGACTGGCACAGCTCCTGGGCGGAAAGCGGGGGTTTGGCGGTCATCTTTCTCTCCCCTCGAATCGATGCGACTCCGGCTATTTTTCTCCCCGCTCGAGATCGGCCGCAACGGCGGCGAGCAAAGTCGCGCGGCCCGATACCGGCAGCCGCGCTACACGGTCGGTCGGCGTTCGAACCGGACGTGTGCAGGCTCGCCGTCGCTCGCCGCCACCCGCACCTCATCGACGCGGGAAGCGGGCGGCCCGCGCCTCGCCCACGCGATGAGCTCTGCCACCCGCTCGGGGGGTCCCTGGACGAGCGCTTCCACGCTGTCGTCGGTCCGGTTTCGGACCCACCCCGCCAGGCCGCGCGCTTGCGCTTCGCCGCAAAGGGCGTCCCGGAAACCGACGCCCTGCACGCGCCCGGTGATCCTCAGCTTTCGGGTGATCATGTAAAAAACCTTAAGGAACCGCTGCAAGCCTCGGAACTAGCTTCTAAAGTTCATGGTAAGCTCGGTGCGCGTCAGGCACTGAGGGGATAAAAAAATGCGCATCGCGTTGTTGGTCGTCGCCGGTCTCGCCCTGATCGGTTTCCTCACCGTTGCGGTGGTCTTGCCGCAGCGGGCGGGGACCGAAGCTCGCGAAGCCGCGCAGGCGCTCATCCTCGGCGCGGAGCCGGCCAAGCAGCAGGTGGCGGCCCACGCCGAGAAGTCGGGCAACCTTGTCGGCGTGGGGAAGGAAGTCAAGGTCGCGGCGAAGAGCGATCCGAAGTACGGGGAGATGAAGTGGATCGTATCCGAGAACGGCGACATCCGCGGCTGGAACGAGAAGAACGCGCTCGAAGTGACCTTGACCCCGACCCTTCAGTCGGGCAAGGCGAGCTGGAACTGCCGCGGTTATCCGATCACGGTGATGCCGGCGAGCTGCGGCGGGCGCTCGTAACGGCGGTCAGGATCGCCTGCAGGATTGCGGCGGGCTGCGGCGGGCAACCCGGCACGGCGACGTCCACGGGCAGCACGTTCGACACGCGACCCCGGCTCGCGTAGCTCTCGCCGAAGATTCCTCCGGTGCAGCCGCAGTCGCCGACCGCGACGACCAGCTTCGGCTCCGGCACGGCAGCGTAAGTCCGCAGCAGCGCCTGCTCCATGTTGCGCGATACCGGCCCGGTGACGAGCAGCAGGTCGGCATGCCTTGGGCTCGCCACGAACTTCATGCCCAACCCCTCGAGGTTGTAGTAAGGATTGCCCAGGGCGTGGATCTCGAGCTCGCAGCCATTGCACGATCCCGCGTCGACATGACGCACGGCGAGCGCGCGGCCGAGACGCTCGAGCGCCAGCGTCTCGAGGCGTTGCGAAAGCGCGCGCAGCGCCGGATCGGGCGCGCGCGCCGGCTCGGTGACGATCCCCGCGTGCACCATGCGAAGTACGATCTTGTGCATCAGAGGTCGGCGCCCGAGTAGGACAGGTTGAAGGACTTGTTGATCAGCGGAAAGTCCGGCACGATGTTTCCGAGCACCGCGTGCTCCAGCGCGGGCCAGTTCTGCCACGACGGGTCGTGGGGATGGCAGCGCCGGACCGTGCCGGCGGGGCCGACCTCGAGCGCGACGAAAATTTCGCCGCGCCAGCCCTCGACCCAGCCCACGCCGCTCGCGCCCTCGTGCGGATCTTCGAACGTTGTCCTCGCTTCTCCCTGGGGCAGAGAAGCGAGTAGCCTTCGCTGCAGGCGAAGCGACTCGAAGATTTCCTCGAAGCGCACCACGATGCGCGAGGCGACGTCGCCGTTGCGATGCGCGCACAGCGCGGGGGCGAGCTCCTCGTAGGGCGCAAAGCCCGGAAAAACGCGCGCGTCGATCGCGATGCCGCTTGCCCGCGCGGCGACGCCAACGACCCCGAGCTCGGCGGCCAGGGACGGCGCGAGCCGCCCGCAATTGATGCAGCGGTCCTGCAGTCCGGGATGGTCGTAGTAGATGGCGCGCAGCGCCAGCACCTCCTCCTCGAGGCGCTCGACTTCCTCGACAATCGCATCGGCCGCCGCCCGATCGATATCCACCGAAGCGCCCCCCGGTACGATGCGGTCCATCAGAAAGCGATGCCCGAAAAGGCGCGCATTCAATCGCAGCAGGTCCTCCTTGAGGCGAGAGAACTGCGCCAGCCCGAACGCGAGCCCGCCGTCGTTGCCGAGATAACCGAGATCGCCAAGGTGATTGGCGATGCGCTCGCGCTCCAGCAGCAGCGCGCGCAGCCAGAGCGCGCGAGGCGGCGCGGTAGCCTCGGCGGCGCGCTCGAGCGCCATGGCGTAGGCCCAGGCGTAGGCGACGGTGCTGTCGCCCGAGACCCGGCCGGCCAGGCGCGCGCCTTCGGCGAGGCTCATCGATTCGAAGCGCCGCTCGATGCCCTTGTGGACGTACCCGAGACGCTGCTCGAGGCGCAGAACGCGTTCTCCCACCACCGAAAAGCGGAAGTGTCCGGGCTCGATGATGCCGGCGTGCACCGGGCCCACCGGGATCTCGTGGACGCCGTCGCCCTCGACCTGCACGAATGCATAGGGCGCGTCGCCATGGACCAGCCACGGCCGCTCATCCTGCCCCGATCTCAGGCCATGGAGGTCGCGGATCGCGCGCTGCATGCGCACCGCCGCGGGAAAGGCGGTCGAAGCATCCGGGTATTCAACGCCGGTCAAAGGAAGATCGAGCTGGAGTAATCCCGCGTGCACGACGAGCAGCGCGTGAACCGCGCGCGGTTGATCGCTGGCCCAGAGCGCACCGAGCCGGCCGCCGTCCTGTTTCACCGATTGGAGCAGCGGAATCCAGTCGCGCGTGCTAACGGTGTGTCGTTCGAGGGAGAAGCTCATCCGATGAGCTGCGCCGCGCGCCGGTACCAGTCGACGAGGTACGGCGGAATGTAAAGGCCGAGCAGCAGCACGATCCCGAGATGGGCGAACACCGGGATGAGAGCCGGCCGGTGCGGCAGCCGCGCGACGGTTGGCTCACCAAACACCATAGCCTGCACCTTGCCGAAGATGGCGGCGAAGGAGACGCCGAGCGATACCAGCAGGATAGGCGCGGCCCAGGGCTGCTGCGCGATGGCCGTGGTGAGAATGAGGAATTCGCTTGCAAAGACGCCGAACGGCGGCAGCCCGAGGATCGCCACTGCGCCGAGCATCATGCCCCAGCCGAGCGCGGGGCTCGCGCGCACGAGGCCGCGGATTCCCTCCATGAGCTGGGTACCGCTTTTCTGCGCGGCGTGGCCGACGGTGAAGAAGATCGCGCTCTTGGTGAGCGAGTGCACTGTCATATGCAACAGCCCGGCGAAGCTCGCCACCGGCCCCCCCAGGCCGAAGGCGAAGGTGATGAGGCCCATGTGCTCGATCGAGGAGTAGGCGAACATGCGCTTGATATCCCGCTGGCGCGAGAGGAAGAACGCCGCCACCGCCACCGAAAGCAGGCCGAAGCCGGTGAGCAGTGCGCCGGCGAAGGGACGCTCGAGCGCGCCGTCGGTGATCACCTTGAAGCGGATCAGCGCGTACAGCGCGACGTTGAGGAGCAGGCCCGAGAGCACCGCCGAGATCGGCGTGGGGCCTTCGGCGTGCGCGTCGGGCAGCCAATTGTGCAACGGCACGAGCCCGACCTTGGTGCCGTAGCCCACCAGCAGGAAGACGAACGCGATCGACATCACCGTCGGCTCGAGCCCGGCCTTGACCGAATCGAGGTGCGTCCACAGCAGCGCCGTCATTCCCGAGCCGAGGATGCGCTCGGCGGCGAAGTACACCAGGATCGTGCCAAAGAGCGCCTGCGCGATGCCGACCCCGCAGAGGATGAAGTACTTCCAGGCGGCCTCGAGGGAGGCGTGCGTGCGGTACAGCGCGACCAGCAGCACGGTGGTGAGCGTGGCCGCCTCCATCGCCACCCACATCACCCCCAGGTTGTTCGTGGTGAGCACGAGCAGCATGGTGAAGCAGAAGAGCTGGTACATGGCGTGGTACAGGCGCATGCCGGCATCGGTCACGCGGCCGTGCGAGCGCTCGATGCGCATGTAGGGGCGCGAAAAGAGCGACGTCGTCATCGAGACGAACGCGGTCAGCGCGACCAGAAAAACGTTCAGCGAGTCGACGAAGAACTGCTCCTCGAGCGCGCTGATCGATCCTTCCTCGATCACCCGCTTGACGAGGAGCGCGGCGGCGCCGAAGGTGACGACCGAGACGGCGGCGTTCACTTCGGGAGCGTAGCGGCGGTGCCCGATCAGAGCGAGCAGCGCGCCGCCGGCAAGCGGCGCGACGAGGATCGCGGCCTCCGCGCCCATCACTGCTCCCTCAGCCGCTCGAGGTGGCGCGTGTCCACCGAATCGAAGCGGCTGCGGATCTGGAACAGGAACACGCCCAGGATGAGCGAGGCGACCAGCACGTCGAGCGCGATGCCGAGCTCCACCACCATCGGCATGCCGTACACGGTCGCCGTGGCGGCGAAGAACAGGCTGTTTTCCATGGCGAGAAACGCCACCACCTGGGGCACTGCCTTGGAGCGCGTGATCATCATCAGGAACGAAAGCAGCAGCGAGGCGAGGGCGATGCCGAGCGTCGAGCGCGTTACCGTGCCCGCGAGCAGCGAGATCGGCGCGGCGAGGTTGAAGGCGAGGATCACCAGCACCAGCCCGAAGATCATGAGGGTCGGGATGTTGACCAGCGTCTCCACGTCCCACTTGACGTTGAGCCGCCGGATCAGCCGGTGCAGGATCCACGGCAGCAGGAACACCTTGAGGAGGAGCGTCACCGCCGCGGACCAGTAGAGGTGGGTCTGTCCCGTGATCATGGCCACCACCACCGTGGCCATGAAAAGGATGAATCCCTGGAAGGCGAAGAGGTTGATGAGGGAGAGGATGCGCCGCTGCGACAGCATGGCGAAGGCGAGCAGCAGCAGCACTGCGGCGAGAAGGTTGACGAGCTGCGGTCCGTAGTGCGCGAGCATCAGCGCTCCAGCAGCACGTGAACCAGCAGGGCGAGCACCGCGAGCATGAACGCGGTGCCGAGGAACTCCGGGGCGCGGAAGATGCGCATCTTCGCGCTCACCATCTCGATCGCGGCGAGCGCCGCGCCGCCCGCGGCGAGCTTGGCGGCGAGCGCCGGCAACGCGAGCAGCAGCCCGAGCCAGTCGCCGCCCTGCGCCACGCCGAACGGGAGGAACAGCGCCAGGCCGATGCAGGAATAGACGAACAGCTTGAGGCTCGCGGCCCACTCGATCATGGCGAGGTGGCGCCCCGAATACTCGAGCACCATCGCCTCGTGGATCATGGTGAGCTCCAGGTGCGTCGCGGGGTTGTCCACCGGGATGCGCGCGTTCTCGGCGAGCGACACCATGGTGAAGGCGACACCGGCGAAGGCCATGCTCGGGTAGATCACGAACTCGCGATGCGCCAGCGTCTCGACGATGGTCGAGAGCGAGGTGGAGTGCGAGATGAGCGAGGCGGTGAACAGCACCATGAGCAGCGCCGGCTCGGCGAGGAAGCCGACCATCATCTCGCGGCGCGCGCCGAGGCTGCCAAAGGCCGTGCCCACGTCCATCCCGGCGAGCGCGATGAAGAAACGCGCCACGGCGAGCAAGCCGACCAGCGCGATGGCGTCTGCGGCCGGGTTGAGCGGCAGGTCGGTGCCCACCGTCGGCACGATCGCCGCGGCGAGGACCAGGCAGCCGAAAATAAGATACGGCGAGGCTCGGAAGAGCGAAGAGGCGTTGTGCGCCAGCACCACTTCCTTTTCGAACAGCTTCGCCAGCACGCGGTAGGGCTGGAGCAGTCCGGGTCCGCGGCGGTTCTGCATCCAGGCGCGGCACTGGTTCACCCAGCCGCTGAGCAGCGGCGCAAGCAGGATCGCGAGCACGACCTCGGTGAGCTGGGCGACCAGTCCGGAGGCGTTCATCGAATGAAAAAGAGCAGGACCAGTAAGGTCGCGAAGCTGTACATGAGGTACACGGAGATGCGGCCGCGCTGCAGCACGGTCACGAGCGAGGTGACGCGCTCGACCGCGCGAGCGATCGGCAGGTAGAGCCAGTACCACAGGCGGTCCTCCGCGCTCTCGCGGTACCGTGGTCGCGCGTCGCCCGGTGAGGGCGCCTCGCCGTCGATGCGGAACACCGGCCGGAACACCACCTTCACCGGCTGGCCGAAGCCTTCGGCGCTGTCCTGCATGCGCGCGGTGAGCCACGGAAAGCCGCAATCCCAGGGCGGCGCGCGGCGCACGCGCCCGTGGTAGAAGGCGCGCACCGCGAGCCAGGCCGCGCCCACGAGCAGCACCGCCACCGCGAAGAAGAGCAGCGGGCTGTAGCTCGCGCGCTCGGCGTCGATCGGCGCGAGGAACAGCCAGCCGCTCCCGAGGCCGGCGAGCGCGTAGCCCGTGAAGCGCTGCGTGACCGGCTCCAGGAGCGCGAGCACCAGCGTCGGCGCGAGGCCGAGCACCACGCATCCGGCGGCGAGCCAGACGAGCGCGCCGCGCTCCCACGGGCCGGCGTCGTGCGCTTCGGAGGCACGCGCATCGCGCGGCTGGCCGAGGAACACCACGCCGAAGAACTTGACCATGACGTAGCCGGAGAGCGCCGCCGCCAGCGCCACCGCGGCGCCCGCCACCGGGACGATCATGTTGACGTAGCCTTGCGGCAGCCCCGGCGTGAAGAGAAACGCCTGCAGCAGCAGCCACTCCGAGACGAAGCCGTTGAGCGGCGGCAGCCCGGCGATGGCGGCCGAGCCGATGAGCGCGCACCAGGCAACCCAGGGCATGCGGTGGATCAGTCCTCCCAGCCGCCCCAGGCTGCGCTCGCTCGTGGCGTGCAGCACCGAGCCCGTGGCGAGGAACAGCAGCCCTTTGAAGAAAGCGTGATTCAGGCAGTGGTAGAGCGCCGCGGTCAGCGCGAGCGCCGCGAGGCTGCCCATGCCGAAGCCGCGAAAAAGCAGCGCCAGGCCGAAGCCCGCGACGATGAGGCCGATGTTCTCGATCGAAGAGTAGGCGAGCAGGCGCTTCATGTCGCTCTGCGTGGCGGCGAAGATCACGCCGAAGAGCGCGCTCGCGAGACCCACGACCAGTGCGACCACGCCCCACCACCAGAGCGGAAACCCGATGAGGTCGAGGGTCACGCGCATCAGTCCGTAAACGGCCGTCTTGAGCATCACCGCCGACATGAGCGCCGACACCGGCGAGGGCGCGGCGGGGTGCGCTTCGGGCAGCCATATGTGCAGCGGCACGAGGCCGGCCTTGGCGCCGAAGCCGGCGAGCGCGAGCGCAAAGGCGACGCTGCCCCAGCCTGCGGGCTGCTGCAGCGCGCGCATCGCGTCGAACCTGTAGTCGCCCGTGCCGGCCTGCAGGGCGCCGAAGCACAGGAGGATCGAAATCGCCCCGAGGTGTGCGATCAGGAGGTAGAGGTAGCCCGCGCGCCGGATCTCGGCGTGGCGGTGATCGCTCGTCACGAGAAAGAACGAGGCGAGGGCCATCGTTTCCCACGCCACCATGAAGAAGTAGGCGTCGTCCGCCACGAGGACCAGCGCCATGCTCGCGAGGAATACGTGGTAGCACAGGCACTGCACGCCGGGCGCAGTCTCCGCGCCGTGGCGCAGGGACCCCCTCGTGTACACCGACACGCCGGCGGCGACCGAGGCGAGGAGCAGGAGAAAGAAGGCCGAGAGCGCGTCGAGCCGCGCATGGAACGGGAGCCCCGGAAGGCCGAGCATAAGCACGCGCGTGGTCTCCGCCCCGGCCAGGGAGGCAAGCGCGGTCGCGGCGAGCGCGAGGCCGACCAGGGCGCCTGCCGGGTAGAGCGCGCGCGCCAGGCGCAGGCTCGCGGGCGCCGCCACGGCAACCGCGCCGAGGACGAGCCAGGCGCACGCGGCGGCGAGCACGGCGTCGACAGCGGACAGCCAGCCGCCGAGGGGGAATCCCATGCGAATCATATTATCATGCAATGGCAACGGTGTTATCCTAGGAGCCCATGGAACAGCGCACCGCCCGGCTCACCATCCTCGTCGACCCGCGGAAAAAGGCGCTGTTCGAGGAGCTGTGCGCGGCCGAGGACCAGACGCCTTCGCAGGTGGTGCGCCGCCTCATTCGGGAGTACATCGAGAAACGCACCGGGCGGCCCTGGGAGCCGCCGGAAGCGGGAAAGAAGAGTTCCCGGCGCTAGGCGCGCAGGATCGCGGCGGCGATCAGCAGGCCGAGCAGCAGCGCGCCGCCGACGAGCAGCCAGTCGCGGCGGCGCCAGCCGCGAAGCTCCGGCGGCTGCAGCGAGCTCATCGCCTGCGTGGCGGACACCGAATCGGACAGCGTGGTCGACGCACCGGTGAGCGTGGCGAGGCGCTGGGTCGCCTCCGCGGAATCGAACGACTGCGCCAGCCCGTGCGCCGGCGGATCGGTGCTTTCAGCGCGGCTCGAGTCGTCCTGCCGCGTGCGGTTCAGCGTCTGTGCCATGACCACCGCCTGGGCCTGGCTCAGGGCGAGCTCGGGATGGGTTCCGGCGGCAAGGCCGCCGGCCGCGGCGAGTCCCGCGGTGCCGAGACCCGCTGTGCCCAGACCCAAGGGCCGCAGCGGCTGGGTGACGGCGGCCGGCGAGGTGATCTGGCGCTCGCAGTTTCGCAGGTCGTTCGCCAGCTCCTGGGCGCTCTGGTAGCGCTCTTCGAGCGGCTTGGCGAGCATCTTGGCGACGATGAAGTTAAGGAGCTCCGGCACCGCCGGGTTCACCGCGCTCGGCGCCGGAGGCGCGAAGTTCACGATCTGGTACATGAGCGCGGTCACGTTCTCGCCGGTGAACGGCGCCGCCCCGGTGAGCGTCTCGTAGAGAATGACGCCGAGCGAGAAGATGTCGGAGCGGTGGTCGGCGCGCTTGCCGATCACCTGCTCGGGGGACATGTATTTCGGCGAGCCGAGCATCATGCCGGTCTGCGTGAGCTCGTCGGTGCTCGCGCGCATGCGCGCGATGCCGAAGTCGGTGATCTTCACGGGCCCGTCGGCGAGCACCATGATGTTGGCCGGCTTGACGTCGCGGTGCACCACGCCGTGCTGGTGCGCATAGGCGAGGCCCTCGGCGACCTGGGCGGCGATCGAAACCGCCTGCGACACCGGCAGCGCCCGGCCTTCGGCGAGGAGCGAGCGCAGCTCCTGTCCTTCGATGAACTCCATCGCCATGTAGGCGACGTTGCCTTCCTTGCCCACGTCGTAGACGGTGACGATGTTCGGATGGTTGAGGCTGCCGGCGGCGCGCGCCTCCTGGTAGAACCGGGCCTCGTACCTGTCGGCGCCGTCGCGCTCCAGCGCCATGTTGACCGTCTTGACCGCGACGGTGCGCTCGAGCGCGGTGTCGGTCGCCTTGTACACCACGCCCATCGCGCCGCGTCCGAGCTCGGACTGGATCGCGTAGCGGCCGAGCTTGCTTGCCTCCATGTCCGGGGCCGCGCCGCCTAGCGGCCGGCCTTGACCGATCGGAAGACCCGGCCCCACATGGGGTGGTCCGCCTCCTCGGGCGCGAGGTCCATGCCGGGGTCGAGGGCGAGCGCCTTATTGAACTCCTCGCGGCACTGGCGCTCGCGGCTCGAGGTGCAATAGATGAACGCCGAGTGCTTGTAGGCATTGACCCGGTCGCGCTCGGGCAGGCCCTGCTGGATCGCGCTCTGCAGGGTCTTCAGCGACTGATCGTACTCGCCGTCCTCGTACTGCTTCAGGCCCGCGCTCAGGGTCTGCTGCGCCTTGGTCGGCTGGAACAGCTTCTGCACTTCGCGCACCGGCTCGGTCTCGCAGCCGGCCAGCGCGGCGAGCGCGACCAGCATCAACAGTCGGGTCATTTCTGGAACCTGTGCCTTATTCTTATGGCTTCTCCGGCTTTCACGTTCACCTTTTCCACGTGGCTCGGGAACGTGGAATTGCGTATCTCTATCGTATGCGAGCCGGCGGGAATATCAAGCGTGCGCAGCGGCGGGCTGACACCGCGGCTCTTGCCGTCCACCAGGACCTCGCCCCACGGCAGCACCGCGAGCTCGACGCGGGCCGGCTCCGCCGACGCCGCGGTCTTGTCGTTCGGGCGCTCGGGCTTCTTTTCCAGCCGCGCCACCAGCTTCTTGTCGAACTTGCCGTCCACGGCGGCCGCGGAGGTCCTGCTCGGCGCGGCAGGGGCCGAGGATTCGAGCATGGTCCTGGCGGCGACCGCGGCGCCGATCACCAGGAAAAACGCGAGCGGCGCGGCGAGCAGCGCCGAGCGGCGCAGGCCGAGTGGACCCATGCCGGCGAGCCAGCCGCCGTCGCGCGCCTGCACCATCGATTCGGTCTGCGCCACGCGGCGCGCCATCGGCGCGCCGCCGACGACCGAGTACACCTCGTGCTCGCGCACGTGCTTGTCGGTGCGCGAGCCTTCGTGGCGGAAGAGGTTCATGTAGTCGCGCGACAGGCACGACACCACTTCGTAGAACGAGCGCGATACCAGGAGCTGCCCGGGGTCGGCGAAGCTCATCACGCGCTGCGCGACGTTGATGCCGTCGCCGATGATGTTCATCTGGGCGTTCAGGTCCTTCACCAGGCGCACCGGCCCCAGGTTCACGCCCAGGCGCACCGGCATTCCGTCGGAGGCCATGTTGCGCACCGCGAGCGCCGCGAACATCGCGTCCTCCGGGTCGCCCATGAACGTGACCGCCGCGCCGTCGCCGGTGTCGAGGATGATGCGGTCGCGCTGCGGCACCTGCTCGAGCGCGGTGGCGAGCGCGCGGTTGAACGCCTGCTTCAGCTCGAGCTGCTCGGCGACCGGCTTTTTCGAGTACTCGACGATGTCGAGGAAGAGCACGCTGCAGACCAGCGTGCGGCTCGAGCTCTCCACGACGATCTCCGCGGTTGCGGCTCTGCGGCCGCGATACTAACTATTTTACGCGCATGCCGGGTTTCGCTCCGGCATCCGGGGAAACGAGAAAAATTCCCGGCCCTTCATCGCCCGAGGCGGCGAGCACCATGCCCTCCGAGACGCCGAACTTCATCTGGCGCGGCGCGAGATTCGCCACCACGACCGCGAGCTTGCCTTCGAGCAGGTCCGGACGGTACGCGGACTTGATCCCGGCGAACACGGTGCGCGTTGCGCCGCCGAGGTCGAGCTCGAGCTTGACCAGCTTGTCCGCGCCCTCCACTGCCTCGGCGCGCGTGATTTTCGCCACGCGCAGGTCGAGCTTTGCAAAATCTTCAATGCTGATGGTGTCGCTCACGGCCTGGTCCTTTGCCTGGTGCTGCTGCTTCTCGGCGTGGCGCTGCGGCGCATTCGTCTGCGGCACTGCCGCAGGATCGAACAGTTCATCAAGCTGCTTTTCCTCGACGCGCGTGATGAGGTGCTTGAACGGCCGGATCCGCTCGGGACGCGTCTTGCAATCCTGCAACGTGAGCTCGTGGCCGAGTCCGAACAACTCTCGCGCCACGCGCGATGCAGTCACAGGCAGGATGGGCGCCAGATAGACCGTCAGCAAGAAGAACGCGTCAATGGCGTCGGTGCAGACGCGATGCAAGTCTGCGCGCTTGGAGGGGTCCTTGGCGAGTTCCCACGGTTTTTGCTGGTCGTAGCGCTGGTTGACGAGGTCTGCGACGCGCATTACCTCCCTTACGACCTTTCCGAATTCCCGACTCTCGTACGCCTCGCGAATCAGCTCCTCGGAGCCAAGGGCGATCGCCCAGCTGTCCTGCGGATTCAGCTGCCCCTCGGGAAATGTGTAAAGCTCGCCGTCGAACTGCCTGGCAATAAAGCTGGCGGCGCGGCTCGCGATGTTCACGTACTTGCCCACCAAATCACTGTTCACCCGCGCGATGAAGTCGTCGGGGTTGAAGTCGAGGTCCTCCACGTTGGCGTTCAGCTTGGCGGCGATGTAGTAGCGCAGCCACTCGGGGTTCATGCCGAGCTCGAGGTAGCGCAGCGGGCTGATGCCGGTGCCGCGCGACTTGGACATCTTGTCGCCCGAGACGGTGATGAAGCCGTGCACGTAGACGTGGTCCGGCGTGCGGTAGCCGGAGAACTCGAGCATCGCGGGCCAGAAGAGCGTGTGGAAGTAGATGATGTCCTTGCCGATGAAGTGCACCATCTCGGCCTTGCCGCCGGGCCGGACGAAGCTCTCGAAATCGGGCCCCTTGCGCTCGCAGTAGTTCTTCAGGCTGGCGAAGTAGCCGATCGGCGCGTCGAGCCATACATAGAGATACTTCTCTTCGGCGATGTCGGGAATGCGGATGCCGAAGTAGGGCGGGTCGCGCGAGATGTCCCAGTCCGAGAGCGCCTGCTCTTGACCCTTGGGGCCGGTGCCGAGCAGCCACTCTTTCGCCTTGTTCGCCACCTGCGGCTGAAGCCGTCCGGGCGAATCGATCCAGTGCCGGATGAAGTCCTTGCACTTGGGGTCGGAGAGGTGGAAGAAGTGATGCTCCGAGGTTCGCAGGACCGGCGTTGTCCCCGACAGGGTCGAGTACGGATTCTTGAGCGCGGTGGCCGGGTAGACGCTGCTGCAGTTCTCGCAGGCATCGCCGTACTGATCCTTGGCGCCGCAGTTGGGACACTCGCCCTTGATGTAGCGGTCGGCGAGGAACATTCCCTTCACCGGGTCGTAGTACTGCTCGACCGGGCGGGTATAGACCAGGCCCGCCGCCTTCAGCTTGCGGTAGATGCCCTGCGAAAGCTCGGTGTTCTCGCGCGAGTGGGTCGAGTGCCAGTTGTCGTAGCTGAGATGGAAGCCGTCGAGATATTGGCGGCGGCCGCGCTGGATGTCGGCGATGAAGGCCTCCGGCGTCTTCCCGGCCTTTTCGGCGGCGAGCATGATGGGCGCGCCGTGCGCGTCGTCGGCGCCCACGAAATGCACCGTGTGCCCTTGCATGCGTTGAAAACGCACCCAGATATCGGCCTGGATGTACTCCATGATGTGGCCGATATGAAACGGGCCGTTGGCGTACGGCAACGCCGTCGTGACGAAGAGGCTGCGCGGCAAAGAGGTGCGAGGCATGCGGCCGGAAACGCCCGATTTTAGCTTACACTTCAACCATGTCCCTCAGTGAAGCGGCCGTTCAGGACGCTCTCAGGCAGCTTGTCGATCCGAACACCGGCAAGGATTTCGTGGTCACGCGCTCGGCCCGCAACATCCGGGTGACCGGCGAGGACGTGTCGCTTGACGTCGAGCTCGGCTACCCCGGCAAGAGCCAGGTCGAGCCCATCCGCCGGCAGGTGGTCCAGGCGCTGAGGCAGGCGGGCGCGCGCAACGTCACGGTCAACGTGGCCTCGAAGGTCGTGGCGCACGCGGTCCAGCGCGGCGTAAAGCTCATTCCCGGAATCAAGAACATCGTCGCCGTCGCTTCGGGGAAAGGCGGCGTGGGCAAGTCGACCACCGCGGTGAACCTTGCCCTCGCGCTTGCAGCCGAAGGCGCCTCGGTCGGAGTGCTCGATGCCGACATCTACGGACCTTCCCAGCCCATGATGCTCGGCATCGCGGGCCGGCCCGAGTCCAGGGACGGCAAGCACCTCGAGCCGATGGAGGGCCACGGGCTGCAGGCGATCTCGATCGGCTTTCTCATCGACGTGGACACGCCGATGGTGTGGCGCGGGCCGATGGTCACGCAGGCGCTGGAGCAGCTCCTCAAGGACACGAGCTGGCGCGACCTCGACTACCTCGTGGTCGACCTGCCCCCGGGCACCGGCGACATCCAGCTCACGCTCGCGCAGAAGGTGCCGGTCACAGGCGCCGTGATCGTCACCACGCCGCAGGACATCGCCCTCATCGACGCGCGCAAGGGCCTGAAGATGTTCGAGAAGGTCGGCATCCCGATCCTCGGCGTGGTGGAGAACATGTCGGTGCACGTATGTCCGAAGTGCGGCCACGAAAGCCACATCTTCGGCGCGGGCGGCGCCGAGAAGATGTGCCGCGACTACGGCACGGAGCTGCTCGGGCAGTTGCCGCTCGACGAGGCAATCCGCAGCCAGGCCGACTCGGGCAAGCCGACCGTGGTTTCGGAGCCCGATGGTCCGCTCGCCGCGATCTACAGGCGCATCGCGCGGCGCTGCGCGGTGAAAATAGCCGAGTCGCAGCGCGACATGACCTCCAAGTTTCCGAACATCGTCGTACAAAACACCTAGGCTGGGGTTTCCCCGAGGACGGTGCAGCGCCGGATGACACGGCCCTGCGCGGCCGCGTCGTACGGCGTGGCCCGGTGCATTACGCAGCGGTTGTCCCAGACCAGCAGCTCGCGCGCTTTCCAGCGGTGCTCGTAAGTGAGGTCGGCATGCACGGCGAGCGCGTTCAGCTCTTCGATCAGCCCGCGGCCTTCGTCATAGGGCAAGCCCAAGACGTATTCCGCGTGATCGCCGAGAAACAGGCACTTGCGTCCCGTCTGCGGGTGCGTGCGCACGATGGGATGGTCGACCGGGGGCCTCGCCAGGCGCTGCGCGTCGGTCAGCGGGTCTTCGCCGTGGCGCCGGTTGCGGGAGAAGTCGAGGTTGTGCACGGCGCGCAGGCCCGCGATGCGCTTCTTCCATGACGGGCTGAGGCGCTCGTACGCGCAATACATGTCGCAGAAGTGCGTCTCGCCGCCGCTTTGCGGCATGACCTCGCCGTAGATGATCGTTGCCTGACCGGTGACGCGCTGCCACGACCCGTCGGTGTGCCAGGCGAGCGTGCCTCTGTCCGGGTGATGACCGCTCGGGTTGCCGTTCCGGTCGAGGTTCGACAGGCGGTACAGCTCCGGACAGCCGTCGGCGTGGTACTGGTTCATGACATGCACCTGCACCTCGCCGAAGCGGCGCGCAAAGGCCACCTGGTTGCCGGGTGGCAGGTCTTGCGGCGGGAAGAGCAAGACTTGGTAGCGCAGGAACGCCTGGTACAAGGCGTGGAATTCGGCATCGTCGAGGTCGAGGGAAAGCTCTAGGCCGGAGACTTCGGCGCCGAGGTTCGGCGTCAGTGGACTCAGGTGCACAGGTTAGTGACAGCGATTGTGGTCTTCGGAGGGCCGCCAGGGATTGCTGAGCGTGCTGATGGACTCCAGGAAGACCACCAAATCAGTCTGTTCTGCAGCGGTGAGTTTCAAGGCAGGAAGGACGGCCGAACCTTTTTCCGAGTAGTGCCGCACCACCTCCGCGAGCGTCTCGCGCTTGCCGTCGTGCCCATAGGGGGCAGTGAGCATCAAATGGCGCAGCGTGGGGACCTTGAACGCGCCCGCCTCCGGCGCCTCCATGGCGCGCACCGCTTTGAGCGGGTCATCGTTGTAGCGGCCGGCCAGGTTGAAACGGCTCGCCCGGGCGCGCTTCAGCCCCTCCGGGCGGCCGGGGTCGACCGAGAAGCCGTTGTTCGCGAATTCCCCGTTCGTAAAGTTGGGCCCGCTATGGCAGCTCGCGCAGTTCCCCTTGCCGACGAAGATCTTGAGCCCGCGCTGGGCGGCCTCGGAGTAGGTCCCGGCCTGGGAACGCTCGCCCCGCGCGAGCGCGTTGCGGAAGCGGTCGAACGGCGTGGGCGGGCTTTCGAAGGTTTCCTGGAAGGCAGCAAGGGTCTTGGCAACGTTGACCAGCACTTCTTCGTCGTCGATCCGGGACGGCATCTCGCCGAACGCGCGCCGGTAGCGGCACGAAAGCTCCTCGTCCTTGCGCATCAGCTCGGCGACATCATGCGCAGTAGCGCCGAGCTCTCGCATATCGAGGATCGGCCGAATGCTCTGCGACCAGAGGCTGTCGGCGCCGCCGTCCCAGCCGTACCAGCGCCCCAGGCGCACGTTCATGAGCGTCGGCGTGTTGCGGTCGACTTCCGCCGCCGCCAATCCGCGCACCTTGTTATCGGTCCAGTTGCGCTCCGGCACGTGGCAGGTGGCGCAGGAAAAGCGACCGCTCGCGGACAGGCGATTGTCGAAGAAGAGGCGCTCGCCGAGCTCGACCGCGGCACCGCGGCCGGAGGCACGGTTGGTGGGATCGGTGGTGAGGGGCGTCGGCCACGGGCCGTGCGCGAGGATTGCGCGCCTCTCGGCTGCGGTGAATTGCACCTCGTCCGCGGCAACGGCCGCGAGCGTTGCCAAGGCCCCGGACAGCAGCGCTGCGGCTCTGGTGAGCATCTTGAGCAGCTATCATAGCCCCGTGACCATCAAATCCGACAAGTGGATCCGCCGCATGGCGGCCAAGGGCATGATCGAGCCGTTCGAGCCCGGCCAGGTCAAGACGTCCGAGGGAAGAAAAATCGTCTCCTACGGCACCTCGAGCTACGGCTACGACATCCGCTGCTCGACGGAATTCAAGATCTTCACCAACGTCAACTCGACCATCATCGACCCCAAGCACTTCGACGAGAAGAACTTCGTGGACTTCAAGGGCGAGGTCTGCATCATTCCGCCCAACTCGTTCGCGCTCGCGCGGACCGTGGAATACTTCCGCATCCCCCGCAACGTGCTGACGATCTGCCTGGGCAAGTCTACCTACGCGCGCTGCGGGATCATCGTGAACGTGACGCCGCTCGAGCCCGAATGGGAAGGCCACGTGACGCTCGAGTTCTCCAACACCACGCCGCTGCCAGCGCGCATCTATGCGAACGAGGGCGTGGCGCAAGTGATCTTCATCGAGTCCGACGAGCCCTGCGAGACCTCGTACCGCGAGCGCGGCGGGAAGTACCAGGGACAGCGCGGCGTGACGCTGCCGCGCATCTAATTTAGTAAAACGCTTAGAAAATCCGACAAAAAAGCGCTTGACACGCGGGGTCATGTCCCTATACTCCGCTCAAGTTTTTTTCCTTTTGGATTCAGCGAAGAGAAGGAGGTCATCATGAGAAGCACGAGGAGAAGCCTGGTGCTGGGCTACGAAGTTTCGGTCCGGGACATTCCGGAAACTTAGTTCCACACCGAGGAGAACTTTGATGGGGGACCGCAGTAGCATCGCGCGCAAAGCCGCGCTTCCAAAGCAGCAGCCGCAAGAACAGCTCTTCGACACGCATCCCGAGGTCAGCCTCGACTTCGAGATCGTGCGCCAGGCAGCACGCCAGAAGTACACCCGCCCTTTCCTGATCCTCGACACGGCCATCGTGCGAGACAAGGTGCGCCGTTTCCGCGCGGCCATGCCGCGGGTGCGGCCGCACTATGCGGTCAAGGCGAACCCCGACCGGCGCGTGCTCAAGGTCCTGGCGCAGGAGGGCGCGGGCTTCGAGATCGCCTCGACGCAGGAGCTCGACCTGCTGATGAGCCTTGGCGTTCCCGCGGCTGAAGTGTTCTATTCCAACCCGATCAAGTCGCGTGAGTCGATCGCCTACGCGGCGGCCAAGGGGGTGGAGTGGTTCGTGGTCGACAGCGTCGACGAGCTGCGTCGAGTACACGAGACCAGGGCCGACGCCAAGCTCTACGTTCGCATAGCCACGCCGAACATCGGCGCCGACTGGCCGCTGTCCGGCAAGTTCGGCGCGGGCGCGGGCGATGCCCGCGAGATCGTCGCGGCGGCCGCGAAGCTCGGCGCCGACCTTGCCGGCGTGACCTTCCACGTGGGTTCGCAATGCCGCAACCCGGAAAACTGGCGCGTCGCGCTGGAGAAGGCGCGCGGCCTCTTCGACGTCATGGCCAAGGCGGGGCTCAAGCCGCGCCTGCTCGACATCGGCGGCGGCTATCCGGTGCGCCACGTCAAGCCCATTCCATCGATCGAGGTGATCGGCGAGGTGGTGGACGAGGGGCTCAAGGCCTTTCCGGACGACGTCCAGGTGATCGCCGAACCGGGTCGATACCTCGTTTCCGATGCCGGCTATTTCGTGTGCCGGGTGCTGGGAACGGCGATGCGAGGTGGCAAGCGCTGGATGCACTGGGACGCGGGCCTCTTCGGCGGGGTGATCGAGTCGAGCGAAGGCCTGAAATACCGGATTCGCACCGACCGCTCAGGCCCGGACGTCCTTTGGACGGTCGGCGGACCGACCTGCGACTCGGTCGACGTCGTGATGCGCGACGAGCCGCTACCCTCCGACCTGCAGGAGGGTGACTTCGTCTACATCCGCAACGCCGGCGCCTACACCACCGCCTACGCGAGCCAGTTCAACGGCTTTCCGCTGCCGGAAGTTCGCGTGTTCGAATCGAAGAGCACCGAGGCGCACGCCGGCGTTCAGGTCGGTTCATAAAGTACGAAGTCGAACTTCATCCCGCCTGCGGTGACATGACGCTCGCGCTGGGACTCCTTCCAGCGCGAGCGGTCGTACTCCGGAAACCAGGTATCGCCTTCGAATTCCCGGTCGATCTCGGTCATCACCAGACCGGCGGCGAACGGCAGGGACTCGGCGAAGAGCCGGCTGCCGCCGATCACGAAGACCACCGATTCACCCAGGCATAGGGCGAGCGCCGCCTCCAGCGAGCTCGCCACGGCCGCGCCGGGCGCCTCGTAGCCTGCGGTTCCCGTGACCACGATGTTGTCCCGGCCGGGCAGCGGCCCCTTGAGCGACTCCCAGGTCCTGCGGCCCATGATGACCGGGTGGCCCGTCGTAATGCGCTTGAAGTGCTGCAGATCCTCCGGAAGGCGCCACGGCAATTCGCCGTTTGCGCCTATGATTCCGTTCGAGGCGACCGCCGCGACAAGATAGACCCGGGGAGTTTGGGGCAGGGACATGGATCGGCTGACAATGGCGTTTCGCGAGAGATTATAAGGACATGGGTTACCCCCGGTCGTTCCTCGGGCTGCTCCTCGCCGGCTTCACCCTGGTCGCGCTGCCGCTCGTCGGCGCGCTCGCGTATTCGGCCTGGAACACCGAGCGCCTCACCGAGCAAAGCCGCAATGCGGTCTACAGCGCCTCGCAGGCGGCGCGGGCCAGCCGCTCCCTCGTCAACCGCATCGGCTCCATCGAGCGGCTCGCCCAGCAGATGGCGGTGGTCAACGATGCGGAGCTCGCCGCCGATTTCGTCCGGGTGCACCGCAGCTTCAAGCAGGTCGCCGACGAGCTGATGCTCCTGCCGCTCGAGGAAAAGCAGCTCGTCGCGCTGAAGAAAACCGTCGAGCAGGAGCAGGGGCTTTACGACAGCCTGAACCTGCAGCCCTGGCGCAAGGGCGACGCGCGCCGCGTCGGGCGCTTGACGGTCGAGCTCGCAGAAAACGCGCAGGAGGTGCTCGCCATCAGCTATCTGGTGGCCGACCGGGAGGTGCTGAGCCTGCGGCACAACGCCGAAACGGTGCAGCGCCAGCTCATTCTCCTCGTGATTTTCAGCACCGCGGTGGTGCTGACCATCTCCCTCGCGTTGACGCGCTACATCTCGCGGCCGATCGCCGAGCTCGACGCGGCGATCCGGCAGCTCGGGGGCGCCGACTTCGCACGCAGGATCACCGTGCGCGGCCCGGAGGACCTCCAGTCGCTCGGCGAGCGCCTCGACTGGCTGCGGCGGCGGCTCGCCGAGCTGGAGGCCGAAAAGAACCGCTTCCTGCGCCATCTCTCGCACGAGCTGAAAACCCCCCTCACCGCGCTGCGCGAGGGGGCCGAGCTTCTCAACGATCAGGTCGGCGGCCCGCTCGCGCCGCCCCAACGCCAGGTCGTGTCGATCATGCGCGACAACAGCGTGAAGCTGCAGCGCCTGATCGAGGACCTGCTCGACTATCAGCGGGCGCTGCACGCCGCCGCGTCGCTTGCGCCCAAGCCGCTGTCGCTCGACAGCCTGATCCGCGACGCGGTGCGGCCGCATGAGCTGGTCATGCAGTCGAAGGCGCAAAGCCTGACGCTCGAGCTCGACAAGCTCATGGTCGAGGTCGACGGCGAAAAGCTTTTTTCCATCGTCGACAACCTCGTCGGCAACGCGGTGAAGTTCACGCCGGCAGGCGGAACGATCGCGGTCAGCGCGCGCGCGAGCGGCGGCGACGCCGTCATCGACGTCATCGACTCCGGACCGGGGGTCCCGGCCGAGGAGCGCGAGGCCATCTTCGACTCGTTCTTCCGCGGCCGCGCCAAGGCGAGTGGCCGGATCGAGGGGACAGGACTGGGGCTTGCGATCGCGCGCGAGTTCGCGGAGGCCCACGGCGGACGGATCGACGTGCTCGCCAGCTCGAAAGGCGCGCACTTCAGGGTCACGCTCCCGCGCCGGTCGCGCAGCAGGCTGGCGGTGGCGGCATGAAGCGCTGGCTGACCGTGCTGGCGCTGGCGGCCGGCGCCGTTGTCGCAGGCTGCGCCGAACTGGAGGCCTTGCTGCAGCCGGCTGGCGACCAGGTCGACAGCGTCATCCGCGAAGCGGCGCAGCTCGCTCGCGCCCCGGCGGCGGACCAGAAGGTCGCACTCGCCGCGGCCCAGCAGGCTTTCGCGGGCGACACGGGCACCCTCAACCGCCTGCGCCTCTCGACGCTCCTTGCCAGCCTGCCGGCGCCGCTGCGCGACGATGCGCGCGCGGCGGAGCTTCTCGAACCGATGGTCGATCCCGCCGGGTCGGCCACGGGCCGCTACGCGGCATTCCTGGCGACCCAGGTGTCCGAGCGCCAGCGCATCTCGCGGGAGATCGATCGCCTCAACAAGGAACGGGCGACCGTGGAGCGAGAGCGCCAGGCCGCGGACAAGGAGCGCGACAAGCGCGAGGAAGCGCTGCGCCAGCAGCTCGAGGCGCTAAGGGCTATCGAGCGCGGCATCCTCGACCGCGAGGAGCGGTTGCGCCGCAACCCCGGAGTCAAGCCATGACACCTAAGGAATCGGGGGATGAGATGCGCCTTAGCCCCCCGCACGCGCCGAGCGTCCTGCTGGTCGACGACGACAAGGATTTGCTGCAGTTGATAGCGATGCGGTTGAGTGCGTCGGGGTATGCGGTGACGGCGGTGGAGAGCGGGGAGGCGGCGCTGGCGGCGTTGTCGGTATCGCGGCCGCAGGTGGTGGTGACGGATTTGCGCATGCAGGGCATGGACGGGATGGCGTTGTTTGACGCGATTCACCGGGATTCGCCGTCTTTGCCGGTGGTGATATTGACGGCGCACGGGACGATCCCTGAGGCGGTGGCGGCCACGCGCCGTGGGGTGTTCTCGTTTTTGACCAAGCCCTTTGAGCCCAAGGTGCTGCTGGACACGGTGGCCGAGGCGATGCGGCTTTCGAGTCCGATCCTTGGGGATATCGAGGACTGGAGGGCGGAGCTGATCACGCGCTCCTCGGGGATGGAGGATTTGCTGGCGCAGGCGCGGCGCGTTGCGGCCTCGGATGCCTCGGTGTGCATCTTCGGGGCGAGCGGGACGGGGAAGGAGCTTCTTGCCCGGGCGATTCACCGGGCGAGCCCGCGCGCCGCGGCGCCCTTTGTGGCGGTGAACTGCGGGGCGATTCCGGAGGGGTTGTTGGAGTCGGAGCTCTTTGGGCACAAGAAGGGGTCCTTTACCGGGGCGGTGGCGGACCGCCGGGGGCTGTTTCAGGCGGCGCAGGGCGGGACGCTGTTTCTGGATGAGATTGGGGACATGCCTTTACCGCTCCAAGTGAAACTGCTCAGGGCGTTGGAGGAAAGAAAAGTAAGGCCGGTGGGCTCGCACGAGTTCCACGAGATCGACGTGCGGGTGATTGCGGCGACCCATAGGAAGCTCGAGGAGCGCATTGCCTCGGGGGAGTTCCGGGAGGATCTCTACTACCGGCTGAACGTGGTGAAGCTCTACATTCCGACGCTGGCGGAGCGCCGGGAGGATATACCGCTCCTGACCAATCACTTCATGTCGCGGCTGGGGGAGCGCTACAGGAAGGGGCGCCTTGCGCTTGCGCCCGAGGCGATGCAGCTGCTGGTGTCGGCGCCCTGGCCGGGGAACGTGCGCCAGCTCCTGAACGTGATCGAGCAGGCGGTGGCGTTGGCGCCCACGGAGGTGATTCCGGAGTCGCTGGTGAGGCAGGCCCTGGACGTGGCCGACAGCGCGCTCACGCCGCTGGACGAGGCGAGAAAGGCCTTCGAGCGCGACTACCTGGTGAGGATCCTCAAGATCACCGGGGGCAACGTGACCAAGGCGGCGCGCCTGGCCGGGCGCAACCGCACCGAGTTCTACCGCCTCCTGGAACGCCATTCGCTTGAACCGGGGATGTTCAAG
>DATLUZ010000269.1:0-16869 GCA_035577785.1 Burkholderiales bacterium | reverse complement strand
TGTCCATTTGGTGTTTTCCCTTTCTGAGCGAGTGATGAATTAGTGATGCTCGTGCGCCATCGAGACGTACACGATGGTGAGCATCATGAAGATGTAGGCCTGGAGCACGACGATCAGGATGTGGAAGATGGCCCAGCCCAGCCCGAGGACCACCGATGCCAGCCATCCCACCCCGAAATCGCCCTGAAACGAGTTCGCAGCCCACAGCCACAGGAGCAGGAACAGGATCTCGCCCGCGTACATGTTGCCGAACAGACGCAGCGAGTGCGACAGCGTCTTCGAGATGTATTCGACCATCTGGAAGAGAAAGTTGGCGGGGATCAGAAGCGGATGGGAGCCGAAAGGCGCGAAGAACAGCTCGTGCAGCCATCCGCCGACGCCCTTGACGGCAATCGCGAAGAAGATGCTCAGGACGAGAACTGAAATGGAGAGGGCGAAGGTCGTGCTCACGTCCGCTGTGGGCACGTAGTGAAAGCCGTGCTCGGAAACGTGGTGCGTGAGCTTGGCGACGAGATCCGCGGGCAGGAAGTCCATCGCGTTCATCAACAGCACCCACACGAACACCGTCAGCGCGAGCGGCGCAATGAAGCGGTGACGGTCGCCGTGCTGGAAGATGCCCTTCGCCTGGTCGTCGACGAAATCGATCAGCAGCTCGACGAAGGCCTGGCGCCTGGTCGGTACGCCGGAGGTGGCGCCGCGCACCACCCACCAGATCAGCCCCATGCCGACGAGGCCGAGGAGGATCGCTACCGCGATCGAATCGACGTTGAGCGACCAGAAGCCGCCCTCGCCGATAGGCTGGTTGAAGAAGCTGAGGTGATGCTGGATGTACTCCGAAGGAGTGAGCTCTGCTGCGGCCATCGTGATTGCGTCAGTGCTCCGGTCGACGGACCGGCATCGAAACGCCCAACCTTACCCTCGTTGGACGTGCGCGCAAATTGGACCAAGGTGCCATGCCGGAATGCTTCAGTACTCGCGTACAAAGAACGCCATTGAAAAAATCAGCATCGTCACCACGAACGCGCCGAGCAAGACGGCCACTTCCGCCTGTTCGTAGTTCGCGAGCACGAGCCACAGCAGGACCAGTGCGAGGCCGAGCTTGACCGCCTCCGCCCTCAGCGCGCCAGCAAGAACCCGCCCTGCGGACTTCGCGTCGCTCAGCGAAGCCACGAACGCGGCCGCGAGGCCGGCGATGATGCTCACGCCGCCGCCGGCGGCCGCCGACAGCGCCGCGCTCGTGCCCGACAGCATCGCCGCCGCCGCGCCAAGCGCCGCGGTGACTAGTAGCTGCCACAAGAGAACGGTGCGTATCGGTCTGCGCAGGGCGTGAAGCATGGCGTTGGCGTTGTTTGCACCCGGCTTCGCACCTGGCAAATCCATAAAAGTATAACGCATCAGCGCAGCTTTTTGAGCAGCTCGTCGAGGTGGTCGAGGCTCGAATAGTGAACGAGGAGCTTGCCGCTACCCTTCTTCGCGGCACGAATCTCGACCGTGGTGCCGAGACTCGCGGATAACTCTTCCTCCAGGCGCTCGAGGTCGCGGTCGCGCCTGGGCGCGCCCTTGTGGGACGCCTTGCCGCGCACGCTCGACTGCACGAGGGCTTCCGCCTCGCGCACCGACAGGCCTTTCGCGGCGACGCGGTGCGCGGCCTCGATCTGGCGCGCGGGATCAAGCGCCAGCAGCGCGCGTGCGTGTCCCATGTCGAGCGCCCCTTCCATCACCATTTCCTGCACCGGCCGTGCGAGCTTCAGCAGCCGCAGCAGGTTGGTGGTGGCGGTGCGCGAGCGGCCGACGGCGTCAGCCGCCTGCTCGTGCGTCATCTTGAATTCGTCGATCAGGCGCTGAATCCCAGCCGCTTCCTCCATCGGATTCAAGTTTTCGCGCTGAATGTTCTCGATCAGCGAAAGGGCCAGCGCTGCCTCGTCGGGCACGTCGCGCACCAGCACCGGGACCTCCTCGAGTCCCGCCATCTGTGCGGCGCGCCACCGGCGCTCCCCCGCGATGAGCTCGTAGCGCTCGCGGTCGACCGGCCTGACGAGCAGGGGCTGCATCAGCCCTTGCGAGCGAATCGACGCCGCAAGCTCGGCCAGCGCCTGCTGGTCCATCTTGGTCCTCGGCTGGTATTTGCCCGGGCGAATGCGTCCGACCGGAAGCGTCGCCAGCGCGTCCCGCGGCGCAGCGGTGTCCGTCCCGAGGAGCGCGTCCAGACCCCGGCCTAGTCCCTTGGGTTTCATCATGCGGCTTGCCCCTGTGCGAGAATTTCCGCGGCGAGCGCGAGATAGGCCTGCGCGCCCTTGGAGGCCGCGTCCCACAGCACCGCGGGTACCCCGTAGCTCGGCGCTTCGGCGAGGCGCACGTTGCGCGGCACCAGCGTGCGATAAACCTTGTCGCCGAAATGCTGCTCGAGCTGCTGCGATACGTGCTGCGAGAGCGTGTTCCTCGGGTCGTACATGGTGCGCAGCAGGCCCGCGATTTCGAGCTGCGGGTTGAGGTTCGCGCGCACGCGCTTGATCGTGGACACGAGGTCCGACAGGCCCTCGAGCGCGTAGTACTCGCATTGCATCGGAATGAGTACTCGCTGAGCTGCGGTCAGCCCGTTCACCGTGAGCAGGCTGAGCGACGGCGGGCAATCGATCAACACGTAGTCGTATTCGGCGTCGACCCGCGCGAGCGCATCGCGCAGGCGGCTCTCGCGAGCGTCGAGCCCGACCAGCTCGATTTCCGCCCCGGCGAGCTCGCGATTGGCGGGAAGCAGGTCGAAGCCGCCGCGCTCGGGGCGCACGCGCACGCTTTGCAGGTCCGCCAGGCCGACGAGCAGGTGATAGATCGTGCGCGCGAGGTTGCGCTTGTCGACCCCGCTGCCCATCGTGGCGTTGCCTTGCGGGTCGAGGTCGACCAGCATCACGCGTCGCTCGGCTTGCGCCAGCGCGGCCGCGAGGTTCACGCTGGTGGTGGTCTTGCCCACGCCGCCTTTCTGGTTCACGACCGCCAGCACGCGCGCCACCTCAGCTCTCCACCGGACAGAGCACGAGATGTCGCTGTGCTTCGAGCAGCGGCACATTCAGCGAAATGACGCGGCAGTCGCAGGCTTGCGGCGCCGCGCCGGTCATCGCCGCCAGCACGCCGCCGGAGGCGACGAGGTGCGCGCAGCGCGACCGGAACTGGGCCAGCTCGGCGAACGCACGCGCGATGACGAGCGCGAATCTCGGCTGCGGCGTCCATTGCTCGACACGCCCCGGATGCACGGCCACGTTCGAGAGCTCGAGCTCGATCGCCGCCTGGCGCATGAAAGCCACTTTCTTTTCGCTCGCATCGTTCAGGGTGACGCGCCACCGCGGCCGTGCGAGCGCGATCGGAATGCCCGGCAGGCCCGCGCCAGCGCCCACGTCGGCAAGCGCACCCTCTGCAGCGACGGGAAGGTGAGGCACCACGGCAAGACAGTCGAGCAGATGGTGAGTCACGACCTCAGCGGGATTGCGAATCGCCGTCAGGTTGTAGGTGCGGTTCCATTTTTCCAGCAGCGCCATGTATCGCATGAGCCGCGCCTCGGCACCCTGCGGCAACTCGAGCCCCAGCTCCGCCACACCGCGGCGAAGCGCGTCCTCCGGCGTCATGCCGTTTTGTGCTCGGGGGTCCTGAAGCCTCGCTTCAGGTGCACCAGCAGCAGCGAAATCGCCGCGGGCGTGACGCCGGAGATCCGCGCCGCCTGCCCGATGGTGCGAGGGCGATGCCGGTTCAGCTTTTGCTGGACTTCCGCCGAAAGCCCCTTCACCTGACCGTAGTCGAGATCGGCCGGCAGTTCCCGGTTCTCCATCTCGGCATTGCGCTCGACCTCCGCGCGCTGGCGCTCGATGTACCCCTCGTACTTCGCCTGGATTTCGATTTGCTCGATGACTGCCGGGTCGAGGTCCGTTCCGACGACGAGGTGCGCGTACGATTCTTCCGGCCGGCGGAGAAGCTCATAAATCGGGTGCTTTTGTTGAAAGCTCGTGCTTACATACGTCGACTGCAAGCGCTGGGTTTCCTTCTCGATGGCCTCGCGTTTGCGGCAGTACGCTGACCAGCGCGCGTCATCGATCAGACCCAGCTGCTGGCCGGCTTCCGTGAGTCGCAGGTCCGCGTTGTCCTCCCGCAGCATGAGTCGATATTCGGCGCGGCTGGTGAACATGCGGTAAGGCTCCGAAACGCCGCGGGTCACCAAGTCGTCGACGAGCACGCCCATATAAGCTTGGTCGCGGCGCGGCGTCCACGGCTCCCGCCCAAGCGCCCGCCTCGCGGCGTTGGCTCCGGCGAGCAGGCCCTGCGCCGCGGCTTCTTCGTAACCGGTCGTTCCGTTGATCTGCCCCGCGAAGAACAGGCCCTGGATGCTTTTCGTCTCGAGCGAATCGCGGAGGCTTCTGGGATCGAAATAGTCGTACTCGATCGCGTATCCCGGACGAACGATGTGCGCGTTCTCGAGGCCGCGGATCGAGCGCACGAGCTCGAGCTGGACGTCGAAAGGCAAGCTCGTCGAGATGCCGTTCGGGTAGATCTCGTTCGTCGAGAGACTCTCGGGCTCCAGGAAAATCTGGTGGCTCGTCTTGTCGGCAAAGCGGTGGATCTTGTCTTCGATCGAAGGGCAGTAACGCGGGCCGACGCCCTGAATCACGCCGGTGAACATCGGCGAGCGGTCGAGCCCGGCACGGATGATGTCGTGCGTGCGCTCGTTCGTGTGGGCGACCCAGCAAGGCAGCTGACGCGGATGCATGGCGCGCCTGCCGATGAAGGAAAACACCGGCTCCGGAGAATCGCCAGGCTGAACTCCCATCACCGAGAAATCGATGCTGCGGGCGTCGAGGCGTGGCGGCGTACCGGTCTTGAGCCGGCCAACCGGCAGCTTCAGCTCCCGCAACCGGGCTGCGAGGGTAACGGCGGCGGGTTCTCCCGCGCGACCGGCCTGATGGCGATTCAGCCCGACGTGGATCGTGCCATCCAAGAAAGTCCCCGTAGTGAGCACGATGGATGGCGCCCGGAATTGCAAGCCGATCTGAGTCGCCACGCCGACCGCCCGATCGCCCTCGAGAATGATGTCGTCCACGGGCTGCTGAAACAGCGTCAGGCCGGGCTGGTTTTCCAGCCGGCGTCGGATGGCCTGCTTGTAGAGCAGCCGGTCCGCCTGTGCGCGCGTGGCACGGACCGCGGGACCCTTCGATGAATTCAGGATGCGGAACTGGATGCCAGCCTCATCGGCGGCCAGCGCCATGGCGCCACCGAGCGCATCGACTTCCTTGACGAGATGTCCCTTGCCGATGCCGCCGATCGACGGATTGCACGACATCTGCCCGAGCGTCTCCACGCTGTGCGTCAGCAGGAGCGTCTGGCAGCCCATCCTCGCGGCGGCGAGGGCGGCTTCAGTACCCGCATGGCCGCCTCCTACCACGATGACGTCGAATCGAGCTGGGAATTGCATCGGAAGGCCGCGCATTTTACGCGAGCGTTCCACGTGAAACCAGCGGCCGCCTAGATGCTTTGGTTCCACGTGAAACATCATAGTCGTGCTGCATCGCAGCAACGGCGTCGGGTGCGACAATCCATCGCCCCGGCTTCCCGTGATCTCCCTCGCCCGCTACACCGCGCTGCTCCAGGCGCGAGACATGAAGCAGACTATTGCCGCGTCCATGATCGGCCGGCTGCCGATCGGCATCACAGGCCTCGCCATTTTGCTGTTGGTACAGGCGGCAACCGATTCCTTTTCCAAAGGTGGCGCCGCCGCCGCTTGCTACGTAATCGGGCTCGCGACCATTGCGCCCGCGCTCGGTCGCCTGATCGATCGCATCGGACCGCGACTCGTACTGCGGGTCTGCAGCATCACCTTTCCTGCTGCACTTCTCGGCCTTGTGACCGCGGTTGAAACGCGATCACACCCAGCTCTGATCCTGATCTTCGCTGCTGCCGCAGGAGCGACATTCCCGCCAATCACCGTATGCATGCGCACGTACTTCAGGCAGCGGCTAAACGACGATGCCCTGCTGGCCACGGCGTATTCGCTCGAATCCGTGTTGATCGAGCTCATCTTTATCGTCGGGCCGATGCTCGTTGCGCTTTTCGTGGCTGCTGCTTCCCCGGCTACAGCAGTGCTCTTCGCTGCGGCTTCAGGGTGCATTGGCACGCTCCTCTTCCTGCGTTCGCCGCCGCTGCGGTCCTGGAAGATCGAGCCTCGCGCTACCGCGAGCGTCCTGGGTCCGCTCGGCCGGCCAGGGTTCGTAGTCCTCATCGCAATCATCCTGTGCTACTCGACCGCGTTCGGCTTGCTCGAAATCGGGATGACGGCTTATGCGACCGAACGGGGCAATGCCGCGCTCGCCGGCGTCCTGCTTGGATTGATGAGCACGGGCAGCGCCTTCGGCGGAATCGCGTACGGTAGCAGAAGCTGGCACTTACCTTTGGCGCGCCAATTTGCGCTGATGCTAGCCTTTATGGGCGCCGGTCTCATGGTTCTCACGCTGCCTTGGACACCCTGGCCGTTCGCCTTCTGGTCGCTTTTTGCCGGGGTCGTCATGGCACCGGCGCTCATCATTCAGTCGATGCTGGTCGCGAAAGCGGCGCGGCCGGACGAGATCACGGAGGCGTTCACCTGGTCGGCTAGCGCGCTCCTTTCCGGAGTCGGCATCGGTATTGCGGCGGGAGGCGGGCTGCTCGAGCACTTCAGCTCGCCTGCGGTGCTTGCGGCCGGTTCGGCCGCCGCGCTAACGGCGGCGGCGGCCGCCTTTATGCGGAGCGATTAGGCGGTCAGTCTTCCGTGCATCTCGCCGCGGCGCGTCTCTAGCGCCTCCGGCAGGTGCGACCCCAGCTTGGCGAAGAGCTCGTCATGGGAGGCGAGCTCCTCCTTCCACGCCGCGCGATCGACGCCCGCAAGCTCTGCGTATTGCGCCGGCGTGAGCTTCGATTCGATCCCCGTCCAGGTGAGGTCTTCGAAGCGCGGCATGATCCCGAGCGGTGTCTGGACTCCCGCGGCATCGCCCTGGCAGCGGCGCGCGATCCACTGAAGCACGCGCATGTTCTCGCCGAAGCCCGGCCAGATGAACTTGCCTTTCGCGTCGCGGCGGAACCAGTTCACCCGGAAGATCTTCGGCGCACGCGCGAGGCCGCGGCCCATCTTCAGCCAGTGGCCGAAGTAGTCGCCCATGTTGTAGCCACAGAAAGCAAGCATCGCCATCGGATCGCGCCGGACCACGCCGACTTTCCCGGTGATCGCCGCGGTCGTCTCGGAGCCGAGCGTCGCCGCCATGTACACGCCGTCTTCCCAACTGGGCGCTTCGACGACGAGCGGCACGGTGGTGGAGCGCCTGCCGCCGAACACGAAAGCCGAAATCGGCACGCCCGCCGGATCCTCCCAGTTCGGATCCATGGACGGGCACTGCGCGGCGGGCACCGTGAAGCGCGCGTTGGGATGCGCCGCCAGCCGCCCTTTCTTGCCGTCCTCCGGCGTCCACTCCTTGCCCTGCCAGTCGATCAGCCGCGCGGGCGGCTGCTCGGTCATTCCTTCCCACCACACATCGCCATCGGGCGTGAGCGCGACGTTCGTGTAGATGACGTTGCTATGGAGCATCTTCATCGCGTTCGGATTGGTCTGCTCCGAGGTGCCGGGTGCCACGCCGAACAGGCCGTATTCCGGATTGATCGCGTAGAGGCGTCCATCCTTGCCGGGCTTGATCCACGCGATGTCCTCGCCGATGGTGGTGACCTTCCACTCGGCGAACGCCGGCGGCGGGATCAGCATCGCGAGGTTCGTCTTGCCGCAGGCCGACGGGAACGCCGCCGCGACGTAGATCTTTTCGCCACCCGGCTGCTGCATCCCCAGGATCAGCATGTGCTCGGCGAGCCAGCCCTCGTCGCGCGCCATCACCGAGGCGATGCGCAGCGCCAAGCATTTCTTGCCCAGGAGCGCGTTACCGCCGTAGCCCGAGCCGAACGACCAGATCTCGCGCGTCTCCGGGAAGTGCACGATCCACTTGTCCTGGTCGTTGCACGGCCAGGGCACGTCTGTCTGTCCCGGGGCCAGCGGCGCGCCGACCGAGTGCACGCACGGCACGAATTCGCGGTCTTCGCCCAGCCACTCCGCGACCGCACGACCCATCCGGGTCATGACGCGCATGCTGACGACGACATAGGGGGAATCGGAGATTTCGACGCCGATCTGCGCGATGTGCGAGCCGATCGGCCCCATCGAGAACGGCATCACATACATCGTGCGGCCGCGCATGCAGCCGTCGAACAGCCGGTTCAGCGTGCGGCGCATCTCGATCGGATCGAGCCAGTTGTTCGTCGGACCTGCGTCCTCCCTCGCCTTGCTGCAGATGAACGTGCGGTCCTCCATGCGCGCCACGTCGCTCGGGTGCGAACGCGCGAGATACGAGTTGGGCCGGCGCTTCTCGGAGAGCTTGACGAAGGTGCCGGAGGCCACCAGCTCGGCGCAGAGGCGGTCGTATTCGGCTTCCGAACCGTCGCACCAGACGACGCGTTCGGGCTTGGCCAGGCGGGCGACTTCGGAAACCCATTGGCGCAGGCCGCGGTGGCGAACCCACGCGGGAGCATTCGACTGGTCGGCGGGGGCGGCGGCGGGCGCGTTCATTCGCATAGACTCCAGAAGCCAAACGGCCCAGCACAAAGCCGGGCCGACTCATGGTAACAACAGGAGCGCGATTCTATCACCGGGCGCTTTGAGCCAAGCGGCGGCGCAGGGCATTGCTTAGTACTAAAGTACTGGTTAAACATAGATTTAACGATTCGCAAGGCGCGCGCGCAGGGCACGCGCGGCGCGGAAAACCGGCCCCGTGGTCGTGATGACCACCACCACCCGCAAGACGTGCGCCGCCGTCACGAGGGGCACGCCGAGCTGCAGCACCTTGGCGGTAATGCACATTTCCGCGATGCCGCCCGGCGCCATGGCGAGGATCATGCTGGGAATGGACACGCCCGCGGCAAGGCCGACGGCCCAGCCGCACGCCGCAGAAACAAGCAAGGCCGCGACGACGCTCACCAGCACTGCCGAGACATAGCGGGGAGCGCTTTCGAGTGAGCGGCGCTCGAAGCGCGCGCCAAGCGCACAGCCGAGCAACATCTGCGCCGGGCTGGTCAGCGCGGTGGGCAAGGAGGAAATCTCAACGCCGTTCACCGTGAGCGCGATCGTGGTGGCGAGGGGTCCAAAAAAGAACGCGTTCGGCATACGCAGCCGATCGAGCGCCAGGCCCGCCAGCCCTCCTACCGCGAGCAGCATGGCGAGGCCTTGCCAGCGCAGGGGCACAGCGACCTGCAGGTAGCTGTCCGCGCCATGCGCGCCCGAATAGGTCATCGCGAACGGCACCGCGATGACCACGATGAGCACGCGCAGCGATTGCGCGAGGGCGATGCGGTCTACGCGCGCGTGGAAGCGCTCCCCCAGGATTGCCATCTCCACGGCACCGCCGGGGACGCTGGCAAAGAACGCGGTTTTCGCGTCGACGCCCGAGGCCAGGCTGAGCACCCAGCCCCCGAGCACGCCGAGGAAGATGGCGACGAGCGCCGCGGCGATCAGCACCCACCAGTGCTCGCTCACCTCGCGCCCGACCATCGGGGTGAAATAAAGGCCGAGGGCGGTCCCAATGACGATCTGGCCGACGGCGCGCGCGCCGGGCGGGCTGCGCATTTCGGCGCCGGCGAAATTGCAGGCCGCCATCGCGAGGAGCGGGCCCGTCATCCACGGCAGCGGCATCCTCAGCCAGGCAAACGCGCCGCCGACCGCCGCGCACAGCAGGAGCGCAAGAGCTGGATTCACCCAGCTGTCGCGCGCCGCCCTCACTTGCCGATGCAGAAGCGGCCGAAGATCTCGCCGAGCAGGTCGTCCGCGGTGAATTCGCCTGTAATGGTGCCGAGCGCGGCGTGCGCGAGGCGCAGTTCCTCGGCGAAGACCTCCCACCGGTCGAGCTCGCGGCGCGCAACCTCGATGTGGCCGCGCGCGTTTTCGAGCGCGCGCAAATGGCGCTCGCGCGCGAGGAACACCGACTCCCCGGCCGTGGACCAGCCGGCCGCGGCGAGGATCGCGGCGCGCAGTTCCTCGAGGCCCTGCCCGGTCTTGGCCGACACCGCGAGCGAGCCCTGCGGGCGCTCGAAACGCGGCGAGAGGTCGAGCTTGTTGTACACCACGATCCGCTCGGCCTGCGTCGCGACCCCGGGGAGCGGCTGCGGCGCTGCACCCGCTTCCTCGACCATGACGACGAGATCGGCCTGCGCGAGCTCGCGACGCGTGCGCTCGACGCCGAGCCGCTCGAGCTCATCGTCCGACTCGCGCAGTCCCGCGGTATCGACGAGCGTGAGCGGCACACCTTCGATCTGGATCGGCTCGCGCAGCGCATCGCGCGTCGTGCCGGCGATGGGCGTGACGATCGCGCGCTCCGCGCCGGCCAGCCGGTTGAGCAGGCTCGACTTGCCGACGTTCGGACGGCCGGCGAGCACCACGTGGATGCCGCTGCGCAGAAGGCTGCCCTCGCGGCTCTTGACTAGGACCTCGTCGAGGCCCTCCCTGATGGCTTCCAGACGGGAAGCGGCGTCGGAGCGGTGGACGGCGTCGAGCTCCTCCTCCGGGAAATCGAGCATCGCCTCGGTGAGCGCGCGCAGCTCGACCAGCCGCGAAGCGAGGGCGTGGATGGCGGCCGAAAACTCTCCGCTGAGGGAGCGCAGGGCTGCGCGCGCCGCCTGCTCGCTCGAGGCTTCGATCAGGTCGGCCACCGCTTCGGCCTGCGCCAGGTCGAGCTTGCCCTCGAGAAACGCGCGCCGCGTGAACTCCCCCGGCTCGGCGAGCCTCGCTCCTGCATCGAGGCACGCGCGCAGCAGCGTGTGCAGAACCACCGGGCCGCCGTGGCCATGCAGCTCGAGCACGGCTTCCCCGGTATACGACCTCGGCGCGGGAAAATAGAGCGCGAGGCCCTCGTCGAGCGTCTCGCCGCGGGCATCCCGGAAGCGCGCGAAGTGAGCCTGCCTCGGCGTCGGCAGCGTGCCGACGATCCTGCTCGAGATCTCGGGCACGCCAGGCCCCGAGACTCGAATGACGCCGATGCCGCCGCGGCCCGCGGCGGTGGCGATCGCGGCGATGGTGTCGCGGCTTATCTCACCGCTTGGCATGGGCAGGCTTGTCGCGGTCGAACATGCGCTGGATCTGCCACTGCTGCAGGATCGAAAGAATGTTGTTGACCAGCCAGTAGAGCACCAGCCCCGCAGGGAAGAAGAAAAAGAAGATGCTGAAGACGAACGGCATGAACTTCATGACCCGCGCCTGGACCGGGTCCGGCGGTACCGGATTCATCCTGGTCTGCAGCACCATGGTCGCGGTCATGAGGATCGGCAGGACGTAGTAGGGATCGAGCGCGGCGAGATCGTGGATCCAAAGCACGAAGGGCGCGTGGCGCAGCTCGATCGCCGCGAGCAGCACCCAGTACAGGGCGATGAACACCGGAATCTGGACCACGATCGGGAAGCAGCCGCCGAGCGGGTTGATCTTCTCGGTCTTGTAGAGCTCCATCATCGCCTGGTTCATCTTCTGGCGGTCGTGCGCGTACTGCTCGCGGATCTTGGTGAGGCGGGGCGTCACCAGCTTCATCTTGGCCATCGACTTGTAGCTCGCCGCCGAAAGCGGGAAGAACAGCAGCTTGATGGTGACCGTCAGCAGGATGATGGCGACGCCCCAGTTGGCGCTCAGGCTGTGGTACTGCTGCAGCAGCCAGAAGAGCGGCCAGGCGATGATCGCGAGCCACCCGTAGTCGACCACGAGGTCGAGCCCCGGTGCGGCCGCGCGCAGCCGCCGCTGCTCCTGCGGCCCGGCGTAGAGCGGTGCCGAGACGCGCGCCGACGCGCCCGGTGCGACGCTGGCAGGGAACATCAAGCGCCCCGCGTAGGTGCCGTCGGGGCGCTTCTCGGTAACGTAGTCGCGTGGGGCAGCCTCGGGAGGCAGCCAAGCCGAGACAAAGTAGTGCTGCACGAAAGCGAGCCAGCCGTTGTCGGCTTGCTTCACGTGTAGATCGGACTTGCCCTTGTCGAGGTCCGAGAGGTGGACCTTCTGGTACTTGTGCTCGTCCGTGTACACACCGAAGCCGATGAAGCTCTGCGCGCCGAAGGTCGACGCCACGCTGTTCGTCGGGGTGTCCGGCTTGCCGTCGTGGGTGAGCTGGAAATAGGCGTACGTCGAAGCGGCCGCCGCTCCCGCGTTGCGCAGCTCGAGCGCGACATCGATCACGTAGCTGTCGCGCTTGAAGGTGTAGGTCTTGGTGACTTCCAGGCCGTCCTTGCCGCTGGCCGAGAACTTGACCTCGACAGCGTCGCGGCCCGGCGCAAGGCTGCGCTCGCCCTGCTGCACCCGCCACAGGCTGCGGTGGTTCGGCCCGGCGTCGCCCGCCAGGCCGCTCTGCGCTTCATACTGGTGCTCCGCTCCGAGGAGCACGAACGGCTTGGTCGGATCCCTCGAGTCCTTGTGCTGAAGGAGCTCCACGCGCTTCAGCGTGGCGCCGAGCGTGTCGAGCTCGGCCACCACGAGATCGGTAGTGACGCGGATCGTTTCCCCCTTGGCCGACGCCTCGGCGCCCGGAACGGTACTCGCCGCGGGCTTGGAGGCCGCTTCGGGCGCGGCAGGCTTCGGCGCAGGCACGCCCTGCTGCGCGGAGGGCGCCGCCGGCGCCGGGGTGGGGCGGCCCTGCTTGTTCCACGCCTCCCACAGCATCAGCAGCGAAAAGCTGAAGATGAAAAGCAGGATGAGTCTTTGGGTATCCATCTTCATTTCACGGCACCGGATCGTAGCCGCCGGCATGCCAGGGGCCGCAGCGGCAAAGCCGCCGGGCGCTCAGCAGGCCGCCGCGCCAGGCGCCGTGGCGCGTGAGCGCCTCGTGGGCATAGTCGGAGCAGCTCGGATGGAAGCGGCAGGCGCGCGGCAGAAGCGGGCGCACGCACCACTGGTATGCCCGCACGACGCCAAGAAGAAGGCGAGCGCTCACGCAGCGCTCAGCGTGGCGAAGATGCCGCGCAGCCGCTCGATCATGTGGGGGGATGGCTTGACGCCGTAGGGCGGCCGCACCAGCAAGTCGACCGCGCCAAGCCGGTCCTGCTCGAGGCGAAATGCCTCGCGTATGCAACGCTTGATGCGGTTGCGCTCGCTCGCCCGGGCGGCATGCCCGCGCGTCACGAGCAGCCCCAGGCGCGGAGCGCCCGCATCACGGCTTTCCAGATAGAAAGTGTAGCCAGCCACTTTTTTTTGCCTGCCATTGCGGAGCAGGCGTTCGAATTGCGCTTTTTGCGTGAGGCGCCGGCCAGCGCCGAGCCCGAGGCGCTTATCGCCCGCGGCTAGAGCCCGAGCCGCCGACGGCCGCGGGCGCGACGGTTGCGAAGCACCGCGCGCCCGCCCCGGGTACCGCTGCGCACGAGAAAACCGTGGCGCCGCGCGCGCCGTGTCTTGGAGGGTTGGTAGGTCCGCTTCGTCGCCATCGCCGGTCCGAAAAAGGGCGGTATTAGAGCGCGCGCGTCAATACGTTGTCAAATAGGCGTACGCGTCGCTTTTCGGCGCGCTTGGCGCGCCGCGGCGCTGTGGATAACCCGGGGGCAAGAAGGTAAAATTCTCACCTCGACCAGGCGAATCACCTGGGGCCTACCAACCGGGCCGACTACAAGATGCACAACCTCTGGGATGCCTGCCTGCGTCGCCTTGAGCAGGAGCTGCCCGCGCAACAATTCAATACGTGGATTCGGCCGCTCGCGCCGGAATCCGACGGGGCAGCCGACACGCTGGTGCTCGCCGCGCCCAATCGCTTCGTGCTCGAACTGGTGCGCGAGCGCTTCGCCGCGCGCATCGAGCGCCTTGCCACCGAGGCGAGCGGCCGCGAGTTCGGGCTGAGGCTGGTGCTCGCGCGCGCGCCCGAAATGTTGCCGCGCGCGGCACAGGCTCCCGCGCGTGCCGGAGCCGAAGGCGCTCCGCCCGCGCCCGAGCGCGGCCGGCTCAATCGCGCCTTTACCTTCGACAGTTTCGTGACCGGCAAGGCGAACCAGCTCGCGCGCGCGGCCGCCATTCAGGTCGCCGAGAATCCCGGCATTTCCTACAACCCGCTGTTCATCTACGGCGGAGTAGGGCTGGGCAAGACCCACCTGCTGCAGGCGATCGGCAACCATCTCGCCGACGGTCGGCCGCAGGCGCGGATTCGCTACAGTCACGCCGAGCAGTATGTCACCGACGTAGTGCGCGCTTACCAGCAGAAATCGTTCGACGAGTTCAAGCGCTATTACCACTCTCTCGATCTGCTGCTCATCGACGACATCCAGTTCTTCTCGAACAAGGGCCGCACCCAGGAGGAGTTCTTCTACGCTTTCAACGCGCTGGTCGAGGCTCACAAGCAGATCGTCATCACCTGCGATACCTACCCCAAGGAGATCGCCGGCATGGAAGAGCGGCTGATCTCGCGCTTCGGCTGGGGCCTCACCGTGGCGATCGAGCCGCCGGAGCTCGAGATGCGCGTGGCGATCGTGCTGAAGAAGGCCGAGGCCGATTCGATTGCGCTGTCCGAGGACATCGCCTTCTTCATCGCCAAGCACATCCGGTCGAACGTGCGCGAGCTCGAGGGCGCGCTGAAGAAGGTGCTCGCCTTTGCCCGCTTCAATGCGCGCGAGCTTTCGCTCGACCTCGCCAAGGAAGCGCTGCGCGACATCCTGAACGTCGCGAGCCGCCAGGTGAGCGTCGAGGGAATCCAGAAGACCGTCGCCGAGTATTTCAAGATCAAGATCTCCGACATGCATTCGAAAAAGCGCAACCGCAACGTGGCTCGGCCGCGCCAGGTTGCCATGGCGCTCGCCAAAGACCTCACCCAGATGAGCCTGCCGGAGATCGGCGAGGCCTTCGGCAACCGCGACCACACCACGGTGCTGCACGCCTGCCGCACGATCACCAGCCTGCGCAAGCAGGACACCGGACTCAATCGCGACTACCTCATCCTCGAGCAGGTGCTCAAAGGATGAGGAAGCTGTGCGCGAAGACCGGACAAGCTGTGGGTAACTTGGCGGCGGGGCGAACGGCAAAATTCTGTCCACAACGGCGCACAGTGGTTCCACAGCTTGCCAAGAGGCCCGCACAGGCGCCAAGCCATTGGCCCGCAAGCACCTTCGCGCGTTACCCCGCGACTGCGGCGCCTCTATTACCTATTACTAGTTATTAATACAAAGGTAACGAACAAATGGTTCTGGTCAAAGCAAAGCGCGACGAGATCCTCGGACCCCTTTCTGCGGTGAGCGGAATCATCGAGCGCCGCCATACCCTGCCGATTCTGTCCAACGTGCTGATCGAGCGGGTGGGCGGCAAGCTTTCGTTCCTCGCCACCGATATCGAAATCCAGATCACCGCCAAGAGCGGCCTCGAGGCGGCAGCCGAATCGCATTCCATCACCGTCGGCGCCCGGAAGCTCCTCGACATCCTGCGGGCGCTGCCGGACTCGGCCGAGGTGATCCTGCAGCAACAGGACAAGAAGCTCGTGGTCAAGGCGGGCCGGAGCCGCTTCTCGCTGCAAAGCCTGCCCGCGGAGGACTTCCCCAGGCTCGCCAAGCCCTCCGGCGAGGCGGCACTCTTCAAGCTCGAGCAAAGGGCGCTGCGGCGCCTGCTGTCGCTCGTGCAGTACGCCATGGCGCAGCAGGACATCCGCTATTACCTGAACGGGCTGCTCATGGTGGTCGAGGACCGTAGCCTAAAGCTCGTCGCCACCGACGGCCATCGGCTCGCGCTGGCGAGCCTCAAGCTGGCGGCGGAGCTGCCGCGGCAGGAAGTCATCGTGCCGCGAAAGACGGTGCTCGAGCTGTCGAAGCTCCTCGCCGACAGCGACGCGGAAGTGAGCATCCAGCTTTCTTCCACCCAGGCCGCGTTCAGCTTCGGCTCCGTCGAGCTCGTGTCGAAGCTGGTCGATGGCAAGTTCCCCGACTACACGCGCGTGATTCCGGCCCAGCACAAGAACCGGCTCCAGATCGAACGCGAGCCGCTGCGCCAGGCGCTGCTGCGCGCCGCGATCCTGTCGAACGAGAAGTTCCGCGGGGTGCGCTGGGTGCTGGGAGAAGGCAGCCTGAAGCTCGTGTCTTCGAACGCGGAGCAGGAGGAGGCGCACGAGGAGATGGAGGTCAAGTACTCCGGCGACGCGCTCGACATCGGCTTCAACGTCAACTACTTGCTCGACGTCCTGAACAACGTTCCCGGCGCCGAAGTCGAGTGTGCCTTCGGCGACGCTTCATCGAGCGCGCTGATCTCGTATGCCTCGGAGAAGGATTTCAAGTACGTCGTCATGCCGATGAGGATCTAGCGTCTTGTCCGAACAGGAAAAACCAGACTCGGGTAAGCCCGAGGGCAGCGCCAAGCCGGAGGTGACCTCCGAATACGGGTCCGACTCGATCAAGGTCCTGAAGGGCCTCGAGGCGGTGCGCAAGCGCCCCGGCATGTACATCGGCGATACCTCCGACGGCACGGGTCTGCACCACATGGTGTTCGAGGTCGTGGACAACGCGGTCGACGAAGCGCTGGCCGGTTTCTGCGACGAGATCCTGCTCACTATCCACACCGACAACTCGGTGTCTGTGCTGGACAACGGCCGCGGCATCCCTACCGGGATCAAGGACGACGACGAACAGAAGCGCTCGGCAGCCGAAATCGTGATGACCGAACTGCACGCCGGCGGCAAGTTCGACTCCAATTCCTACAAGGTATCCGGCGGCCTGCACGGCGTCGGCGTTTCGGTGGTCAATGCCCTTTCCGGATGGCTGCGGCTCACCATCTGGCGCGACGGCAAGGTGCACCAGATGGAATTCGCCGACGGCAATGCGACCGGGCCGCTGCGCGTCACCGGGACCTCC
>DATLUZ010000268.1:0-21213 GCA_035577785.1 Burkholderiales bacterium | reverse complement strand
CCCACTGCAGGTCGTCGATCATGACCACGATCTGGCGCCCGCCCGCCAGCGCCTCGAAGAGCTGGACCACCGCGCCGAAGAGCCGCGCCTGCCGCGCCTCCGGAAAATCGGCCGACAGGCTCGGCACTGCCACGCGCTCGGCAATCGCCGGAACCAGCGCTGCGATCTCCGCCAGCGAAACCGGGGCAAGCTTTTGCAGCGCCTCCTTCGATGCAAGCTCGAGCGCCTTGCCGGCGAGGTCGATCACCGGCTGGTACGGCATCGCGCGCTCGATCTCGTAGCAGTTGGTGGCGAGCGTGCACAGGTCGCGCGCGGCGCAATAGCGGGCGAGCTCCTGCATCAGCCGGCTCTTGCCGATCCCGGGCTCGCCCTCGAGCAGCACGACATGACCCGAACCGGCCGTCAGGCGGGCGAGCAGCCCGATCAGCAGCCCGAACTCGGCGCCCCGGCCCACGAAGGGCGGATTTTCCTTTTCAAGTTCTTGAACCGGTACGGCATCGACGTGCAGCCGTTCCGCCGCACGGACCGAACGTGCCGCGTCCAGAAAGGCCGCGCGCTCCTCTAGCGGGATCCCGAGCTTCTCGGCCAGCCGCTCGGCAAGGCGCCGCGAGGGCCTGCGCTCATCCGCCTCGATCTTGCGGATGGCGAAGCGCGAGCAGGCCACCGCCGCGGCCAGCGCTTCCTGGGTCAGGTCGAGCGCCTTGCGCCGCCGGCGCAGCCAGTAGCCGAAGCCGTGAGCCCGCCCCTCCTCCATGCGGGAAATTCTAGTGTGATTGTCCCCCGTCGTTGTCCTACTTTTTGTCCCGCTGGGTCACCCCGCGGGTGGTCGCGCGCGTCATCCAATGGCGCTGCCTATTCACAACCTCGGAGGGAAACATGGGAACCCTGAAAGCGAGTGCGGTAGCGCTGGCGTTTCTGGCCACCTCGGCCTTGGCGCAGCACGCGGGCCAGCACCAGGCGGTCGGCGCGGCCGACCTCAAGTGGAGCGACGTGCCTTCGCTCCCCAAGGGCGCACAGATCGCGGTGATCGAGGGGCCGATGAGCCAGGCGGTGCCGTTCACCGTACGGCTCAAGTTTCCCGCCAACTACGCGATTCCCCCGCACACGCATCCGGCGGTCGAGCGCGTGACCGTGCTTACGGGAACCTTTCACATGGGCATGGGAGAGAAGTTCAACCGCGCCGGCGCCCAGCCGGTGCGTACCGGCGACATCATGATCATGCAGCCCGGAACCGCCCATTACGCCTTCACCGAGGGCGAGGTGATCGTACAGCTGCACGGCACGGGGCCCTGGGGCATCACCTATATCAACCCCAACGACGATCCACGCAAACAATGAATACGGTTACTGATTTTTCCCTCGTCAAAACGAAACAGCAGGCCGCCTGGGGCGCCGGCGACTATGCGGTGATCGGCACCACGCTGCAGATCGTGGGCGAGACACTGTGCGAGGCGCTCGACCTGCGGGCCGGGCAGCGCGTGCTCGACGTCGCCGCGGGCAATGGCAACGCCACGCTCGCGGCCGCCCGCCGCTGGTGCGACGTCGTCTCCACCGATTACGTTCCTTCGCTCCTCGAGCGCGGGCGCGCGCGCGCCGGCGCCGAAGGGCTGGCCGTCCAGTTCGAGCAGGCCGACGCCGAGAACCTGCAATACGCGGACGGCTCGTTCGACGTCGTGCTGTCGACCTTCGGCGTGATGTTCACGCCCAACCAGGAGCGGGCCGCCGCCGAGATGGCGCGGGTGTGCAAGCCCGGCGGCAAGATCGGCCTCGCGAACTGGACCCCTGCGAGCTTCGTCGGCGAAATGTTCAAGCTGATCGGGCGCTACATTCCGCCCGCCCCCGGGGTGAAGCCGCCTTCGCTTTGGGGAACGGAAGAGCGGCTGCGCGAGCTTTTCGGCAGCCGCATCGCCGCGCTGCAGACGCCGCACCGCAACTACATGTTCCGCTACCGCTCGACCCGGCATTGGCTCGACACCTTCCGCACCTACTACGGGCCGATGAACAAGGCGTTCGCCGCGCTCGACGCCGGCAAGCAGGAAGCGCTCGCCGAGGACCTGCTCGGGCTCGCCCAGCGCTTGAACAGCGCCACCGACGGAACGATGGTGGTGCCGGGGGCGTACCTGGAGGCCGTGATCAGGCTACGATAACGCATGAAGATCGCAAACTCGGTCGCCGACCTCGTCGGCAACACGCCCCTCGTACGCATCAACCGCCTGGCGCAGGGCTCGCGCGCGAAGATCGTCGCGAAGCTCGAGTTCTACAGCCCGGGCGCGAGCGTCAAGGACCGCATCGGAGTCTCGATGATCGAGGCCGCCGAGCGTGCCGGCAAGATCGGGCCCGACACCGTGATCGTCGAGCCGACCAGCGGCAACACCGGCATAGCGCTCGCCTGGGTGTGCGCGGTGAAGGGCTACAAATGCAGGCTATTCATGCCCGAGCAGATGAGCAAGGAGCGCCGCGCGGTGATCCGCGCCTACGGCGCCGAGCTCGTGCTCACGCCGGCGGCCGAGGGGGCGATCGGGGCGGTGAAGCGCGCCGAGGAGCTCGTCGCTTCCGATCCCAAGCGCTACTTCATGCCCGACCAGTTCCGCAATCCCGCCAATCCGGAGATTCACCGCCGCACCACCGCGGAGGAGATCTGGCGCGACACCGACGGGAAGGCCGACATCCTCGTGTCGGGTATCGGCACCGGCGGCACCATCACCGGCGTGGGCGAGGTGATCAAGGCGCGCAAGCCCGGCTTCAAGTGCGTGGCGGTCGAGCCCGACGCCTCGGCGGTCCTGTCCGGCTCGCCGAAGGGTCCGCACGTCATCCAGGGAATCGGCGCGGGCTTCATCCCCGACATCCTCAACCGCGAGATCTACGACGAGATCGTGCGCGTGCCCAACGATGCGGCCCTCGACACGGCGCGGCGCCTGGCGAAGGAGGAAGGCCTCTTCGTCGGCATCTCGTCCGGCGCGGCGGTCTGGGCCGCGCTCCAGGTCGGGCGGCGCAACGAGAACGAGGGCAAGCTCATCGTCGCCGTCCTGCCCTCGTTCGGCGAGCGCTACCTCACCTCGCCCCTTTATGCGGGGCTGATGGACTGAATTACTTCGCCAGGATCTGCCAGGCGATCACCGCCTGGGCGAAGAAGCCGACTGCAAAAGCGAGGGTGCGCACCCAAGGGATGGCGAAGGCGTAGGCGAGGACGTGCACCACGCGGGCCCAGAAGTACACCATGGCCGCCGCGGCGATGGCGCTGTTGCTGAGGCCCAGATCCTGGGCCGCGAGCACCAGCGCGGCGAACACGACCAGGTTCTCCACGTTGTTGGAGTGCGCCTTCATGAGCCGGCGCGCCCACGGCGACTGGGCAGGCGGGTTGTCCGGGTAGCCGACCGCGGTGGTCAGACCCCAGGTGGCGATCCGGTCGAGGATGTAGGGCACCCAGAGAAGGCCGGTCAGAATCGTAACGTATACAAGGTATAGCAGCTCGGTTTTCATTGTTTACTTCTCCTTGTTGTTGTCCGCGGCGCTGCCCGCCGCTAGGGCGCAACTCTACGCCGAATTGCCGTTATGGGCCCTTGGTCCAATATCGTGCACGCAAATGCGGCGGCACCATCGGGGTCCGGAGGCCCAAGTATGAACCCCACCCACTCAGCGATTTCCGTAGTAATCGGTCTTGCTTTCAGCGTTCCCGCAGTAGCCCAGGAAAACCAGTTGCCGACCGAAGCGTTTCTAGGTTCGCCGTCCGACGGTCGCGTCGTCATGGACACGTATGGCAACTGCGTGAGGACCTCGCAGTGGAACCTCGACCGCAATATCGTCGGCTGCGGAAAGGCGAAGCCCGCCCCAGTCGCCGCGGTTGCCCCGCAGCAGGCGCAACCCGCGCCTGCGCCCGTCGCCGCTGCGCCCGCGCCGGCTGCCGCCGCGCCGGCCGCCGCATCCTCTTCCGCGTCTTCCGCTGCCGCCGTCGTGCCGGCCGCGGCCCTGGCCGCCGTCCCGGCTTCCCAGAACAAGCCGATGCGCACGGTCACAGTCAGCGGCGACGCGTTCTTCGACACCAACAAGGCGACGTTCCGGAAGGAAGCGCAGCCCGAGCTCGAGAAGATCTCCGCGCGCGTGCGCAACGTAACCTCGGTCGAGGCCGTCCAGATCACCGGCTTTACCGACAACACCGGGGCCGCGGACTACAACCAGAAGCTCTCCGAGGCGCGCGCCTCGACGGTGAGGGACTTTCTGGTCAAGAACGGCATCGACCCCTCGAAGATCACCATCGTGGGCAGGGGGATGAACGACCCGGTCGCCGACAACTCCACGAAGGAAGGCCGGGCCAAGAACCGGCGCGTGGAGGTCATGGTCAAGGGCGCGGTCGAAGGCCAGTAGCCACTCGATGGGTTGATCACGCCGATGCGGCCGCGCACGCGCTGGATTCTGCTCGGCGTCTCGGCGGTCCTAGTGGCGGGCTACGCGGCGGCCGGATTCTTCGTCGTGCCGCGCGTGGCGCGCTCGCAGATCGAGGCCTTCGTCACCGGGAAGCTGCATCGCCGGATCTCTCTCGGCGAGATCCGCTTCAATCCGTTCACGTTCGAAGCGAATATCGCGGAGCTCAAGCTCGCCGAGGCCGACGGCGCGCCGCTCGTCGCGTTCCGGCACCTGAAGGTCAATGCCGAGCTCGCCTCGCTGTGGCACCGCGGCGTCGTGCTGGAGGAGCTCGAGCTCGCCGCACCCGATATCAACGTCGTCATCGCGCCGGACGGGAGCGTCAACCTGGCGCAACTCGTCCCGCCGGCGGGGCCACCGCCGGACAAGCCCAAGGCCGACGAGCGGCCGATGCCGGTGCACATCGGCAAGCTCGCGATCGCCGACGGCCGTCTCGCCTTCGAGGATCGCACCCACAAGCACCCGTTCAGCGCCGAGCTCACGCCGATCTCCTTCTCGCTCACCGATTTCCGCACCGACGTCGGCCACCGCAACGCCTACAGCTTCTCCGGCAAGACCCGGGCCGCCGAGCGGGTCGAATGGAGCGGCACGTTCACGGTGCAGCCCCTCGGATCGAGCGGAACGGTCAACGTCACCGACCTGCGGCTCGCGACGATCGACGCCTACCTGGAAGACATCGTGCCGACGAAGCTCGCATCGGGCACGGGGCAGTTCGGCGCCGGCTACCAGTTCGAGCTTCAGCCCCTGACGCTCGAGATCACGGCGCCGTCGATCAAGGTGCGGGACCTGTCGCTCGCCGAGCGCGGCGCCTCGGCCGCCGCACCCGTCGTCATTCCGCAGATCGACCTCGATAGCCTCGCGTTTTCCCTGTCGCGCCGCGACGTGGGCGTGAAGCGCCTCGACGTCCGTGGCGCGCGCGTCGACGTGGTTCGCGAGCCCGACGGCAGCATCAATCTCTCGCGCCTGGTCAAGACATCGCCAGCCTCGTCGCCCGGGACACCCGCTTCTCAACCGGAAAAATCGTCCGGGCCCAAGGGCGAGGAATGGAAAATCCACGCGGACGTCATCGCGCTCGAGGGAGCGACGGTGGCCAGCGAGGACCGCACCACCTCGCCGCCGGCCAAGATCCAGCTCTCGCCCATCGGAATCACGCTCGACGGCTGGAGCACCGCGGCCACCGCCCCGATGAAGCTCGACGCGAAGATCGGCATCGAGCAGCGCGGGCTCCTGAGCGTGGCCGGCAATGTCGGCCTCGAACCGCCGAGCGCGACGCTGGCGGTCGACCTGAAGGACTTCCCGCTCCCCGTGCTCCAGCCCTATATCGCGCAATCGACGGCGATGACGCTGCACTCCGGCCGGCTGGGCTTGAAGGGCGATGTCGCGTTCACGGCGCCCGCGGACAAGCCGGTGGCTTCGAGAATCTCCGGCGAGGTCAGGGTCGACGACGTGCGCACCACCGACCAGCTGCTGCACGAGGACTTCGTGAAATGGCGCTCGCTCGTGATCACCGGGATCCAGTTCCAGCAGCAGCCGGACCGGCTGCGCATCGACCGCATCGTCGCGCGCCAGCCCTACGCGCGCGTCGTCATCGCCGAGGACGGCACGGTCAATGTCTCCGAGGTGCTGGCGCCGCACAAGGAAGCAACGAAAAAGGAAGCTTCCGAAAAGAAACGCGAAACGCGCGCGTCGAAGCCGTTCCCGGTCGCGATCCGCACCGTCCAGGTCGTCGACGGCTCGGCCAACTTCGCCGACCACTCGATCCAGCCGAACTTCGCGAGCGGCATCGTCGGGCTCAACGGAGAGGTCAGCGGACTGTCGTCGGATCCCGGGTCGCGCGCCAAGGTGGCGATCAGCGGGAGCGTCGACCAGTATTCGCCGGTCGAGCTCACCGGCGAGGTGAACCTGCTCTCTGCTGCGGTCTATTCGGATCTGGCGTTCAAGTTCAGCAACATCGAGCTCACCACGTTCAACCCCTACTCCGGCAAGTTCGCGGGCTACGCCATCAGCAAGGGCAAGCTTTCGACCGCGATGAAATACAAAGTCGAGGAGCGCAAGCTCGACGCGCAGCATCACGTCGTCGTCGACAACCTCGAATTCGGCGAGGCGACCCACTCGAAGGACGCGGCGCCGATTCCGATCAAGTTCGGCGTAGCGCTGCTCAAGGACCGCCGCGGCGTGATCGAGCTCGACCTGCCGGTCAGCGGCACGCTCGACGATCCCGAATTCCGCGTCGCGCCGCTGATCTGGAAGGCCGTGGTGACGGTGCTGACGAAGATCGTCACCGCGCCGTTCGCGGCGATCGGCGCGCTGTTCGGCGGCGGCGACGACCTCGCGTTCGTCGAGTTCGAGCCCGGATCCGCGGCGCTGACGGAGGACGCGACCAAGAAGCTCGGCACGCTCGCGAACGGCCTGGTCGAGCGACCGCAAATCCGGCTGAACGTGCCGAATACGATCGCGACCGCGGCCGACAGCGACGTCGTCGCGAAGCAGGCGCTGGCCACGCTCATCCCGCCGGTCGACTCCTCGAAGCCCTTCGACGACGTGGCGAAGAGGAAGCGCCTCGAGGCGTTCGAGACCATCTATCGCGCGCGCCTCAAGACCATGCCGGTCTATCCGGCCGAGCTGCAGGCCTCGAAGGACCCGAACCTCGACGCGCGCCTGGGCTTCGTGCAGTCCGCGCTGCTGGACAATCTGAAGCCCACGCCCGCCGCGCTCGACGCCCTGGGTCAGCAGCGCGCGAACGCCGTGCGCGACGCCCTGCTCTCGAACAAGGAGCTCAGCCCCGAGCGCATCTTCATCGTGGCGAAGCCCATGGAAGCCGCCTCCAAGGGCTCGGTGCGCATGGAGATGAAGCTCGAGTAATCCCTATCCGCACGGCGCCGCCGCGGCGGTTAGCTCAAAGGAGACAACGGCTATGAAACTCGAGGCTACCCGGCCCTCGCGCGGATTCATCATGGACGCGCTGATCTCGGGCCTGCTCGTCATCGTTCCTTTCTACCTCGCCGTGTTGTTGCTGCTCAAGGCGATGCAATCGTTGGTCGGCCTGGTGCGCCCGCTCGCCGCGCTGCTTCCGGACTGGGTGCCCGCGGAGGACCTGCTGTCGCTCCTGCTGGTGCTGGTCCTGTGCTTCCTGGTCGGCGTCGCTCTCCGGACGCAGCTCGGGCGCTCGGCGGAGGAACGGATCGAAAAATCGCTGTTCCAGAGAATTCCCGGCTATGCGGTGTTCAGAGGCCTCGCCCAGCAGATGTCCGGTGAAAGCCGGGAGAGCGCATGGAAGCCGGCGCTGGTCGAGATCGAAGACGCGCTCGTCCCCGGTTTCATCATCGAGGAGCACGACGACGGGCAGTTCACGGTCTTCGTACCTTCCGTACCGACCCCGCTCGCCGGAGCCGTCTATGTTCTGCGCCGGGAGCGCGTCCACCCGCTCAACGTCCCGTTCACGAGCGCCATCCAGGTCGTCTCCAAGTGGGGCTCGGGGTCGAAGGCGCTCGTCGCCGCGATGAAGACGGCGAAGGCCCGAGAACGCCAGTGAAGAAACCGCAGGCCCGCAAGGACCTCGCAAAGGCGTTCCTGCGCCTCGCCGCGACCGGCAAGGTGCGCGAGGCGTACGAGCGCTTCATCGCCGCGGGCTTTCGCCATCACAACCCTCATTTCGCCGGAGACGCCGACTCCCTAAGGAAAGGAATGGAAGGCGCAGCAGCGAAATTTCCTCACACGATCATCGAATTCCAGCGTGCGCTCGAGGAAGGCACGCTGGTGGCGGTCCACTCCAGGGTGAAGCACGAGCCGGCGGGGCGCGACATCGCCGCGGTGCACCTCTTCCGCTTCAAGGGCTCGAAGATCGTGGAGCTCTGGGACGTGGCGGTGGAGGCGCCGCCGGACTCGCCCAACGAGCACGGCATGTTCTGAACACTGGCGCCTCGACTGGCTGGCCGGTGCGGCGGTCAGCACGGTTGCGGTCGTCCGGCAACTGCTGGTCGCTGACAGCCATCGTTACGCCCTGCGGCGAATCAGCCCAGGAATCGTCGCAGCAGCGAATAGAGAAGCCACAGCCGCGTGAGCCATGGGGGGATGACGCGCGGAACAAGGCCCCCTAGGGCGCCGGCCGCGAGCGCGGCGAGGATCGGATGCACTCGGACCGTGGTTAGAACACGATCGAGCCCTGCGGCCTTTGCGGTGAGCGGCACGGCGGCGGCGGCGACCGCGGCCCGCTGCGCCGAGCACTGCTCGACCAGCCCGATGCGGCGCCGCCGCAGCTCGCGGGCGCCGAAGATCACGGCTTGATCGCCTCGTAGTCGCGCCGCAGCTCCGCCAGCGTGGCGCCGAACGCACGGCGCTTGGCGCGGGCGAACCGCATTACGGCGAAGGCGAGCAGCGCCGCCGCCAGGAAAAAGCCCCCGGCGACGAGCGCGGCCACGAGCAGCCGGTATTCCGGCGCCACGGCGACCACGACGGCGAACGCGGCGAAGGCGATGCCCAGGATCCCGAGAATGAGCGCGGCCAGCGCGCCGATCAGCAGCGTGGCGATGCGCGCGAGCTCCTCGCGCAGCTCGACGCTGAAGAGCTCGAAGCGCGTCTGCCCGAGCGATATGAGGTCGGCGAGCATGGTGCGCGCCGACTCGAGCACGCTCTCGCTCATTTGCGCGCGAGCAGGAGCCCGACGACCAGGCCCACCGCCGCCGCGATGCCGACCGCGGCGAGCGGGTGGTCGCGCACCTGCGCCTCGAGCTGGAACCCCGCGTCTTCCATGCGGGCGCGCGCCTTCCGGAGCGCCTCCTCGGCGCGGCCGCGCAGCTCCTTCAGGCGCTCGGCGTCCTGGCCGGAGGCGGCGTTCAGAAGCTCCTCGGCGGCGGCCACGACCTCACGGTATTCGTCCATCAGCTTGTCGCCGGCGGCGTCCATGGGACCTCCTTTGCAATGGGTGCAGCCATGATGCCTTTTTCCTCTTAGGGAGGAAAGGCGATGCTCCGCTGGTCGATCCCGAAGACGTCGGCGAGCCAGTCGCACATCAGCTCCTGGCCGAGCGTCGGGTTGTCGTGCTGGCAGTGCTCGGCGCCGGTTTCCTCGGCACTGGTCAGACGGAGCGTGACTTTCACCCTTTTCGATTTCGCGTACTCGTAGACGGTCTTCGAATTTTCCACGCCGAGCACGTCGTGCCCCCCGTGCAGCACGAGATAGGGACAGCGCATCTCGCCGAGCACGCCCTCGAGCTTGAAGGGCCGCGCCTTCTCGATCGCCTCGGCCATGCTCTTCGCCCCGAACACCCACTTCATGTGATTGGCGAGCGCATGATTTTCGCCGCGGTCGCGGAAGCGCTGCGCGACGTCCCAGATCGCGCCGTGCGAGATGCATGCCGCGAGCCGGTGCTCCTTCGATCCGGCGCGCGCCGAGTAGTAGCCGCCGAGGCTCGAACCACTCACGGCAACGCGGCTGCCATCGACATCCGATCTCTTCAAGAGAAAGTCTATGCAACGGCCAACCGGAACTTCGTAGTCGTAGCGCGTCGGGATCCCGTGCCGGCGCAGCGTGCCGCCCTGCCCGGGCCCGTCCACCAGGAGCGCCGCGATGCCGCGCTGCACCGCGCCGTGGCCGGTCATGAACCAGAGCTCGTCCTTGAACGAATCGAGGCCGCCGAAGGAAATCAGCACCGGACTCTTAGCGTGGCCTTTCGGCTTGATGAAATAGGCGGGCATCGACACGCCGTTCTGGTACGGAATCTCGACCACCTCTCCCCCGACATAGCGCAGCCACTTGCGGCTTGCGCGCTCGCACTTGTCGAAGGTCGCGAGCCGGCGCGGATCGTCGGGCAGCAGCCAGAACTCGGCCGAGCGGTAATAGTCTGCCGCGCGCAGCCAGCAATTCATCGCGGTGCGGATGTGCCCCTTCTCCTCCTCCTCGTCACCTCGGCGGTCGTTTCTTTCGGCGACGCGCAGCCACTCTTCGTGCCAGCTATCGTCGTCGCCGCGCTTCATGCGGCTCGCGGCCTGGAACACCTCGCTTACGGCGCCGCCGCCTTCCTGCGTCTCGCCGAGCGCACGGCGGAACTGATAGGACCAGAAGAAGTGCTCGGGCCAGTGATGCCAACCAAAAGGTTCGTATTTCATTGGGGTTGGAATCCGATGTCTTTGACGAGCTTGCCGTACTTGTCGTAGTCGCTCTTCAGCACCTGCGCGAAGAACTCGGGCGATTCGGTCCGGATGATGAGGCCGGCGGCCTCGAGTTTCTCGGCCACGTCGGGGGCGCGCATGGCGCGGTTGATCTCCTCGTTCAGCTTGAGGAGCATCGCGCGCGGCGTCTTCGCCGGCGCGGCATAGCCGAACCAGCCGCCCGATTCGTATCCAGGCACGTCTTCCGAAGCCGCGGGCGTATCGGGCCAGAGCGCCGGCCTGGTCTTGTTGGTCGTTGCAAGGATGCGCAGGCGGCCCGACTTGATGTGCGGCGTCATGCCGGTGATACCGTCGATGCCCGCCTGCACCTGTCCGCCGATGATGTCGGTGGCGATCGCCGCGCTGCCCTTATACGGGATGTGCGTATACGTGAACCCGGCCATGGTGCGCAGGTGCTCGAAAGCGAGGTGCGGAAAGCCGCCCTCGCCGTTGGTCGCGACGGTGAGCTTGCCGGGATTCGCCTTGGCGTAGCGCACCATCTCGCCGATGGTCTTGAACGGCGCCTCCGGGTTGGCGACGATCGCGAGGTAGTTGAAGGTCGTCACCGAGATCGGCGCGAAGTCCTTCAACGGGTCGTACGGGATGTTCTTCGAGGTGTGCGGCAGCACGACCATGTTGCCGCCCTGCACGCACGCGATGGTGTAGCCGTCGGCGGGCTGCTTCGCCACGTAGTCGAGCCCGAGCATGCCGCTCGCGCCCGGCCGGTTCTCCACGATCACCTGCTGCCCGAGGCGCTCCGACATCTTCGGCGCGATGAGCCGCGACATGATGTCGGTGGTGTTGCCCGGCGGGAACGGAATGATGATGCGGATCGGCTTCGACGGGTACGGTTGAGCCTGCGCGAGCGCTGCAAGCAGCCATCCCACGAGAAGCAAAAGCAGGCGCTGTTTCATGATCCTCCTCGGAAAAAACGTGGTCTGTCCCTGATTTTCGTCATTTTCGGCGCTGGTCGAGCGCCGCGGACAACCATCCCAAAACGGTGGTCGTTACCCCCGTTCTCAGCACGGGCCTCCTCCGCTCCGGAACGATGGGCAGCAGCACGTAGGGCTTGCGCGCGAAGTGGAGCGTCACCTTGCCGCCGAAAACGGCGGCAGGCCGGTCGGTCTCGTCGTCGTGCGTGAACGGGCCGCAGCCCTTCATCGGATGTTTCATGTTCGAGAGCGTCGCCGCGGCGTCGTCGTGTTCGTAGTCGCGGCCCCGGATGCTGAGCGCGATCCGGTAGCCTGCCGGCACGACGATGCAGGTGGGCCAGATCTCGATGTCGAGCTCCACTTCCTTTCCGGGCGTCAGCTTCTGCAGCTCGTCGTGCGTGTGCCAGGGGCGATAAGGCAGCGAGCGGCCGACGTCAAGCTTGCGGTGCGAGGCCCGCAGCCACCCCTGCGCCACCGGCGTCTTCGGGTCGAGCGCGCCCTGGAACAGCACCTCCTTGCCGCCCGGCTCGAACACCCGCAGCACGACGAAGAGGTCGGCGTCCTCGGTCGCGGACGAGACGAAGAGCTTGAGGGCGGAGGGCCCCGTGATTTCAGTTTCGGCATTCACCGTCATGGAGAAGGTGACGCCGTTCCCCATGGGATCGTACGTAATGCTTTCCGAAGAAGAAGGGGCTTCCTTGGTCAGCGTATCGTTCGCCGGATCGAGATAGAACCGAGTCCATTGCGTGCGCGCGAGCGGCCACTCGCTCTCCTCGCGCTGCACGAACTTCTCTCCGGGATGGCGCACGTTGAGGAGCACCCGCGGCTGCTTGTCCCAGCCGTTCTTCTCGCCCTTCAGGAAGTAGCCCAAAAACCTTTTCTGCAACGCGACGCCGTATTCGGTATAGAAGGGCGCCCAGTGCGATCCGCCGTGGACCTCGAGCCACTTTTGTTCGGACTTGCTTCTGGTAAAGCCCTCGAAGTTGCCGCGCGTATGCAGGCCCTGCCCGCCCCAGTTGGCGGCGCTCAGCAACGGGACTTCGACCTTGGAGAGATCGGGGCTGCGCTCGTCGTAGTATTCATCGTAGAGCTCGCGCGACAGAAACGCGTTCCACATGTCCTCGCGGTTCTCGAGCAATTCTTTTTCAGTCAAAGTCTCCGGGCCGCAGACCAGCTCCCCCGTCACCCGGCTCTTCGCGCCGCGCTCGCCCTGCCCGTGCTGCACCGTCTTCACCTGCATGTCCTGCCAGTTCTTGCGGAAGCTGCAGATGATGCCGCCGTGGCGCGCGCTCTCGCGGTAGGCGTCGTTCCACCCCTCCCAGACGCAGATCGCCGCGAGGTGCGGCGGCTTCGCCGCAGCGGCGCGCCATTGATTGCTTGCGTAGTACGAGATGCCATTCATGCCGACCTTGCCGCTGCACCAGGGCTGCGCCGCGGTCCATTCGACGCACTGGTAGATGTCGCGCGTCTCCCGGGCGTTGTTGTGGCAGAGGTAGCCGGGCGAGCGCCCGGCGCCGCGCGAGTCGACCCGGACCACGGCATAGCCGTCGGGCACCCACTTCTCCGGGTCGACCACCTCCCAGTTCTGGTAGCGGTTCGAAGAGCCGGCCAGCGCGTCGGGGTTCTCGCGCGCCATGATTTCCCATGCCGTCCTGTACCCATCCTGGAACGCGAGGCCCTTGCCGTAAGGGCCGTAGCTCAGGATGGCCGGGAACCGGCCTTCGCCCTCGGGGCGGAACACGTCGGCGCGCAGCACCACGCCGTCGTCCATCGCTATGGGGACGTCCCACTCGATCTTCATGAACTCATTCTAGTTGCAGCAGGTCGATCAGCGCGGGGCCGTATCGCTCCAGCTTGCGCTGGCCGATGCCGGAGATGCCGGCGAGCGCCACGAGATCGCGCGGCCGCGCCGCCGCGATGGCGGCGAGGGTCGCATCGTGGAACACCACGTACGGCGGAACCGACTGGCTGCGTGCCTGCGCGGTGCGCCACGCCTTGAGGCGCGCGAGCAGCGCGTCGTCCGGCGCCACCTGCGCCCGGACCTTCTGCCGTTTGAGGCGCACCTCGTGGCGTCGCATCTCCACCGGTTGCGCGCCTTTCAGCACCGGCCGGCTCGCTTCCGTCAGGCGCAGCGCGCCGTGGGACTCGTGGTCGGGCCGCGCAAAGCCGAACGCCACGAGCTGGCGGAATACGCTGCGCCAGGTCGCCTCGTCCAGATCCGCGCCGATGCCGAACACGCCAAGCGCATCTTGGCCCCATTGGGCGGTGCGCTCGGTGCTCTTTCCACGGAGCACGTCGATGAGATGCACCGCGCCGAAGCGCTGGCCGGTGCGGTAGATGCACGAGAGCGCCTTGCGCGCCGCCTCGGTGGCGTCCCAGGTCTGCGGCGGGTCGAGGCAGGTGTCGCAGTTGCCGCAGGGCCGCGCTTCCTCGCCGAAGTAGTGCAGCAGGCGCACGCGCCGGCAGCCCGCGGTCTCGCAGAAACCGAGCAGCGCATCGAGCTTCGCGAACGACACCCGGCGGAATTCCTCGCTCCCCTCCGACTGCTCGATCAGCCGGCGCAGGTTCACGAGATCGCCCAGGCCGTAGGTCATCCATGCGTCGGCCGGCTCGCCGTCGCGCCCGGCGCGGCCGGTTTCCTGGTAGTACGCCTCGATGCTCTTGGGGAGGTCGAGGTGCGCCACGAATCGCACGTCCGGCTTGTCGATGCCCATGCCGAAGGCGATGGTCGCGACGATGACCACACCGTCCTCGCGCTGGAAGCGTTCCTGGTTGGCGGCGCGCGCGGCCGCGTCCATACCGGCGTGATAGGGCAGCGCAGCGACCCCTTCGGCTGCGAGCCACGCCGCGGTCTCGTCGACCTTCCTGCGCGAGAGGCAGTACACGATGCCCGATTCGCCCGGGTGCTGCTCGCCGATGAAGCGCATCAGCTGCTCCCGCGCGTCGTTCTTCTCCACGATGGTGTAGCGGATGTTCGGCCGGTCGAAGCTGGAGATGAAAAGGCGCGCCTCGTCGAGCGCGAGGCGGTGGACGATCTCGTCGCGCGTATAGGGGTCCGCCGTAGCGGTGAGCGCGATGCGCGGCACGTCCGGAAAGCGCTCGTGCAGCACCGAGAGCTGAAGGTATTCCGGACGGAAGTCATGGCCCCATTGCGACACGCAGTGCGCCTCGTCGATCGCGAACAGCGCGAGCCGCGATCCCGCGAGCCGCTCGAGCATGCGCGGCATCATCAGCCGCTCGGGGGCCACGTAGAGTAAATCGAGCCTTCCTGCCGCCAGGTCTTTTTCGATGCCCTGCGCTTCTTGCGCCTCCAGCGTCGAGTTCAGGAAAGCCGCACGGACGCCGAGCTGGCGCAGCGCGGACACCTGGTCCTGCATCAGCGCGATGAGGGGTGACACGACGATCGCCGTCCCGTCGCGCATCAGCGCCGGAAGCTGGTAGCAGAGCGACTTGCCCCCGCCCGTAGGCATCAACACCAGCGCGTCCCCGCCGCCGGCGACGTGCAGTACGATTTCCTCCTGCGCCCCGCGGAACCCGACGTGGCCGAAAACCCTTCTCAGGAGCTCGAGTGCCCGGTCTGGCGTCAACGCTCGGACCGCTCTGGCATGGACCCGCGCATCTCGGATTCTGGTGCGCCGCTATTTCGGGTCGACCCTGTTTCGCAGCTCTCCAATGTCGGCTGCGAGCGAGTTCTCGATCTCGGTGAGCCGCGTATCGAGATGCGTGCGCAGCTCGGTGAAGCGCGACACCTCGGCCTGGTCGGCGAGCTCGCGCTGCGCCTGCAGCTCGCGCGCGTTGCGGCGCGCCTCCATCAGGAAGCTCGTCTGCAGGTACACCACGTAGCCGAGAAACACCGCCGCGAGGAATACCATCATCGCGAGCAGGATCAATCCGAGCGGCGCGCGCACCGTCGCGACGCCGAGCCACAGCTCGGTCGGCGCGGTGAACGCCGCCCAGTTGAGTCCCGCGAACAGCGCGACCAGCAGCAGCAGGACCACGACAACCAGCGTCCGTACTCGCATGTTTTCAACCCCACCCAGGAGACATCATGAAGCAATTCCTCGCCGCAGGCCTGTGCGTTCTCGCCGGCTCCGCCTTTGCCCAAAGCGGCAACAACCTCGAGGTCATCAACCATCCCAACTACGATAAGAGCGTGTTCATGCCGTTCTCGCCCGCGATCAAGGTGAAGAGCGGCAAGATCCTGTGGCTCGCCGGCGGCACCGCGCTGCCTGTGTACCACGACCATCCCCACAAGCGCGAGCAGGTCCTCCAATATCTCACCAACGACCTCGAAGCGCAGATCCGGCGCACGATGGACGGGATCATGGAGACGCTCAAGGCCGCCAACGCCTCGCCCAAGGACGTGGTCCACGTCTTCATCTTCCGCACCCGGCCGCGCGCGGGCGACATCGGCAAGGCGAGCGCGGTGGTCAATTCCTACTTCGCACCCTACAACCACAAGCCCGCGACGACCAACATGGCCGTGCTCGAGCTGGGCGAGCCCGAGCAGCTGGTCGAGATTCAGGTGGTCGCGGTGGTGGACAACTGAAGCCGGGCGCTACTCGCCTTCCCAGTAGTCGACCTGCGAGTCGGCGCGGTTCACGTAGCGGATCGAGTCTGCGAGCACCCCGATCTTCCCCGAGTCGGGGTATTCGCAGACCTCCGGGTACTGCATGGTGCTCACGGCGAGGTATTTCAGCTCGACGGCGCCGGTGTTGACGATCTGGTGCGCAAGCTCAGGGCCGCCGGGAGGGCAGGCGATGAAGTCGCCGGCGCGGATCGGGTAGGTCTCGGTGCCGATGCGCACTTCGCCGCTTCCCTCGATGACGTAGAACATCTCTTCGTTGAGGCGGTGATTGTGGAACGGGAAGGCGCGCTTGCCGGGCGGCACGGCCGTGAGGCTGCAGCCGAGCTTCTTCGCGCCGATCTGCGGCCCGATGCGGCCGATGCGCGCCTCGAAGCGCTGCGCCGCGGCGCCCTGGGGAGCGAGCTGGGGCGGACGTGATTGCAGCTCCACGTCCGCCAGATTGATGATCGGTTTGGGCATTGCTTCAATCCAGCTTGGGGGCAGCGTCTCTCAGAAAGACCGTGAGATCCGTGGTCGGCGGGCGCGCCGGAACGTCGTAGATCATTTGCGCGACGAAGCCGCGATGGTAGCTCGTATGGTTGACGAGGTGCTGCAGGATCTCGCCGCGGCTCATTACGCCTTCGCCGCCGCCGACGAAAGTGAATTTCACTTTCTCCTGGAGCGCCGCAGCGCCGATTCGATCGCTCCAGTCCACGTACCACCGGTCGAGGTCCCGCTGCGAGCGCCACAACTCGGGAAGCGGCGGATGGTCCTGCGTGTTGCGCGCGGTGTAGCCATGGTCCCGCCCTTCCAGGTGCGCCTGGAAGATGCGGTCGATGACGTAGCCATGGTTGAGCGTGTGCACGATGTTCTTGAACACGCTCCTGCGCGGCTTGGTTGCCTCGCCTTCGGGCAGCGCCGCCACCGCCGCGAAGATCAGCTCGTTCGCCCACGCGTTGTAGCGCGTGAGCGTCCGGGCGTCGTTTCTCTGCACCTCAGAAGCTTACTTCAGAAGCCTATGGTCAGGCCGATGTTGAGCACGGGGTAGTACTTGGCGTTCTTCAACTTGTCCTCGAGCGCTGCCTGCTCCGACGCCACCTGGCTCTGCAGCGGGGCGCATTGCGCCGCCGAAAGCGTCCCGCAGTTCGCGGTTAGCGAGGCCTTGGGCGAGCCCTGGTACATGACGCCGAGGTCGGCGTAGAAGTTCACGCCCGTTCCGGACACGCGTCCGTAGCCGATACCGAGGTACGGTGCCGCCGACTTCTCGGGCTTCACCGTGCCGCTGATGCTACCGCCGCTGACCTGGTCGGTGTGAACGTCGAACTTGTTGTCGTTGAAGATGAACCCGCCGGTGATGCGGAAGAGCGGTCCTAGCGGGGCGAAATCGAGGAAGGTGTTGAGGTTCTTGAGGTTGAGCTTGCCGTGATAAGTCGTGAGGTCGGTGCTGACGTCGTGGTTCACGTTCCCGCCGGAGTAGCCGAGCCGGGCGCTCAAAGTCGGAGCGACGTCCCAGGCGACGTCGGCGCCCAAGCCTGTCGTGCCGACGCGCGCACCGACACCGGCCGCTTGCGCCGAGCCGGCGGCGGCCAGGGCAAGTCCCATCATTGCGAATTTGACTTTTCTCACAGGGACTCCGCAAGGTTGAAGTAACAGAACTTTACCGACCGGCGGCGGGGCCTTCCATGGCCCAGTTGGCATTTCGCAACAAAGGGCGTTCTAGACACTAGAGAATAAAGCTCACCGCGCCGAGCGAGGCCAACTCCATCGCGTCGAGGATCGCCTCGCGTCCCGCAATCCTGAGCTTCCCGCCTTCCCTGCGCAGCAGGTAACGATAGCGGCCCACATACTGGCGCAGGTCCTCGTTGCTGCGATAGCGGTGCACCACGAAGTTCGCCTCCACGCACAGCGGATCCCGGCCGGTGATGCGGACATTCGTGACGATCCGGCGGGTGCGCGACGGCGGAAACTCGGCGTGCGCGTTGCGGTCCTTCAGGCGGGTGACGCGCGAGCGGATGCGCTCGATGTCGTCGGCGATGGTGAAGAGCGTTCCGCGCGGCTCCGATTCGGGGCGGTCGTTGGAGGGCACGCGGTAATACGCGTCGTCGGTGAGCAGCGCGAGCCACTCGTCGAGCTTCCACGCGTCCAGGAGCGCGGCTTCCTCGTAGAGGAAGTCCTCGACCTCTTGACGCGTTATTGAGACATCAGCTTGTCCCATTGGATCCAGAAAGCCCGCAGGTGGAGCTCGTCCGTGTTGAGCTGCTCGCCTTCCTTGGCCATGCCGCGGCTCATCACCGACCAGGGCACTTCGCGGTAGGTGGCAAGACCCTGCTGCACGGATTCGAGCGCGGCGATGTCGTCGGGCGTGGCGAAGCCCCCTGGACCGTAGAAGGTAAGAAAGCTGTCCAGCCGCACCGCGCGCGCTGTCGCGCTCTCCTCTTTGGGCCCGAGAGCCCAGGCGGTCACTCGCATGCGGTCGGCTGCGAGCGGCTGGAACGTCCGGATCGTGACCGACGAGCCGTCGGCGAGGACCAGGTTCGGGAACACGATCAGGTTGCGGTTGGTATCGGCGACGCGCGCGGCGCGCGCTTCGCCGAGGCGCGCGACGAGCTCGGCACGGATCTTCTCCAGCTCGGGCTTCGCCGCCTCGCCGTAGATCGGGATCCAGCGCGCCACGGGCCGGCCGCGGAAGTTGATGTTGTCGGTGGTGCCGTGGCCGTTGCCGAGATCCTTGCCCGCGCCGTGCGACGGAAGCATCTCGCCTTTGCCGGGCCGCTTCATCTCGACGCCGGAGTTCTTGAGGTAGTCGAGCCAGGTGGAGTGCGTGCTGAGAAGGTGGTAGTCGTCGAAGCTGTTCTCGACCAGCAGCTTCCAGTTCGCGCGGATATCGTATTCCTGCGTTCCCTGGATGACCTGCATGTCGCCCGACGGCGACTGGTCGATCACCAGGTCGATGTACTCCTTCGCGTTCCCCAGGTACTCCTCGAGCGAAACCGCGGCCGGGTCGAAATTCAGGAACACGAAGCCGCGATACGCATCTGCTTTTGGGGGTTCTTTCAAGGAAAACTGCTTCTTATCAAAGCTAGGCGGATACGCCGACTGCCCGGGTACGGCGTAAAGCGCGCCATCGCGGTCGTAAGTCCAGCCGTGGTAGAAGCAGGTGTAGCGCTCGGCGTTTCCCTCCCGGCTGCGGCACACGAGTGAGCCGCGATGCCGGCAGGTGTTCAGGAACACCCGGACCTGGTTCTCGTTGTTCCTGCAGAAGATCACCGGGCGGCCGGCAACCGTGCGCGTCTTGAAGTCGCCGGGCGCGGCGAGCTCCGACTCGTGCCCGACGTAGATCCAGCAGCGGTCGAAAATCCGGCGCTGCTCGAGCTCGTGGATCGCGGGATCCACCAGCGCCGCGCGGTTCACCTCGAAGCGAAATGCCTGCGGCTCGTTGACGACCAGTCGCATGGAGCGCCTCATTATAATGACCGCGCCATGAAAGCTTTCCGGTTCGCCTTCGCCCTGTTCCTGGTTTTTTCACTTCCGACCCTCGCGGAGGACTTCCCCAGCCGTCCCGTTCGCATCGTGGTGCCGTATACCCCGAGCACCGGGGCCGACATCCTCTCGCGCCTGCTCGGTCCGAAGCTCGGCGAGCGCTGGAAGGTCGCCGTCGTCACCGAGAACAAGCCCGGCGCCACCGGCAACATCGGCGCCGAGTTCGTCGCCAAGTCGCCCCCCGACGGCTATACCCTGCTCTTCGTCGCCACCTCGTTCGGCACCACGCCGGCGCTGCAGAAAAGCCTGCCCTACGACCCGGTGAAGAGCTTCGAACCGGTAGCGCTGATCGCGACGAGCGGCCTGGTCGTGGTGGTGAATCCCCAGGTGCCCGCTCGCTCGATGAAGGAGCTGATCGACCTGGCAAAGCGCGAGCCGGGCAAGCTGCATTACTCCTCGCCCGGCAACGGCGGACCGCAGCACCTCGCGATGGAGCTCGTCAAGCTCGAGACCGGCATGGACATCGTCCACGTCCCGTACAAGGCGGCCGCCGGCGCGCTCACCGACGTGGTGGGCGGGCACGTGGACGCGACGGTGGCCGCGGTCCAGACGGCGCATCCGCAGGTTCAAGCCGGCAAGCTGCGCGCGCTCGCCGTAATGAGCGCCGAGCGCTCGCCGGCCTATCCCGACGTGCCGACGATGAAGGAACAAGGGTTGCCGGACCTCGAGGTCGAGACCTGGTACGGCGCCTTCGTTCCGGCCGGCACGCCGGCACCGGTGGTGCAAAAGCTGAACAGCGACGTGAACACGGTGCTGCGCGACGTGCAGGTGCGCGAGGCGATCGAGAAGCAGGGCATGACGCCGGTGGGCGGAACGTCGCAGCGGCTGGGAAATCTCCTGAAGAGCGAGCTGCCGCGCTGGAACCGCGTTGTCACCGCCGCGGGAATCAAGGCGGATTAGAAGGAAGATGATTACGGAAGAACTGAAGGACCTGGTCGCCGCGTACCGCATCCTGGCGGCGCACGGCGTGATCGACGCGTACGGCCACGTCAGCCTGCGCTCGCCGCGCAACCCGGAACGCTATTACCTCGCGCGCTCCGTTGCCCCTGAACTGGTGACGGAAGAGGATTTGATCCAGTACGACCTCGACAGCAATGCACTCGACGCCGAAGTTGGCAAATCGGGCCGCGAATCGGTGAACGAGCGCTTCATCCACGGCGAGATCTACCGCGCCCGGCCGGACGTGATGTGCGTGGTGCACAACCACTCTCCGTCCGTCATTCCGTTCAGCGTCACCGGCGTCCCGATGCGCGCGCTGTACCACATGGCCTCGTTCATCGGCGAAGGCCTGCCGAATTTCGAGATCCGAGACGTGCGCAAGGGAACCGACCTCCTGGTGAAAGACGCGGCGCTCGGAAAAGCCCTGGCCGCGACGCTGGCGAAAAAGCCCGCCGCGCTGATGCGCGGCCACGGCTCGGTGGTGGTCGGCGAGAACCTGCCGCGCGCGGTGGGGCGCAGCGTGTACCTCGAGCAGAGCGCGCGCATGCAGATGCAGGCGATCGCGCTCGCCGGCCCGGGCGGGGACATCGCCTATCTGGACGACGCCGAAGTGCAGGCTTCGGTCGCGCGCCAGGATTACTACCGCGCCTGGCCTCTCTGGCGCGCCAAG
>DATLUZ010000267.1:0-13610 GCA_035577785.1 Burkholderiales bacterium | reverse complement strand
AGCAGGAGCGAAAGGCAGGCGGGTCGAATCACCCGGATAGCATGCTGCCGGTTGCATGACGTACGACACCGGGGGGGACCCTCCGGCGGGTGTCCGGGATTCCCCTATCGGGTGGGCGTCGGCGTGCGCTTTTGCCGCCGGGGGGAGCCCAGCTCCGCCTTCGCGGCTGACAGCACCTGCTCCATCAGGTCGGCGTGCGGCGACGCCTCGGCGCATCCCAGCACGTCGGCGTAGTCCCGCCTCAGCCGCCGCTCCTCGAGCCGGAACTGGGCGAGCGACAGTCCCGGGGCCGCGGCGAGCTTCTTCGCGCTGCAGTACATGCGGTAGCTGCGCACCCGGAGCGGCTCCGCCATGCCGCCCCAGCTGTCGGCGAAGAGATCCTTCTGGAAAAACACCCCGACGGCATAGAAGCTGCGCCGGTGGATCTCGCAGGGTCCGAGGCGGCCCAGGGCGTCGAGGTGCTCCGCGGTGGCGTAGCCCTTGTGGCGGTCGAAGCCGTAATGCGGGTAGCGCGTGGAGAGGACGCACATCTCGGCGTCGCGCTCGGTTTTCGCGAGGATCGACGCCGCCGAGATGACGGGATGGAGCGCATCGCCGTCGACGATGGTTCTGGTCCTGCAGGACAGGCCCGGGGAATGGGGGCCGTCGATCCATGCTTCCTCGGGTCTCACGCCGAGCGCCTGCACGGCACGGCGCATGGCCAGCATCGAGGCATGGAAGATGTTGATGCGGTCGATCTCCTCGACCGTGGCGTGCGCCACCGCCCAGGCGATCGCCCGCTCCTTGATGCGCCCCGCGAGGACGTCGCGGCGCTCGGGCGCGAGCACCTTGGAGTCGGCGAGGCCGTTGATGCGGCGTTTCTTGTCCAGGATCACCGCCGCGGCGTACACCGGCCCGGCCAGCGGCCCGCGGCCCGCTTCGTCGACACCGCACACCAGGACACTATCCATTTTTCTTTTCTAGTACACCCATGACCGCCTCGGCGGCTTTCTCGGCCGTATTCTGCCGCAGAAGATGATGGAAGTCGTGGAAGCGCGCGACCTGCCGCTCGCGCGCCGGCTTGTCGTGCCAGAGCGCGAGCAGCGCCGCGCAGAGCGCCGCGGGGGTCGCGTCGTCCTGCAGCAGCTCCGGCACCAGCCGCTCGCCGGCGAGAATGTTCGGCATCCCCACGTACGGCAGGTAGAGCATCCTGCGCATCAAGCGGTAGCTGATCGGCGACTGGCGGTACGCGATGACCATCGGCGTCTTGAAAAGCGCCGTCTCCAGCGTCGCCGTGCCGCTCGCCACCAGCGCCAGGTCGGCCGCCGCGAGCGCCTCGTGCGAATGGCCGAAGAGCAGCGTGATTGGCAGGTCGGTGCGCTGCTGCTCGTGCAGGGTGCGCTCGACCAGGTCGCGCGTCGCCCGCGTCACGCTCGGGCACACGAAGTGCACGTCGCGCAGCTCCTGCCGGAAGCGGTGCGCCGCGAGCACGAAGCTCGCCGCCATGTGGTGCACCTCCGAGCGCCGGCTCCCCGGAAGGAGCGCCACGATCAGCTTGCCGCCGGGCAGGCGCAGCTGGGCGCGCGCCTCGTCCTTCTTCGGGGCGAGCGGGATCACGTCGGCGAGCGGATGGCCGACGTAGCTCACCGGGATGCCCGCCTGCTCGTAGATCGGCTTCTCGAACGGGAACATCACGAGGATGCGGTTCACGGCGCGGGCGACTCTTTTGATGCGGCCGCGCCGCCAGGCCCACACCGAGGGGCTCACGTAGTGGATGGTCGGAATGCCGGCTTCCTTCAGGCGCTGCTCGAGGCCGAGGTTGAATTCGCTCGAATCCACGCCGATGAACAGGTCGGGCCGCTCCTGCAGCATCGCGCGGCCGAGGCGCCGGCGGATCCCTGCGATCTCGAAGTAGTGGCGCAGCACCTCGGTGTAGCCGCGCACCGAGAGCTTCTCCATCGGAACGTGCGATTCGAAGCCCTCGGCCATCATGCGCGGGCCGCCGATGCCGGCGAACATCATCGAGCGGCGGCGCGCCTTCAGCGCCGCGATGAGATGCCCGGCGAGCAGGTCGCCCGAGGCTTCGCCGGCGACCATGCCGACCCGCAGGAGCTCGGCCATCTACCGGATGATGCCGCGGGTGCTCTTGGCCAGAAATTCGGTGAGCAGCCCGAGCTCGGGGCAGGCGGCCGACTGCGCCTCGAGCTCGCGCCTCGCATCCTCGAGCGAGAGGCCGCTGCGGTAGAGCGTGCGATAGGCGCGCTTGATCGACTGGATGGTCTGCGCAGTGAATCCGCGCCGCCTCAGACCCTCGCTGTTGATGCCGTAGGGGCTCGCCATGTGGCCCGCCGCCATGACGTAGGGCGGCACGTCCTGCGAAATGAAGCTGCCCATGCCGGTGAAGGCGTGCGCGCCGATGCGCACGAACTGGTGCACCAGGGTGGTGGCGCCGAAGATCACCCAGTCTTCCACGGTCACATGGCCGGCGAGCTGGGTGCAGTTGGCGAAAATCGTCTTGTTGCCGACCTGGACGTCGTGCGCGAAGTGCACGTAGGCCATGATCCAGTTCTCGTTGCCGATGCGCGTGACGCCGACGTCCTGCGCCGTGCCGCGGTTGATCGTCACGTATTCGCGGATGGTGTTGTCGTCGCCGATCTCGACGCTGGTCGGCTCGCCCTTGTACTTCTTGTCTTGGGGAGCCGCGCCGATGGACGCGAACTGGAAGACGCGGTTGCGCCGCCCGATGCGCACACGGCCTTCGATCACCACGTGCGGGCCGATGGAGCTTCCCTCGCCGATCTCGACCTCCGCGCCGACGACGGCGAACGCGCCGATCTCGACGTCGGCGGCGAGCCGCGCCCCCGGGTGCACCACCGCGCTCGGATGGATGCGGCCGGTCATGGCTCGGCGCGCCGCATCGCGAGGAGGATGGTGGCTTCGGCCGCGACCTCTCCCGCCACCTGCGCCACGCACGAGAACTTGCCGATGCCGCGCAGCATCCGCTCCACCTTGACGTCGAGCTCGAGCTGGTCGCCCGGGATCACCGGTTTCTTGAAGCGGGCGTCGTCGATGCCGACGTAATAGTAGATGTTCTCGTGATGGTTGGTGCTCTTGTCGCTGCTGATGATGAGGGCGCCCGCCGCCTGGGCCATCGCCTCGAGGATCATCACGCCGGGCATGATCGGCCGTCCCGGAAAGTGGCCCTGGAAATAGGGCTCGTTCGCGGACACGTTCTTGAGCGCGACGATGCGCTTGTTGGCCTCGCAATGCTTCACCCGGTCGATCATCAGGATCGGATAGCGCTGCGGCAGGTTCTTCAGCACCTCGAAGATGTCCATTTCGGTCATTTCTTTTTCTCCTTCTCTAGCGAGCGCACCCGGTCGGCGAGCCGATCGAGGTGGCGCACCCACGCGGTATAGCGCGCCCACGACGCGTTGTCGGAAGAGGGATACAGGCCGGTGTAGGTCCCGGGCTTGTGGATGGAATGGGAGATCGTGGTGCAGGACGAGATCTGCACGCGGTCGGCGATCTCGAGATGGCCGAGGATCTGCGCGGCGGCGCCGATCGCGCAGTGCCTGCCGATGCGGGTGCTGCCGGCCACCCCGGTGCAGCCCGCCATCGCCGTGTGCGCTCCGATGCGGCAGTTGTGGCCGATCTGGATCTGGTTGTCGAGCTTGACGCCGTCCTCGATCACCGTATCGTCGAGCGCGCCGCGGTCGATGGTGGTGTTGGCGCCGATCTCGACGTCGTTGCCGATGCGCACCACGCCGATCTGGGGGATCTTGATCCAGCGCCCGGCCTCGTCCTGCGCGCCGCCGAACCCGTCGGCGCCGATCACCGCGCCGGAGTGCACGATGACCCGCTCGCCGAGGGTGCAGCCGTGGTACACGACCACGCGCGGGTAAAGGCAGCTCCCGGTTCCGATGGCCACGCCGTCGCCGATCACGCAGCCCGCGCCGATCGACACGTCTTGCCCGAGTTTCACGTTCCTGCCGAGAACTGCCGAAGCGTGGACGCCGGGAGGCTGGCTGGTAAGCGGGTTGAAGAGCTGCGACACGCGCGCGAAGTAGAGAGCGGGCGAGTCGCACACGATCCGAGGCAGCGCAGTCAGGTCCTCCGACTCCTCGGAGAGAATCACCGCCGAGGCGCGCGTCGCGGCGAGCTTCGCCCGGTGCTTCGGGCTGGCGAGGAAGGTGATCTCGCCGGCGGCGGCGTTCTCGAGGGATCCCACCTGGCTCACCCGGACGCCCGGGTCGCCGGCCACGCGCCCGCCCAGGCGCGTGGCAATCTCGGCGAGCGTCAGCGCCCCCGGCATGCGCGTCACTTCGCCGGCGGCTTGCCCGAGTCGAGCGCCTTGATCACCCTGTCGGTGATGTCGATGCGCGGGCTGGCGAAAACGGCATCCTGGAAGATGATGTCGAACTTCTCCTGCTCCGCGATCTGCCGGATCACCCGGTTGGCGAGCTCCACGACCCCGGCGAGCTCCTCGTTCCTGCGCTGGTTGAGATCCTCGCGGAATTCGCGCTGCTTGCGCTGGAAGTCGCGGTTCATCTCCTGGAACTCGCGCTCGCGGTTGCGCCGCTGGGTCTCGCCCATGGTCATCGCGTTCTTGTCGATATCGTCCTGCATGCGCTTGAGCTGCTCGGCGATCTTGGCGAGCTCCTGGTCGCGCTTCTGGAACTCCGCCTCGATCTTCTTCTGGGCGCGCTGCGCCGGCAGCGCGTCGCGCAGGATGCGCTCGGTGTTGACGAACCCCAGCTTGCCGGTGACCGTCGGCGCCTGAGGCGCCGGCTGCTGCGCCGTCACGGGCAGCACGGCCGACCCCAGCACAGTAGCGGACACGATGGCGAAAAGCGCTTTTTTCATGTTCAGAATCCGGTGCCGAAGGTGAATTGTAGCCGCTGCACTTGGTCCCCGTCCTTGCGGTTGATGGGGTTGGCGATCGAAAGCCGCAGCGGCCCGAACGGCGACAGCCACTGGAGCGCGAAACCGCCCGCGTAGCGCAGCTCGCCAAGGCGGACCTGGGTGTCGGCGGCGTAGACCTGGCCGAAGTCGATGAACGCCCCCAGGCGCAGCGACTGCTCCGCGGTCGCCCCGGGCATCGGGAACAGGAGCTCGGTCGCGCCGATGACCTTGAAGGTGCCGCCGGTGGAATTTCCATCCACGTCGCGCGGTCCCAGCGAGAACGGCCGGAAGCCGCGCACCGAGTCCGGCCCGCCCGCGTAATAGCCCTTGAAGAAGGGTACCGGCTTCTGGCCGAGGCCGTGGGCGTAGCCGAGCTCGCCGCGCGCGAGCAAGGTGTAGATCCGGCTCAGGCGCCAGTAGTAGCTCTGCTGGAAATTGAGCCGGTAGTACTCCAGGTCGCCGCCGGCGACTTCGCCGCTCAGGCGCGTGAAGCCGCCGGCGTTGGGGGTGATCACGCTGTCGCGGGTGTCGCGCTGCCAGCCGGCGGTGAATGCCCCGTAGACGTAATCGTTGCCGAACTGGTTGACGAAGTCGAGGTAGGCCCGCGGGCTGGTGTCGAACGTGGTGAGCGTCACCGACTCGAGGTTGACGCCGACGTCGACCGAGCTGATCTCCGAGACCGGGTAGCCGAACTTGATTCCCCCGCCGACCGCGTTGGTGATGTAGGCGCCCGTCGCGAGGCTCGAAGCGTCGGTCTTGCGCTTGTAGACGTCGAAGCCCTGGCTGACCCCGTCAACGGTGTAGTACGGGTCGTTGTACGACAGCGCGTAAACGGTGTTCACCTTGCCGCTGTTGACGTTGGCGGAGATGAACTTGCCGGTGCCGAAGGCGTTCGACTGGCGGATCGAGGTGGAGATCGCGAACTTCTCCACGCTGGAGAAGCCCACGCCGAAGAGCAGCGCGCCGGTGGGGCGCTCCTTGACGGTGTACAGCACGTCGACCTGGTCGGCGCTTCCCTCGACCGGCTGGGTCTCGACGGTGGTCTCGCTGAAGTACCCGGTGCGCTCGATGCGCCGCCGCGACAGCTGGATCTTGGAGGCGTCGTAGAACGCGCCCTCGAGCTGGCGCATCTCGCGGCGCACCACCTCGTCGCGGGTCTTGGAATTGCCCGCGACGTCGATGCGCCGCACGTACACGCGCCGGCCGGGGTCGACCACGATGTTGAACGCGACGGTGCGCTTCTCCTTGTCGACGTTCGGGATGGCGTTGGCGTTGGCGAAGGCGTAGCCGTCGTTGCCGAGGCGCTCGCCGATTGCCTTGGTGCTCGCGGCGAGCTTCTCGCGCGAGAACACGTCGCCGGGCTTGAGCTGCACCAGCTTCTCGAGCTCCGCGCGCGGCACCGGCGTCTGGCCGGAGAGCTGCACGTCCGACACGGTGTAGCGCTCGCCCTCGGTGATGTTGACCGTGATGTAGATGTCGTGCCGGTCGGGGGTGATCGAGACCTGCGTCGACTCGATGGCGAAGTCCAGGTAGCCGCGGTTCTGGTAGTACGAGCGCAGCGTCTCCAGGTCGGCGGACAGCTTCTCGCGCGCGTAGCGGTCGTGCTTCGTGTACCAGGTGAGCCAGCCGGGCGTGCGCAGCACGAACAGGCTCACCAGCTCGCTCTCGCTGAACGCCTGGGCGCCGACGATGTTGATGCCGCGGATCTTCGCCACCTCGCCCTCGGTGACCGCGATGTTGATGCCGACGCGGTTGCGCTCGAGGGGGGTGACGGTGGTCTGGATCTCGGCGCCGTACAGCCCGCGCGAGAGGTACTGTCGCTTGAGCTCCTGCTCGGCGTTCTCGAGCACCGAGCGGTCGAAGATGCGCCCCTCGGCGAGGCCGTTTTCGCGCAGCACCTTGCGCACCGCGTCGGGCTCGAACTCCTTCATCCCGGAGAAATCGATCTGCGCGATCGCCGGACGCTCCTGGACGAACACCACCAGCACGTCGTTCTCGTGCTCCAGGCGCACGTCGGAGAAGAAGCCCGTGGCGTAGAGCGCGCGCACCGCCTCGCGCGCGCGCTCCTGGTTTACGGTTTCGCCGACCTTGATCGGCAGGTAGCTGAAGACGGTGCCCGGCTCGGTGCGCTGCAGGCCCTCGACGCGGATGTCCTTGACGGTGAACGGCTCGAAGGACTGAGCGCCTGCGGCCCCGGCGAACGCAAGCGCGGCCAGGACCGCGGCGAGGCCTCGGCGGATCATTCAGCCGGTGAACAGGCGCGCCAGCTGGCGATTCAGGTCGTTGTAGAAGGCGAACACCATCATGACGAGCAGCAGCGCGAGGCCCACGCGCTGGCCGAGCTCCATCGCGCGTTCCGAAACCGGGCTGCCCTTCACGATCTCGATCGCGTAATACATGAGGTGCCCGCCGTCGAGCAGCGGGATCGGCAGCAGGTTGAGAACCCCCAGGCTGATGCTGATGATGGCGAGGAAGCCGAGGTAATAGGAAAACCCCATCTGCGCGGACTGCCCGGCGAAATCGGCGATCGTCACCGGCCCGGAAAGGTGCTTCCAGGAGAGCTGCCCGGTCAGCATCCGGCCCAGCATCTTCAGGCTGAAGATCGAGATGTCCCAGGTCTTCGCGAGCGCCTTGCCGATGCTGCCGAGGAAGCCGTGCCGCACCGTGATCAGCATTCTGTCGGCGTGGGCCCGCGGGATGTAGGGCCCCGCGCCGATGCGGCCGACGCGGGTCTCGCCCGAGGCCACGCTTTCGGGAACCACTTCGATCGCGCTGGTGCCGCCGTTTCTCTCGACGAGCAGCGCGAGCGGCTTTCCCGGATGCGCGCGGATCTCCGCCACCAGGCTGTCCCACGAGTCGATGCGCTTGTCTCCGGCGCGCACCACGCGGTCGCCCGGGACGAGTCCGGCGCGCTCGGCGGGGTCGCCGGCGACGACCTGGCCGATGACCGCATCGAGCGGCGGACGGTAAAGGCGCAGCCCGACCCGCTCCAGGGCATCGGTCTCGACGTCGTCGGTTGGATAGCCGCGCAGATCGAGCGTCGCCTCCGCGAGGTCGCCGCGCGCGTGCTGTACTTCGAGGCGCAGGCTCTCGCGCTGCAGCGCCGCCTGCAGCACCCGCCAGCGCAGCTCCTGCCAGGTGGCGATCGGGGCGCCCGCGACCGCTCTGACCGTGTCCTCGGAATGCAGCCCGGCCGCCGCCGCCGCGCTGTCCGGCGGCGGCTCTCCCAGGACCGGGCGCGCCTCGGGCAGGCCGTACATGAAAAGCCCCGCGTACACGAGCACCGCGAACGCGAGGTTGAACATCGGGCCGGCGACCACGATCGCGAGGCGGCGCCACACGCTCTGGCGGTTGAACGCGCGGTGCAGTTCTGCGGGCGCGACCGCTCCCTCGCGCTCGTCGAGCATCTTGACGTAGCCGCCGAAGGGAATCGCCGCGATGACCCACTCGGTGCGGTCCGCGCCGCGCCGCCACAGCGCTAGCGGGCGTCCGAAGCCGACCGAAAAGCGCAACACCTTGACGTTGCACAGGCGCGCCACGAGGTAATGCCCGTATTCGTGCACCACGATCAGCACGCCCAGCGCGACTATGAACGCGACGATGGCAATGAGAACGCTCATGTCCTAGGTTCCGAAATCAAGCACAGACCACGTTTTAGCGTCTTTGCCGGGGGAAAATCGCGACCCGCCGCTGTTTTTGTTGTATCGAAAAGTTTCACGCTGCCTCCCTGAGCGCGATGCGCTCGAGCCCCTTGCGCCGCGCCGTCTCGTCGGCTTCGAGGATGGCCGCGAGCGAGCTCGCCGGCGTCGGGGCGACGGCGTCGAGCGTGTCCTCGATCACCGCGGCGATGGCGGTAAAGCGGATGCGCCGGGAGAGGAACGCTTCGACCGCGACCTCGTTCGCCGCGTTCAGCACCGCGGGCGCGGTTCCGCCTGCGCGCAGCGCCGCATAGGCGAACTCGAGGCAGGGAAAGCGCTGCGGGTCGAGGCGCTCGAACGCCAGGCCCTTGACGGCGGCGAGGTCCAGCGGCCGCGCGCCCGAGGCGATGCGCTCGGGGTACGCGAGCGCGTAGGCGATCGGCACGCGCATGTCCGGATTGGAGAGCTGCGCGATGAGCGAGCCGTCGACGTACTCGACCAGCGAGTGGACGATGCTCTGCGGGTGGATCAGGACCTCGATGCGCTCGGCCGGCAGGCCGAAGAGATGGCAGGCCTCGATCACTTCCAGGCCCTTGTTCATCATCGTGGCCGAGTCGACCGAGATCTTGCGCCCCATGACCCAGTTCGGATGCGCGCACGCTTCCTCCGGCGTGACGGCGTCGAGCTTCTCGAGCGGCGTGGCGCGGAACGGGCCGCCGGAGGCAGTCAGGATGATTTTTCTGACCGAATCCTTGTTGGAAAAGCACTGGAACACCGCGTTGTGCTCGCTGTCGACCGGGACGAGCGCGGCGCCCGATTCGCGCGCCGCGCGCATCACCAGGGCTCCGGCCATGACCAGCGCCTCCTTGTTGGCGAGCAGCACGCGCTTGCCGGCATGCGCCGCGGCGAGCGTCGAGGGCAGGCCCGCGGCGCCGACGATCGCGGCCATGACGGCGTCGCACCCGGGATGGGCCGCCACGGTCTCGAGGGCGCGCCGGCCGAACATGAGCTCCACGTTCAATTCGCCGAAGCGCGCGCGCAGCGCGCGGTCCTCGGCCATCCCCGAGAGCACGGCGAAGCGCGGCCGGTGCACGCGGCACAAGCCGAGCAGCGCGTCCGCGGAACCGTGGGCGCTCAAGGCGAGGACGCGGTAGCGTTCGGGGTGCGCGCTCACCACATCGAGCGTGCTCGCCCCGATCGAACCGGTGGCACCGAGAACCGCGAGATTCATTTGACGATCGGCCATAAGAGCGCGGCGAGAGGAAGCGCCGCCGTCGTGCTGTCGATGCGGTCGAGGATTCCGCCGTGGCCGGGCAGCAGAGCGCCGCTGTCCTTGACGCCCGCCTGCCGCTTCACCGCCGACTCGAAGAGGTCTCCCACAATGCTTGCCATGCCTAGCAGTAGCGCGGTTACGACGAGGGCGAGCCAGGCGCCCGGGTCGGTGAAAAACGCGATGATGATAGCGTACAGCGCGGCGCCGATGAGGCCGCCCGCGGCGCCCTCCCAGGTCTTGCCGGGGCTGATCGCGGGCGCAAGCTTGCGCCTGCCCCACGCGCGCCCGACGAAATAGGCGGCGCTGTCGGCGATCCAGACCAGCACGAGCACGACGAGCACCTCGGCCGGCTTGAGCGAGTCCATGGCGAGGCCCGCGGGAACCAGCACCGCGAATCCGGCGGCGCCGATCCAGACCGACTGCCGCGGCTGCACGCCGCGCCACATCCAGAGGGGCGCGAGCACGATCCAGAAGAACGCCGCCAGGGCGAATACCGCCTGCTGCAGGCCGGCGCGCTCGAGGGCGAGAAACGTGAGCGCCACCGCGGCGGCGAAGACGAGCGCCGCCGTGCGCCCGAGGCGGCACAAGCGCGCCCACTCGTGCGCGGCGACGAGCAGGATCAGGCCGACGAGCAGCTCCAGCGCGCGCGGCGGCAGCAGGAACAGCGCCGCGAGCAGCGCGGCGATGAGGACCGCGGCCGTAACGAGCCTCGCGGCGAGCGGACCTTTCAGGCGACCTCGGCGCGCTTCGCCGCGTCGAGCTGCTCGCTGGTGCGGCCGAAGCGGCGCTCGCGGCTGCGATAGGAGGCGATGGCGAGGTCGAGCGCCGCGGCGTCGAAGTCCGGCCACAGCGTATCGGTGAAGCAGAGCTCGGTGTAGGCGAGCTGCCACAGCAGGAAGTTGCTGATGCGCTGCTCGCCGCCCGTGCGGATGAAGAGGTCGGGCTCCGGCGCGTAGCTCATGGCGAGATGAGGGATCAGCATGTCCTCCCCGATTTCCTTCAGGCCGGGCTTTTCCTTCAACACCTTGTTCATCGCCTGGAGGATGTCCCATCTTCCGCCGTAGTTCGCCGCGATGGTGAGCGTAAGGCCCTTGTTGTCGGCGGTGAGGCGCTCGCCGTTCTCGATGGCGCGGCGGATATTGGCGTCGAAGCGCCGCGTGTCGCCCACGACCTTGAGCCGCACACCGTTGCGGTGGAGCTTCTCGACCTCGCTGGTGAGCGCCATCTGGAAGAGCTGCATGAGCAGCGCCACCTCCTCGGCCGGGCGCCGCCAGTTCTCGGAGCTGAACGCGAACAGGGTGAGGAAGCGCACCTGGCGCTCGGCGCACGCGCGCACCGTCGCGCGCACCGCCTCCACGCCGCGGCGGTGCCCCGCGATGCGCGGCAGGTGCTGGCGCTTCGCCCAGCGGCCGTTGCCGTCCATGATGATGGCGACGTGCTGCGGCACGTCGCCGTGCGCAGGAACCTCCTGCGTCGAGCTCGGATGCGTCACGACGCCGCCCTCCCTGGTTTCGACTTCATACGGCCATCAACTCCTTTTCTTTTTCCTGCAGGAGCTTGTCGATGTCGGCGACGTGCCGGTCGGTCATTTTCTGGACTTCGTCCTGCGCGCGGCGCTCGTCGTTCTCGGACACCTCGTGCTTCTTCAGCGACTCCTTGAGCTGGTGGATCGCGTCGCGGCGCGCGTTGCGCACCGCCACGCGGGCGTTCTCCGCCTCGTGGCGCACCACCTTGATGAGGTCCTTGCGGCGCTCCTCGGTGAGCGCCGGCATCGGCACCCGCACCGTCTCGCCTTGCGCCGCGGGATTGAGCCCGAGGTCGGAGTCGCGGATCGCCTTCTCGATCGCCCCGGCCATCTTCTTCTCGAACGGCGTCACGCCGATGGTGCGCGCGTCGATCAGCGTCACCTTGGCGACCTGGTTGATCGGCATCTGCGAGCCGTAGTAGTCGACCGTGATGTGGTCGAGGATGCCGGTGTGCGCGCGCCCGGTGCGCACCTTGGCGAGATCCGCCTTGAACGCCTGGACGCTCTTGTCCATCTTCTGGTCGGTTGTTTTTTTCAGGTCGACAATGACCATGGTTACCTCATCATACGTGAACGAGGGTGCCCTCATCTTCACCCAGCACCACCCGGCGCAGGGCGTCCTTCTTGAAGATGTTGAACACGTTGATCGGCAGCTTCTGGTCGCGGCACAGCGTGAGCGCGGTGGCGTCCATGACCTTGAGGTTCTTGTTGATCGCCTCGTCGAAGCTGATCTTCGCGTAGCGCTGCGCGCGCGGGTTGCGCTTCGGGTCGTCGGTGTACACCCCGTCCACCTTGGTTCCCTTGAGCACGATCTCGGCGCCCATCTCGCTGCCGCGCAACGCTGCCGCCGTGTCGGTGGTGAAGAAGGGATTGCCGGTGCCGGCGGCGAAGATCACCACCTTGCCCTCCTCCAGGTAGCGGATCGCCTTGCCGCGGATGTAAGGCTCGCACACCTGCTCGATGTTGAGCGCCGACTGGACCCGGCTCGCGATGCCGGCCTGGCGCATGGCGTCGGAGAGCGCGAGCGCGTTCATCACCGTGGCGAGCATCCCCATGTAGTCGGCGGTGGCGCGGTCCATGCCCTCGGCGCCGGGGGCGAGGCCGCGGAAGATGTTGCCGCCCCCGATCACCACGCCCATCTCGACGCCCAGGCGCGAGACCTGCGCCACCTCCGAGACGATGCTCAGGATCGTCTGCCGGTTGATGCCGTACGGGTCCTCCCCCATCAGGGCCTCGCCCGAGAGTTTGAGCAGGATCCGCTTGTATTTAGGAGTCACGGCGCGGCGTCACGATGGCGTTTTTCTAGTGAACCTGAGGCGCTTTCTCGATGCCCTCACCAACGACGAGGAAGGCGTATCCGTTGACCTTGCCCTTCTTCGACGCGAGCATTTTCTCCACCGTCTGCTTGTCGTCCTTGACGAACGGCTGGCCGAGCAGCGTGATCTCGCCGAGGAACTTGTTCACGGCTCCCTCCACCATCTTGCGGGCGATCTCTTCCGGCTTGCCCTGCTCCTTTGCCCGGGCGAGCTGGATCTCCCGCTCCCGTGCAACCACCTCAGCCGGCACCTCGGTTTTGGTCATGTGCTGCGGCTTGGCGAAGGCGATGTGCATCGCGACGTCCTTGCCGACCTCGTCGGCGCCGTCATAGTCGACCAGCACGCCGATCTTGACGCCGTGCAGGTAGAGGGCAAGTTTGCCCTTCGCCTGCAGGCGCTTGAAGCGCCGGATCGTCATGTTCTCGCCGATCTTCTGGATCAGGGCCTGCCGGCGCTCCTCGACCTTGCCGGAGGCCAGTGCCGCGACGTCCTTTGGGTTCTGCGACGCGACGGTTTCAGCCAGCGAGCGCGCGAACGCGACGAACTCTTCGTTCTTGGCTACGAAGTCGGTCTCGCAGTTCAGCTCCACCAGCGCGCCGAGCTTGCCGTCCGAGGAAACGTACGCGCCGATCACGCCTTCGGCCGCGACGCGGCTCGCGGCCTTGCTCGCCTTGGCGCCGCTCTTGATGCGCAGCAGCTCTTCTGCTTTCTCCAAGTCCCCATCTGTTTCAGTGAGGGCCTTCTTGCACTCCATGAATCCCAGGCCGGTGCGCTCGCGGAGCTCTTTCACCAGTCCTGCGCTGATTTCGGTCATCCTTGCAGACTCCTTACTTCGGTTGAAAAAAAGGGGCGCTAGGCCCCTTTTTCGAGATTCGGGTCGGTGGCCGCACCCTACTTCTCGGCGTCTTCCTCTTCCACCTCGACGAATTCGTCGCGCGAGGCGGCGACCACTTCCTCGAGAGACTGGGTGCGTC
>DATLUZ010000266.1:0-2702 GCA_035577785.1 Burkholderiales bacterium | reverse complement strand
CTCTGCTTTTCCGGCGCGCTCGATCGCTGCGCTGCCTGGGTACAGCGTGACCCGGGCTATTCGGCTCGACTGCTGTGAAAACGCGGAACCGGAAAAGCAGGCTGCGACTGCAAGAACGATGACTGCGCTGCCGATGCGGCGGACGGACATGGTGGAATCTCCCTTTCAGTTCCACCATTAAACGGACGCTGCGCGAAAAAGGGTTAAGAGGGCGTTTGCGGGCCGACGGTGAGGCGCCGCATGCGGCGGCGCTGGCCGTGGTAGTCGTTGACGGCGTTATGCTGAGTGCAGCGGTTGTCCCAGATGGTCAGGGTCCCCGGCGCCCAGCGCACGCGGCAAGTGAACTCCGGGCGCGTCTGGTGCGCCTGCAGGAAATCGACGAGCGGGCGGCTCTCTTCTTCGCTCATGCCCTTGAAGCGGATGGTGTGGCTGCGGCTGACGTAAAGCGCCTTGCGACCGGTGTCGGGGTGCGTGCGCACCACGGGATGCTCGGCCTCGTACTGGTCGGCATTCTCGGTGTCGTGGACCTTCATGCCGCCGATGGTGCTGTGCATCTTGCGGCGTCCGCCGCCGAGCTTGAGGCCGGCGCTGTTCACTCCGACCAGCCCGCCGACAAGGTTCTTCATGCCGTCGGACAGCGCGTCGTACGCGGCCTGGGTGCTCGCGAAAAGCGTATCGCCCCCGTACGCGGGCGTCTCGAGCGCCTGGAGCAGCGTGGCGAGCGGCGGCTGCGCGAGGTAAGTGGTGTCGGAATGCCAGTTGCCGCCGAAGTTGGTGGTCTCCTGCTCTTCCTTCACCACCTCGAAGATGTGCGGATAGCCGTCCAGCCCGGTGACGAAGGGATAGAAGCAGGGCTCGCCGAAGCGCCCGCCCACGCGCATCAGGTCGGCGGGCTCGAGCGCCTGGTCGCGGAACGCCAGCACCGAGTAGCGCAGGAACGCGCGCCGGATCGCCTGCCAGGCGGTTTCGTCCTGCAGGTCGGCGAGGACGACGCCGCGCACTTCGGCCCCCAACGCGCCGGCCAGCGGCTCGATTATCATCGCACCTAGTCTATGACAAAACGCATTGCAGTCGTTGGCGCGGGAGCGCTGGGAGGCTATGTCGGCGGCTCGCTCGCCCACCTTGGCCACGACGTCACCCTTATCGATGCCTGGCCGGAGCATGTGGAAACGATCCGCGCGCGCGGCCTGGAGCTCGACGGCGTCACGCCGGAGGAGAAATTCGTCGTCAGGAAGGCGAAGACCCTGCACCTGACCGAGGTGCAGTCCCTGGCGCGAAACCCCGTCGATATCGCGATGATCTCGGTCAAGTCCTACGACACCCGCTGGGCGACCGCGCTCATCGCGCCCTACCTCTCCGAGCAGGGCTTCGCCCTGTCGCTGCAGAACTGCCTCAACGAAGAGACCATCGCCGGCGTGGTCGGCTGGGGCCGCACGCTCGGCGCGGTGGCTTCGCTCATCTCGGTCGACCTCTACGAAGCGGGGCGCATCCGCAGGACGGTCGCGAAGGGCGGCGACAAGCACACGGTGTTCCGCATCGGCGAGCCGCACGGCCGCATCACGCCGCGGGTCGAGGAGCTCGTGGGGTGGTTCCGCGCCATCGACAGCTCGAAGGCGACCACCAACCTCTGGGGCGAGCGCTGGTCGAAGCTGGTGCAGAACGCGATGGGCAATCCCGTCACCGCGGCCACGGGCCTGACTTCGGGCGATTGCCTGCGCAACGATGCGATCCGGCGCTTCCAGATCCGGCTCGCCGGCGAAGCCGTGCGTGTCGGACAGGCGCTCGGCTACCAGCTCGAGAAAATCCGCGGCGTCGAGCCCGAGACCATGGCACGCGCCGCCGAGGGCGACACCCGGGCGCTGTCCGAAGTCGAGGCGCTCCTCGTGCCCAAGAGCGACTCGAACCCGCGCGGCGACATCCAGCGCCCGTCGATGGCGCAGGACATCCGGAAAAGCCGGCGCACAGAGATCGACGCCATGAACGGCTATATCGCGCGCAAGGGCGCCGAAGTCGGCGTGTCGACGCCGAGCCATGCCCGCATCGCCGGGATCGTGACGCGCATCGAGCGCGGCGAGATTAAGCCCTCGCCTTCGCTGATTTCCTGAAGCGCTACACCAAGTACTTCTTGAAGTGGGCGATGGTGCGGTCCCACGCGAGCTTCGCCGCCGCTTCGTTGTAGCGCGGGGTGGAGTTGTTGTGGAAGCCGTGCTGCGTGCCGGGATAAACGTGGACCTCGTAGCGCACGCCGGCCTTCTTCATCGCGTCTTCGTACGCGGGGTACATCTCGTTGATCCGCGGATCGTTCTCGGCAAGATGGGCGAGGATCGGCGCCTTGATCTTCGCCACCGAAGCGGTCTCGGCCGCCGCGCCGTAGAACGGCGCCGCTGCCTGCAGATCCGTCCCCATCGCGGCCGCAAGAAAATTGGTGGTCCCGCCGCCCCAGCAGAAGCCGGTCGCGCCGAGCTTGCCGTTCGAGAGCTTGTTCGCCTTGAGAAACCTCGCGCCGTTCAGCATGTCGGCGCGCAGCTTTGCCTGGTCGAGCTTCGCCTGCATCTCGCGGCCGTCGTCGTCGTTGCCCGGATAGCCGCCCGCCGGCGTGAGGCCGTCGGGGGCGAGCGCCACGAACCCCGCCACGGCGGCGGGCGGCTATCCGGGCAACGACGACGACGGCCGCGAGATGCAGGCGAAGCTCGACCAGGCAA